>JAGNKU010000006.1:118275-334685 GCA_017999985.1 Phycisphaerae bacterium | reverse complement strand
CGTTGGCGTCGCGGCCTACCCATGCGGGAGATAATGCGCAGGCCTGAGGCAAAGCGCAAATTAAGATCGTGTTAAACCCGCGTGTGTTTTTCGCATGCCCTAGCAAGTCGAGTGCCGAACAGAATTGGGGCGCGCCCCCCGGGGGGTGGCCGACTCGCGCAATCGCGATCCGGCCGGCATGCCGGCGCCGGTGGGCGGATGGCGCGGCACCGTCGGCGAGAACGAGCCGGCCCACGTGCCCGGTGCCGAATGCCGTTGAGGTCCCGTCGGTGCGGGGCTCACGTGGCAGTTCACCGCCCAGTTCGTGTCGGCCGGGTTCATCATCCCACCTCCAGGGGCTGCGTCGCCTGTGGGCCGGGAACCCGCGCGCCAGCCGGGGCTTCCCGGCGCCGGTACGGCCGCAATGCCGCCAGCACCTCGTCAATCCGTGTCAGCGGAGCATGCCCAACGGCCTCCGTGTCGCCCATCTGGGTGATCGTGGCCCCGACCTCGGCCAGCAGCCGGAGCCGGGCACGCAGGACACGCGAGCTGCGGCACAGGACGCAGAACTCGACGCGGTCGTGGCCCTGCCCGCCGTAATCGACGTACCCGTCGCGGCAGATGATGGCGTCGGCGCGATCGGCGCCACTGCGGTAGGCGACGGCGGTGCGGTCGCTCCGACGCCGCACCGGCGGCACCGGGCCACCGTCGTGCACGTTGCGAACCCGGAGCCGATGCTCGGCAGCGTAGGCACGCAGGTCGAAGCTCATGGCTTGCCCCCTTGCCCGTCACCAGCGCTCGCCCGGACCATCGCCAGGATGCCGGCCTTCACGGGCTCTGGCAGCGTCGGCCATGTTGCGGCGACCTCGGCGAGGCGCGCGTCCAATGTCGCTTTTTCGGCGAGCTGGGTACAACCAGGAGTACAACACGCCGGTCCGGTGGATTCGTAAGTGCTTGTGGAGACAACTGCTTGCGATTTGGAGGCGCACGGTTCAAGTCCGTCCGCCACCATTTCCCCCTCGTCCGTGACACCACACGTCGCGACGCGACAACTCGCGTCGGCAGAGTCGTTTACGCCGCACTCTGATTCGGCGCCAATTGAGCAAGTCGTGTCGCGTGCCTTCTCCGCCTGTCGTCCGAGGTGAACGCCGCGAGCGTCTACGGCCGTGTGCTGCTCAGCAGGGACGCCATGCCCCCACCTATCTGGAAGCCGGCCGCGTACACCCTGGAGGAGTCAACCGCGTGGTCCGAGGAAACCTGAACGATCGTGGCGTCGATGGACCCGAAGTCGTCGTACGGGTCGGTTGTCCGGAAGGGGCGCCGGCCTGAACAGGGCGACTTGGCGCGGCGCAGCTCGTCTGCGGTTTCGCCCACCGGGCTTGGCGCGCAGACACGCGGTGGCATCACAATTGGTGCAGCGCGCCTGTGGTGGGGTGGTTGGGCAGCGGCTTGCAGAGCATCAACGTGGTGGGAATCGGCGGATACTGCATGCGCAGGCGATAGAGGTCAAACTCCTGGCCGTTCCAGCCGAGCCGTTCCAGCGCGTAGTGCAGCATGTCAGGATACCGCGGGATATCCGGCGTAAGGGCCGCGTCGGGCCCGGTGCCGAGATGGACCAGTGGGTCGTGCAGCGGCAGCCGGTCGCTCGGCTCATACCGGACGCCCGGTCCGCCGCCGAACAGGTCGCCATACAGTTCGGCGCGCAGCGGGCCGCCGTTGGCAAAGAGCGCGCGGTGCAACAGCAGGTCAAAGATCAGGACTTCGGCGGGCATCCGCACCGGGAACGCCGCGCAGAATTCCGGGTACAGCTCGGTGCGATAGCGCGGTTCGACCGCCCGCAGCGCTTCGCCCGTGACACAGGTGATCCGCGCGGTGTTTCCGACCGAGTCCGCCACGAACTCGAATTCCCGCTCGCCGTGAGCCCCGACGACCGGGCGGAACTGGGGATAGGGCTGCGTGCAGAAATCCGTGAGCAGGGGCACGCCATCGGCGGCGCGCGGATCGAGCACGGAGCGGACCGGCGCGGCATGCACCCCGTGGGCGCAGTCGACCGAGACCGGACGCGCGATTCGCCAGGCGACGTTGGGGCGCATGCGCCGAAAATCGATGAAGCCGCGGAGCGTCGCCCCATCCCAGGCATCCGGATTCGCCGACGGATGGACGAGGTTCACGCGAAAGATCGTGCGGGCCTGCACGCCCCAGACATACGTGCCGCCCTCGAACGTCAGCCGGCGATGCTCGACGTCCGCGCGGACGCGTTCGCTGGTGGCAAGGCCGGCGGCGAGCATGTTGAAGGATTTGCGTGTGCCGGCGTGCGTGTGCACGAGTTCGCGGAAGGCGTCGAACGCGTGGCGGGCGCGCTCGAGCGCGCCGGCGGGAGCGGCGTGGCGCTGCGCTGCGCGTAAGAAAGCGCGCATGCCGGTCGGCCCGGGCACGAACTGGGCGCAGGCAAAGGGGTCGCCGCCCTCGATGCAGCGGCCGACTTTCCAGGCCAGCTTCGGGTCGAGGTTCAAGGCGCCCGCCAGGTCATTGGGCCGGCGATAGGTGAAGCCCGGCATGCCGTTGATGACGTCCGCCAGCGCGCGGCGCAGGTGCTGGATAACGCTCTCCGCTTGGACGGCGAAGTCCAGCGACCGTTGGTTCGCTCGCGAGGCTTTCATCCATGTGAGTGTACCCCCCTTTGGATACCGCGTCAATCTGTCTGCATAAGTTCTTCATAAGAAATGCTTTATAGCCAAAAAATAAATTGATATTGCAATTGGCGTGGCAAAGTGTTATCGTACCTGCCGGCGTGCGGCTCGTGCGGACGGAGGCGCGGGTCGCGAGAGTCAGATCGATGCCCAAGCGGCCCCCTTTCACGGCCTACCGACCGCTGGTGCGCGGTGCATGAGCGGCGGCGCGGCTCCGCAAGACCTGGAGGACGAAAAATGTTCAAACTATTACCAGCCCTGGCACTCGTGGCTGCCCTGTCGGCCAGCGCGGCGTTCGCCCAAACCGGCGCGTGCTGCGGCTACATCGACGGCCTCTGCACCGATGGTGTCACTGCGGACTACTGCGCCAATTCCATCTTCGGGCAGTACATGGGCGATGGCACGACCTGTGCGGAGGTCACCTGTCCGCCGATCGGGGCCTGCTGCGACCCGGACAGCGGCAACTGTGTCATGACGACGACCGAGATGCTGTGCGTCTTCTACTGGGGACGTACGTGGCTGGGCGCCGGCACCAACTGCGCGGGGGAGAATCCCTGCCCGCAGCCGCCGCGCGGGGCCTGCTGCTTGCCGAGCGGCATCTGCCAGCCGAACCTGACCGTGAATGAGTGCGTGAACTCCTGGGGCGGCGTGTATCAGGGCGACGATACGACCTGCGAAATGGTGCAGTGTCCGCAGCCGGACGTGGGAGCCTGCTGCTTCGGCACGGGCGGCTGCCTCGTGATTGCGGAATACCTCTGCGCGGAGTACTGGGGCGAGTTTCAGGGCGCCGACACGATCTGCTGGCCGAACCCCTGCGGCGATGAGCCGCCCTCGCTCGGCTGGTCCGACAATTTCGACAGCTACGCAAACGGCACGTATCTGTACCACGTCGGCGGCTGGTATGGCTGGGACGATGACCCGGCTGCCTGCGGGACCGTAACGGATGCCCAGGCGCACTCGGCTCCGCACTCGATCATGGTGAATGACACTTCGGACGCGATCCATCCGTTCGTGCCGGCTTTCACTGGCGACCAGTGGGTGATCACCGCTTGGCAGTACATTCCTGCGACCCTGTCAGGAACGACCTACTTCATTGTGAACGCCTACTACGAGGACGGCGGGACCAAGTACTGGTCCGTGGAACTGCATTTCGACCCCGCCACGGGTCAGGTGTACGATGCGCTGCGCGATCCCAATGCCTTCAGCCCACTGCCGATCGTGTATGACCAGTGGGTTGAGATTCGCGTCGAGGTCGATTTCGACACTTCGCTGGGGACCGTGACGCAGTATTACAACAACCAGTTGCTCTACACCGGCGACTGGGTGGCAGGCGGAATTGGCGCTCTGGCCATTGCAAACATCGATCTCTACGCGCCACACGCGACACCCGTCTACTACGATGACCTCTCAGTCGTCCCCTCCACGGGGCCCCAGCCTCCTCAGCCGGTACGTCCGCTCTTCGTCGGCGTCCAGTACGGCGACCTGCCGACGCGCAGCACGAACCTGGAGGGGTTCCCGAACGTGACCTGGAACAATGGCTTCACGTTCGGCATGAACGGCGCGGCGGGTCGGCCTGACGGCGCACTCTACCTCAGCTCAGGCGACTTCAACACGGAGCTCTACATCGCGCCACTCGAAGGTCCGGCGATCTATCTGACGGATCTCCAGGAGTACGTCAGCGCGCTGGCCTATGGCCGTGGGCGACTGTTCGGGTTCTGCAACTACGCCAGCCCGATGGGCATCTATGAGATCGACCCGGTCACCGGGGCAATGTCACTGGTCGCGGCCACCGGTTCGCGGCGCTTCTTCGGCTTGGACTACAACGCCGCTGACGGTTTGCTGTACGGCTATGACGAGTATGGCTCGCCGAGCGGCCTGTGCTCAATCAACATCGACACCGCGGAAATTGTCCATGTGGCCAGCTCAGTCCCCGCTGGCAACTCGGCGGCCCGTGGCCTGGCCTGCGGCTACAACAAGGTGTACGCCGTGACGGTCTACGGCGCCGATTACCCGATGTACATGTATGACCTCGCGCAGGGTCCGGGCGGAACGTGGACACCCATGACGCACCCGTTCCCCGACAGTAACTCCACGAGCGGAGCCGCGTTTGTGCCCGGCCCCGTGACGGGCGACCTGAACTGCGACGGCGTGGTGAGCTTCAAGGACATTAATCCGTTCGTGCTGGCCCTCGCCAATCCGGAGACCTACGCGACCACCTTCATTGACTGCACGATCTACAACGCGGACATCAACTTAGACGGTCTGGTGAGTTTTGCTGACATCAACCCGTTCGTGGCCCTGCTGACAGGCAGGTAGTTCGCACGCCGATTCGTGGCCAGTGCGGCGGCCGGGGACTGCCAGCGGTGTCCCCGGCCGCGTTGATTGGCGACCTGGGCAAGAGAGGTATTGCGCCGTGACGATGAACGTCCGCCGCCGGCTTGCCATGCCGGTGCTCGCTCTACTGCTGTTCGCCGGCTCAATGCTGGTCGTTGCCGCCGAGCGGCACGTGCCCTGGCGCCTCGGGCAGGCCGCGCTGCCGGCCGTGTCGGCGGAGCGGCTCGCGGCGGTTTGGCCGGAAGTCAACAGTGGCCGGCCGCACGTGGTCGTTCAGTTTGATGTCCCGCCCCCGGCCGAGCAGCGCGCGACGCTCGCCGCCCGAGGGCTGCGCCTGCTGCGCTACATCGGCGGAGGCGCATATTTCGCGGCACTCGATGCCAATGCAACGGACCCGGACCAGCTCGGCGCGACGGCGGGCCTGGTAGGCCTGGATACGCTCCGCACGGAGTGGAAGCTGCACCCGGCTCTGGCCGCCGGGCAGATTCCGTCCTGGGCGGCGGTGGCACGCGACACGCCGGACAGTCAGCGCGTCGCGGTCTACGTCCTGCTGCACGCGGACGTGGACCTTTCTGGCGGCGCAGCCCTGGTCGAGGCGTGCGGCGCAACCGTGCGCGCGCTGCTTGCCAGCGTCAACGGTCTCGTGCTCGAGCTGCCCGCGGCCGGCATTCCGGCCGTCGCCGCGCTCGACGCGGTGCAATGGATCGAGCCGCCGCTGCCGCTGCTGTCCGGCACGAATGACGGCAACCGCGCCCGCACACAGGCCGATCTCGTGCAGGAACCGCCGTATGGCCTGGACGGCTCCGGCGTGACGGTGTTGGTCTACGACGGCGGCACGGCGCGCGCGTCGCACGTCGACTTCGCGGGGCGCCTCAGCGCACTCGACAACTCCGGCACGATCACCCACGCGACGCACGTCGCCGGCACGATTGGCGGCGCTGGCATCGCGAACGCCACGTACCGCGGCATGGCGCCGGGGGTCACGATGCTGTCGTACGGGTTGGAGGGGGCCGGCTCCGTCGGACCGCTCTACACCAACCCCGGCGACATCGAGACCGACTTCGCCGACGCGGTCAACGTGGGTGGCGCGGTCGTCTCGAATGCTTCGCTCGGCAGCAACGTCGAGGCGAACGGCTTCGACTGCGCCTGGCAGGGCGACTACGGCGTGACCGACGCGCTCATCGATGCCATCGTACGTGGCGCGCTCGGCGCGCCATTCCGGATGATCTGGGCCGCCGGCAACGAACGCTCCGGCAGCCGCTGCGACGTGGAAGGGTACGGAGACTACTACAGTATCGCCCCGCCGGGCGGTGCCAAGAACCACCTGACCGTCGGCGGCGTGAACTCCAACGACGACTCCATGACGACCTTCAGCAGTTGGGGACCAACCGACGACGGGCGCATCAAACCCGATGTCTGTGCTCCGGGCTGTCAGATTGGCGGCGACTTCGGTGTGACCTCATGCAGCGCCACCGGGGATGCCAGCTATGTGAGCCTCTGCGGAACGTCGATGGCCGCACCGACCGTGTGCGGCCTGGCGGCGCTGGTGCTGCAGGACTTCCAGGCCCAGTTTCCCGGCCAGCCGCTGCCGCGGAACGCGCTGCTCCGGGCGCTGTTCGCCCACACGGCCGTAGATCTGGGCAACCCCGGGCCGGACTTCAAGTTCGGCTATGGCTCGGTGCGTGTGCGCGATGCGGTCGAACTGTTGCGGACCGGTCACTTCTGCGAGGCCACCGTTGACCAGGGCGGCAGCTACACGCGGACTGTCGTGGTGGCCCCCGACACGCCTCAGTTGAAGGTCACCCTGGCCTGGGACGATGTGCCGGCGGTGCCCAATGCCAGTGTGGCGCTCGTCAACGATCTCGACCTGGTGGTCACCGGGCCGGACGCCACGCAGCACTATCCCTGGTCGCTCGATCCGCTGAATCCGGCCAACGCCGCGGTCCAGACGCAGGCCGACCACGTCAACAACATCGAGCAAGTGGTGGTGGACAACCCGGCGGCGGGCGAGTGGACGATTGCGGTCGTCGGCCAGAATGTCCCCGACGGGCCGCAGACTTTCGCGCTCGTGGGCGATGGTGCTGAGAACATCGTTACCGTCATCGCGCTCCCCAATGGCCGGCCAGATTTGGTCCCCCCGCACACGGCGTGGCACCTTGACGTGCGGATCGCCGCCTTCGGCCAGAGCCTGGTGCCCGGGACCGCGCGGCTTCACTACCGCGTCAACGACGGGCCGTTCGCCGTGATCCCACTCGCCGCGCTCGGTGGCGACTTGTACCAAGTGACACTGCCGCCGCGCGCGTGCGGCGAGGTGCCGGGCTACTATATCAGCGTCGAGGCGACCATTGAGGGCACTGTGACCTTGCCGGCCGCCGCCCCGGGCGAGACGTTCTCACACGAGATCGGCGTATGGACCCCGCTGTTCGCTGATGATTTCGAGCAGCCGAGCGATTGGACCGTTCTGGCCGGCGCGATCACCGGCAACTGGGAGCGCGCCGATCCGCAGCAGGTGGTGAATCTGGGCGTGGTGACTCAACCGGAAGATGATCACAGCCCGGAGGACGGCTACCTGTGCTACACGACCGGGCCGCTGGCGGGGTTGCATCCCTCGGCCTACGACGTGGACGGCGGGCCATCACACCTGCTGTCTCCGGTGCTCGACCTCGCGGGGCGCGATGCCCTCGTGAGCTACTGGCGCTGGTATCACATGAGTGTCAACATGGACGATGCGCTGGTTGTGGCGGTGAGCAACGATGGCGTGACTTGGGCGCCGGTAGAGGAGGTTCGTCGCAGCGCGGCCGAGTGGATCCACGCCGAATGGCGGGTCAGCGACTTCGTCCAGCCCTCCGCGACGGTGCAGGTCCGGTTCACGGTGAATGACACGGATCCCGGCTCATTGATCGAGTCGCTGATCGACGATTTTGCCGTGCGACACGCGACCTGTACGGCAACCCTCCCCGGCGACCTGAACTGCGACGGCACCGTCGATTTCGGTGACATTAATGCGTTTGTGTTGTACCTGTCGAACTTCGAGGTCTGGCAGGCGTGGTACCCCGGCTGCCCGGCCACGAACGGCGACATCAACAGTGACGGGAGCTACCCGGCCTTCGCGGACATCAACCCGTTCGTCACGCTGCTGACCGGCCCGTGAGCTGGCACTGCTCTTGCCACGTCGCGGGTGTAAACCGGTGTCCATCCGCGCCGTCATCGTACAGCAGGTGCGCGTACACGTTCGTGATGCTCAAGCCGGAGTGCTTCCGTGCCTCCGCTGAGCAGGCGCCGGTGACATACCGGCCGCCGGCGCGAGCACATGCCGGCGGTGGTGGATCGTCGGCCCCGCTCCGCGCCCGGCACCCGGCATGCGACTCTGCACGGGGACTGCGTGTTCTGCCGGTCCGGCGGCCTGCCGGCCGACCGTGCCGACTGCGCGCAGACGAACGGATCGGACAGACTGGATCCCGGCGCGGTCCGCTGATCCTGCGACGCCTTCCGATCGTCCAGTGTACCCTGGCCCCCGCGATTACAGCGCCGTACCGGGGGATACGGCATTGCACGAAACAGGACAAGTATGTCCATTGGGCGTTACAGGACTCGAACCTGTGACCTCATCCGTGTGAAGGATGCGCTCTAGCCAACTGAGCTAAACGCCCGTCGCATCTTGACCTCCTTATTTTCCAAGTGCCGGCCGCCGCGTCAACCCCCTCCGGCTGGTCCGCCGGCCTATTCCAGACCGCCGGGGGCCGCACAACGGCGTCGGCGCTCGCAGACTGCTTTGAAAACGCCAAGTTTCGTCAGATCGGCGTTTCCGCCGCACTAAGACTCCATGTCGGGACGCGGATCGGACCGCGAACCCCAAACCAGAACCAAGCGGTCAGGAGATACGGCGATGACGATGACCACGAACATCAAGCGGGCGGCGACGGCCATGGCGTGTGCGGGTCTGATCCTGCTCGGCGTGCTGGCCACGGGCTGCGACGACTACGTGGCGGCCGGCGACTTCAACGAGCCGAGCGTCCAGCCCGCTGACTTCTCGCCTTACGGCTACGACTACGACATGTACGACATCTTCACCTCCGACATCTGACCCGGGGTTGTCAGGGGACGACAGACCCGTCGCCGGTACCAGCGCCGCGCGGCGGGTCGTCCTTTTGGGGGTGCAGGCGCGGGTGACGACGGTCGACGCTACCCCTTGATCACGCCGATCGGTCGCAGCCGCGCGACCTTGCGGCTGATCCCGGCCGCGTCGACCGCCTCGGCCACCTGGTTTACGTCCTTGTATGCGGCTGGCTGCTCTTCAGCGAGCCCGGTGCGGCCGCGAGCGCGGGCCACTACCCCGCCGGCGAGCAGCTCCTTCTCGATCGAGCGGCCCTTCGCGGCGCGGATCGCGGCCCCGCGCGACATGAGCCGCCCGGCCCCGTGGCAGCAACTGCCGAACGTCTGTTCCATCGCCGCCGGCTGTCCGACCAGCACCCAGCTCGACCGGCCCATGTCGCCAGGCACAAGCACCGGCTGCCCGACCTGCCGATACGCGAGCGGCACCTCCGGATGGCCCGCGGGAAACGCGCGCGTCGCCCCCTTGCGGTGGATGCAGAGCGTTTTCACCTCACCCGCGACCTCGTACTCCTCCAGCTTCGCGATGTTGTGCGCGACGTCGTAGACCACGCGCATCCCCAGCAGTTCCGGCGGTCGGCGGAATATCTCGGAGAACACTTCGCGGGCCAGGTGCGTCATGATCTGCCGGTTCGCCCAAGCGAAATTCGCCGCCGCCTGCATCGCCCCCAGGTAGCGCTGACCTTCCTTGGAGTGAACCGGGGCGCAGACGAGCTGACGATCGGGCAGCTCGATGCCGTATTTCTCCGGCACGTTGCGCAGCTCGTGAATCGCATCTTCACACACCTGGTAACCCAGTCCGCGCGAGCCGGAGTGGATCATCAGCGTGATCTGGCCGACGGCCAGCCCGAACGCCGCCGCCGACTGCGGATCGACGATTTCCTCGACGACCTGGACCTCCATGAAGTGGTTGCCGCTGCCGAGCGTGCCGCACTGGTCGGCGCCGCGCTCGATCGCCCGGCTGGACACGCAGTCCGGATCGGCGTCCGGCAGGCAACCGTGCGCCTCGGTGACTTCGAGATCCTGGTCCCAGCCAAAGCCGGACTCGACCACGAAGCGCGAGCCGTCGCGCATCAGCCGCCGCAACTCGCCGCGGTCGAATTTCACGCGCCCGCCGCGACCGACGCCACACGGCACGGTGTCGAACATGCGATTGACGATCGGCTCGATGCGCGGCTGCACTTCCGCGCGGGTCAGGTCGGTGCGAATCAGCCGCACGCCGCAGTTGATGTCGTAGCCGACGCCGCCGGGACTGATGACGCCGCCCGCGGCCGGGTCGGTGGCCGCGACGCCGCCGATGCAGAAACCGTAGCCCCAGTGAATGTCGGGCATGGCGAGCGATTGGCCGACGATGCCGGGCAGGCACGCGACGTTGGCGACCTGCTCGGGCGACTTGTCCTCGCGGATCGAATGGATCAGGCGTTCATCGGCGTAGATGATGCCATCCACGCGCATGCCCGCCTTGTAGCCCTTCGGAATCCGCCAGCGGCAGGCGTCGATCCGCTCCAGCGGACCGGTGTAGTTGTCAGACATACGGCACCTCGCGGCACGGCCGGTTGAGATCCCTCCCCCCTCCCTGAGACGGAGGGGGGTGTTCAGATATCCACGATATACGTCGCTTCGTACCCGCCGGCGATTGGGCGAATCGCCAGCTCGTGATACGTCACCGCCTTGATCTCGCGCGCGAAATCGCTCGCCGCCGGGTCCACGGCGCGCATCTTGCCTGACACTCTGACCCGCTGCGGCGTGAACTCCATCACGTGCACATCGGTTAGCCGCTGTTGCCCGCAATCGAACGCGTGCAACAACTCCGCAAGGTAGTCGCGCAGCAGAACCGCCGGATCATCGCCGCGCAGCTCCAAGGTCCACGGCCGGGCCGCGTCCGTCGTCACCACTTCGCCGATCGCGGCATACAGCGCCTCTGTCGCCGGCGGCACGAGTTCGGCCAGCGACGCCGCGCGCACCCGCACGCCAAGATCGGCGGTGTGATCGAAGAGCTCGTAGTGCGGCGTCATGCCAGTTCCATCGTCTTCATCCACAGGTGCCCGGGACCGGCGGCTGTGCGTGGCAGAGCGAGTACATCGTGAACCCGCCGGCGAGGTTTCGCGGGTGCAGGCCCTTTGCGCGCAGGATCCGCGTGGCGTAGTAGGCCCGCTGCCCAACGGCGCAATATACCACCAGCGGCTTGTCGTTCGGGATTTCCTCCCAGCGTGCGCGCAACTGCCCGAGCGGAATCAACACGGCGCCGGGTATGTGCCCGGCTTCGTATTCGCGCGGTTCGCGCACGTCCAGGATCGTCCAGTTAGGCCGCGCGTCGTCGTCGAGTTCCGCCGGATCGATGAAATCCTCGTCGCCACGCAGGGCGTTGGTCGCGACGTAGCCCGCGACGTTCACCGGGTCCTTGGCGGAGCCGTACTGCGGGGCGTAGGCCAGCTCCAGGTCTTCCAGGTCCGTGACGGTCAGGCCGGCCTGCTGCGCCGTCGCCAGAACGTCGATCCGCTTGTCCACGCCAGCCACGCCGACGATCTGCGCGCCGAGGATCTTGCCGTCCGTTGGCGTAAACAGCAGTTTGATCGTCATCGGATGCGCCCCCGGAAAATAGCCGGCGTGCTGCGACCGGTGCACGTAGATTTTCTTGTACGCGATACCGCGCTGCCTCAGGTTTTTCTCCGCGAGGCCGGTGGATGCTGCGGTCACGCGGAACACGCGGACCACGCTCGTGCCGAACGTGCCGCGATAACGCGTTGGCCGGCCGAAGATGTTGTCGATGGCGATGCGGGCCTGGCGGTTCGCCGGCCCCGCCAACGGAATCAGCGTCTCGCCGCCGAGCACGGGGTCGCGGACCTGGACGGCATCGCCGACGGCGTAGATGTGCGGGTCGCTGGTCCGCATGTGCTCATCGACGACGATCGCGCCGCGCTCGGACAGCGTCAGCCCGGCCTCGCGCGCCAGCGTCGATTCAGGGCGCACGCCCACCGCGAGGACGACGAGGTCGGCATCCAGCACGGCACCACTCTTCAGACGTGCCCGCACGCGTCCGCCCTGGTCTTCGAACCCGGTGACGGCGTCGGCCAGGTGCAAGGCGATTTCGTGGGTGGTCAGTTCACGGTGCAAGCGGGCTGCGATTTCCGGGTCCAGTGGCGGCATGACCTGCGGCAGCATTTCGACCAGCGCGACCGTCAGGCCGCGGCGCCGGAGGTTTTCGGCCATCTCCAGCCCGATGAACCCGCCCCCCACGACGATGGCGGCCTGCGCCCCGCGCTCGACGAGTTCCTTGATGCGGTCCATGTCCGTCATATTGCGGAGGGTGCTGATCGCGGGGTGGTCGATTCCGGGCAGTGGCGGGACGATGGGCGCCGCGCCGGGCGCCAGCACGAGGGCGTCGTAGTCCTCCGTGTATTCGCGGTGGTGCGCCAGATCGCGGACGTGAACACGCCGGGCGCCACGATCGATACGCGTCACTTCGGAGCGAATCCGGACATCGAGACTGAAGCGGGCTTTGAGCCTGGCGGGGGTCTGGAGCAGCAACTCGGCGCGATCCTCGATTTCACCGCCGATGTGGTAAGGCAAGCCGCAATTGGCGAACGACACATCGTGGCCGCGTTCGAGCAAAACGATCTCGGCGTTTTCATCCAGGCGGCGAGCCCGCACGGCGGCCGTGGCGCCGCCGGCCACGCCGCCCACAATCACCACTTTCTTTGCCATTGACCGGGTTACTCCATTCGGGGTTTCGGGACGCACAATCCGCCTGTTATGATATACGCGGCGGCAGTCGGGTGCCGTGGCCGGGCGCCCCAATTGCCGTGCGTGGCCAGAAGGCGTGCGTCCGGCCGAGGCCGTCGGCGCCTGCACGGACGCGAGAGAGTTGATCACATGGCCGCAGGGGCTCCGGCAAGTCTTGGCGCGTGGGTGGAGGAGTACGGACGACTGTTGCGCGCGCAGGTCGCGCAGCCGGGAGAGCCGGGCCTGGCGCGGGCCGCGGAGCTGGGCGCGCAACTCGGGCAGGCGGGGGTGCCGCTGACGGAGCTGATCGCGGCCCACGCGCGCGGGCTGGCGGACCTGGCGGCCGCGGAGGGTGTCGTGCGAGGGGAGTGCGTGGCGGCCGCGATGGGCGCCCTTGCGCGGCTGGTCGCGTCCTATGAAGCCGCGCGCGGTGGTGGCACGCCGGAGCGCGCCGCCAGCGAGGCGTACTATCGTGAAGTGCTGGAGCACTCCCGCGACCTGATCTACTGCCTCCGCATTCCTGACGGGGTCATGGAGTACGTCAGCCGGTCGTGTGAATCGCTGACGGGTCTGACGCGCGATGAAATCACCGCGTTGGGCTATGAAGGTCTCGTGGCCCGCGTGCATCCCGACGACCGGGGGCGCGTCTGGCCGCTGGACGTGTTGCAGGCGACTGGTGACGCGACCGTGGAGTTCCGTTTCCGGCATCGCGATGACACCTACCGCTGTATGAGTGTCACACAGTGTTTCATCGCCGACGGGAACGCGGCGACCCGTGCGGCGGTGGGTGTGGTCCGGGACGTGACGGAGCAACGGCGGACGGACGAGGAATTGCGCCGTCACCGCGAGCACCTCGAGACCCTGGTCGCGCAGCGCACCCGCGAGCTGGAACAGGCCAACGCACGGCTGCAGGCCGAGCGGGACCACTCGGCGCAGATCATTCAGGGCGCGGCCGCGCTGGTGTGCGTCGTCACGCCGGAGGGGTTGACGACGTTTGCCAACCCGGCCGTCGAGCAGGTCACCGGCTATCGCGCGCCAGAGCTGATCGGCCGGAACTGGTTCGAGATCTTCTATCCGGGCGAGGAGCGCGTCCAGATCGAGCGCCTGCTGCGGGACTTCGAGCAGGGCGATGTCCGCGACTACGAGATGGTGCTGACCACCAAGACGGGGGAGAAGCGCACGATCTCGTGGAACTCGATCAATCGGCGCGACGCGCAGGGCCGCTTGCGCGAGATCATCGGCCTCGGCACGGATGTGACGGAGCGCAAGCGGGCCGAAGAAGCGGTGCGCGACTCCCGGCAGCATCTGGAGAGCATCATCAATGCGATCGCGGATCCGGTGTTCGTGAAGGACGAGCACCACCGCCTGGTGCTGGCTAACGACAGGTTCTGCGCCTTGGTTGATCGCCCGCGGGAGGAATTACTGGGCCGCACCGAAGCAGGTCTCCTGCCGCCGGACCGCGTGGCCGTCTATCACCGCGAAGACGACGCCGTGCTGGCCAGCGGCGCGGCGCAAGTCAGCGAGGAGGAGTACACGGATGCGCGCGGCGTGACGCACACAGTCGTCACCAAGAAGTCGCGGTACGTCGACGCCGCGGGCGCGCGGTTTGTCGTCGGGGTCACCCGCGACATCACCGAGCACCGCTTCGCGGAGCGGGAAGTGCGGCTGTTCAAGACGATCTCGGACAGCGCCGGGTACGGGGCCGCGATCGCGGACATCGACGGCCGCATGATCTACGTCAACGCCGCGGGGGCCCGCATGCACGGGTACGAGGTGGCCGAGATGGTCGGCCGCAACATCTCCATGCTCTACACGCCCGAGCAGATGGTACACGTGCGAGAGCTCACCGAGCGGCTGCGGCGCGGCGAGACTCTGGTCGGCGTGGAAGTGTGGCGTCTGCACCGCGATGGGCACGTCTTTCCCACGCTGATGAACATCACGTCCATCAAGGACGAGCACGCAGATCGCGAATACGTCTCGGCGACGGCCATCGACATCACCGATCGCAAGCAGGCCGAGGAGCTGCTGCGCATCCAACGTGACCTCGGCCTGGCCCTGAGCGCCGCCAGCGATCTGCAGGAGGCGCTGCGCCTGGTCCTCGACGCGGCGTGCCACATCGCCGGCATCGAGGCCGGCGGCATCTATCTCACGGATCCGCAGACGGGCGGGTTGCATCTCTGGGCCCACCGGGGCCTCTCCCCGGCGTTCGTGGACCGGGAGTCCCACTGGCCCGCGGACGAGCCGCACGTGCAGGCTGTTCTGGCCGGCGAGCCGTTCTACGGCCCCGCCGTGGACTTGCCCGTCCTGGACGAAGCTCTGCAGCGTGAGGGGATCCGATACTTGGCGGTAATCCCGATCCGGCACGAAGGCCGAGTCATCGGATCGCTGAATCTGGGCTCGCGTGCGCTCGACGAGCTGCCACCCATGGCGCGCCACGCGCTCGAGGCTGTGGCGGCCTCGGTCGGCGGCGCGATGGCCCGCGTCCGGGCCGAGCTGGCCCTGCGCGCGAGCGAGGAGCGTTTCCGCGTCCTGTGCACGACCGCCCCGACCGGTATCTTCCTCTCCGACGACAGTGGGCAGTGCTTATATGCCAACCCCAGCCTGGAGGCGATTACAGGCCTGTCCGCCGCGGAATGCTACGGCCACGGCTGGCTGGACGTGGTGCATCCCCAGGATCGCGACGGTGTGCGCGCCGAGATGCAGCGCACCCTCGCCGAGCGCCGCCCGTTCGGCCGCGAGTTCCGACTCCTGCGCCGGGACGGCGCCGAACGCTGGGTGCACGTGCGCGTCACGGACATGGCCACGCAGACCGACGGCACATGGCTTCGCGTCGGGACCGTCGAGGACATCACCGTCGGCAAGGCGGCGCAGGAAGCCAACCGGCGACACCACGACGAGCTGGCCCACGCCGCGCGCGTGAGCACCCTCGGCGAGATGACGTCCGGCCTCGCCCATGAGCTGACCCAGCCCCTGTCCGCGATTCTCTATCACGCCCGCGCCTGCGGCACGCGCCTGAACAGCGGCGCCTGGAGCGTGCCCCAGGCCCTGGGCACGCTCGAGAAGATTGCGGCCCAGGCCGAGCGGGCCGGCGACTTCATCCGACGCATGAAGGCTTTCGTGCGGAAGGCCGAGCCCGGCCGCGCGCTGGTGGATGTCAATGCCGTCGTCCGCGAAGCACTCACGTTTGCGGCGCCTGACCTGCTCGAACACGATATGGCCCCGCGGCTCGAGCTGGCCGACCAGCCGCTGATGGCGCTGCTGGACCGGATCCAGATCGAGCACGTGGTGCTGAACCTCTTGCGCAACGCGATCGAGGCCTTGCTCGCGCTGCCCCCGGCGGAGCGCCTGCTGGTCGTGCGCACCGCGCGGCCGGACGCGGACCACGTCCAGGTCGGTGTGCACAACAACGGTCCGCCGCTGGATGCCCAGGTGCTCGAGCATGTCTTCGATCCGTTCTTCACGACCAAGCCGCATGGCACCGGGCTGGGGCTGTCCATCAGCCGCACGATCGTCGAGGACACGCACGGCGGCGAGCTCTGGGTCCACAGCGGTGCGGAGGGCGGGACCACCTTTGGATTCACGCTCCCGGTCACCGCGGAGGCTGAGCATGAACGTCAGTGAACCGACCGTCTTCGTGGTGGACGACGACGAAGCGCTGTGCGACGCGCTCCGGGCCTTGCTCGAGTCCGAGGGGCTGCGCGTGCAGTGCTTCACTTCGGCCGAGGCGTTTCTGGCGGCTTACCGGCCGGGTGTGCCGGGCTGCCTGGTGCTGGATGTGCGGATGCGCGGGATGAGCGGCCTCGAGCTGCAAAGCCGCCTGGCGCGCGAGAACCTTGCGCTGCCGGTCATCATCATGACCGGACACGGGGACATCCCGATGGCCGTGCGGGCGATGAAGGTCGGGGCCGTGGATTTCCTGGAAAAGCCCGTCAACGACCAGGTGCTCATCCGCCGGATTCGCATGTCCCTGCTCGAAAGCCAGCGCCGCCATCAGCAGCAGACCGCCCAGGACGACCTCGCGGCCCGCCTGGCGACGCTCACGCCGCGCGAACGGGAAGTGCTCGATCTCGTCGTCGGCGGGCAAGTGAACAAGCAGATCGCTGCCGAGCTCGGCGTCAGCGAGAAAACCATCGAGGTGCATCGCAAACGGCTCATGCAGAAAATGGGGGTGCACAGCGCCGTGGGCCTGGTGCGCATCGTCATGGGGTCCCAACCTGGTTTATAATCCGCGGCCACGGGCCGCCGCACCCCGGGCGGGGCGCGCCCCGCTGGTTACACCGCGAGAGCACTGGTGCCGCCACCCGCCGACCGTCGCACGCGTCTCTTCTACACCGGCGTGCTCGCCGTGCTGCTGCTCGCGGGCGTCTGGCGCCTCGTCCTGGCGGGGGCGATGCCGGCTGTCTCCCGCGATGGTGTGACCTTCTGCTGGTACGCGCGCGACCTGGGGACGCAGGGCAGCGCCTACCTGCGTGGTCCGGACGCGCGGCAGCACCCGCTCTTCCCCGTGTTGATCCTGGCGGCGCAACGCACGGCGCGCGCCTTGGGCGCGGCCGACACCCCGCTGACCTGGCAGCGCAGCGGGCAGCTTGTGAGCGGGCTGGCCGGCCTGGCGGCGGTCGGGCTCGTCGGCGCTCTGACCGCGCGGCTCGTGCGACGCCTGGCCTTGCCGCTCGACCGGCGGCTGGCAGCGGTGCTCGCCATGCTGCTGGCGGCGCTGCTGGACCTGAATGTCTGGCTGTCCTGCGACGTGCTCTCCGATGGGCCGCACCTCGTGTTCTACCTCGCCGCCGGTCTGCTGCTCGTGCAGTTGGAGTCGTGGCGCGCGGCGGCGGCCTGCGGACTGCTGAGCGGGCTGGCCTTCCTGACGCGACCGGAAGGTGCCGTGCCCCTCCTCGCCGGGCTGGTGGCGCTGGTGGCCGCGCGCCCGCAGATGCCGCCACGCCGGCTGTTGGCCCGGGCCGGCCTGTTACTTTTGGGCTTCCTCGTCTGTGCCGTGCCGTACTGGACGGTCGTCGGTCGGTTCAGCGCTAAGAAGGACGTCCTCGAGATGCTGCCCACCGAGCGCGCCGTGGCGACCGTCGCGGACGAAGCGCAGGGACCGTCGTATGCGCTCGGCAAGCTCGAACTGCGCGACGTGCGCTGGTACGCGCTGCTGCCCGTTGTGCTCTACGAACTGATGCATGCCGGCCGTGTCGTGGTCCCGTTGCTGGCGCTTCCGCCGCTGCTGGATCTCCGCCGCCGGTTGCTTGCATACCCGCTGGCGGGTTTGAGCGCCTGCGCGACCGGGCACTTGGCCTTGACGCTCGTGCTGCTCGGACGCTTCGATTACCTCTCTACCCGCCACCTGCTCGTGCCCGTGATGCTCCTCACGCCGCTGGCGGCGATGCTCCTGGCACGCGTGACCACCCTGCTCTGGCAGGTCGGCTGGCGGCGGGTGGCGGTCCTGGTCGTAGCGGTCAGCGTTGTCCCGTCCGCGTTATACGCGCTGCGCATCCCGAATGGCCAGGACGGGTATCTCACGGACGCGGCGGCGTGGCTGACCGGGCACGATCCGGACATCCGTGCATGCCGGCTGCTGTCGGGCAGCAGCCCGCGTCGCATTGCCTTTTATGCCGACATGCGCTGGGAATTCTGGGCCGAGCAGCCGGAGTACTACGCCGCGCTGACGCGCCTCATCACGCGCGGCGGACGCGGTTACTTCGCCCTCGAGGTCGGGCCGGGCTTCGAGCGCGCCGGCAATCGCGAGCTGCTGGACAAGCTGCTGCACGATCCAGCCGTGGCGGCGTACGTCGGTTTGGACTTCGTGCGGCCGGGGCCCGACGCCCGGACTGAGCTGCACCTCGTGGAGTTGCGTGCCACGGAATGAGAGCGTTGTTCCCCGCCCGCAACTTACCCCTCCAACGCCTCGATGCGCCGCTGCAAATCGCTGAGCGTACTCCGGAGCTCGTTCACCTCGGCCTGCAGTCGCTCCACCGGCGTCTGCCAGTCGCTCGCCGGGCTCGCGGAAGTCGCCGGCTGAACCGGCGCGGCTGCGGCCAGCCCCACCTGCGCGAGTGCCGTCCACTCGGCGTCGTTGTACAGCCGGTGCGCGTAGCGTATGGCCGACTGGCCCGGGCCGCGCGGCAAGGGGGCGACGCGCGGCGGCGTGCTCTGCGCGAGCGTGTCGAGCACGGCGGCGACGGCCTCCGTGTTCTCAAAGGCGTACATGCGCATGCAGTGGGTGCGCAGCTCACCGACGGTTTGCGGTCCGCGCAGCAGCAGTTCGGCCATCACGGCGCGCTGCGGCTTCTCCCAGCCGAAGAACTCCTTGACCTCGTGCTTGAAGCGCTCGACGCGCGAGGCCCCGCCGGGCAGCAGTCGTGAGATCACGCCCGCCGCCCGCAAGACCTCGAGGGTGTTCCAGACCTCCTCCTCGTCGAGCTCCAGCACCGGGTCGCGGTTGCTCTTCTGGTTGCACGCCGCGACGATCGCATTGAGCGTCATGGGGTAATACTGTGGCTGCGCGAGGGCCTTCTCGATGAGGACGCCCAGCACCCGCCGCTCGATCGTGTTCAATCTCTCTGCCATCGGCTATGCCTCACGACGCTTGTACCGGTGCTGACTCCGTTACAGCGGCAAGGCCGGTGGCGCTGTGCCGCGTCGTTTCGCCCGGATCCGGCACGCACTCCCCGTATGGCTGGCACTGGATGAGCCCGCGCGGCACTGCGGCGACGTCGAGACAGGATTGCAGGGCAGGGTCGGTTGTGGCTCTCATGGTGCGGATTCGGGTCTCGCGTGCTGTCCTATTGTGGCGCCGGCGCGGGTTGCGACGCGGCCGCCCCTGGCTGCAGCGGCAGGAACTTGGGTTCCCAGCCCGGCGTATACGTCACTTGCGCCGCGGCGCGCAACGTGGTCCCCAGGTTCTTCAGCTCGGTGCCGACGCGCTGTTGCGACAACAGGACCCGGATGCCGCGCTCGACTTGTTCAAACGGCAGCAATGCCGGCCCCCGCCGATCTGTCACCTTGATGATGTGGAAGCCGTGCTGCGACTCGACGAGCTCGCTGACCTGTCCGGGCTGCAGGGCAAACGCAGCGGCCGCGAACGCCTCCGTCATCAGACCCTTTCGGGACAAGAAACCCAGGTCGCCGCCGCGCGCCCGCGACGGGCACGCGGAATACTGCGCCGCCAGCGTGGCGAAATCGGCGCCGGGCTTGCAGGCTTCCGCGCGCACGAGTTCGGCCCGGTTCCGCGCGGCCGCTTTCTCGGCCTCCGGCAGATTCTCGGTGCTGATGAGAATATGGCTGGCACGGACCTGCTCGGGCCGCGTGTACCGTTTCTCCTTGGTCTTCTCGTAATAGCCCGCCACGTCGGTGTCGGACGCGGCCAATCCCGCCGCGTTTCGCTTCTCCAGGAGCCGCTTGCGCGCCGCCATCGCCCGTAGCGTGGGGTCTTTGACGCGGTCCGCCAGGAACTCCTTGAGCGTCTTGCCGCGCTGGGCCAGGAGCTGGGCCTCGAACTCGTCGCGTGACAGCCCGTTGTTCGACAGGTAGCCCTCCAGTTCCTCGTCCATCAGCGTGGCCATCTCTTCGTCGGTGATCCGGATGCCTTCCTTGTCCACCTCGTCGTCGAGTAAGCGGTTCTCGATCAGCGATTCGAGATAGCGCGAGCGCTGCTGCGCCAGTACATTCGCCATTTGCGGGTTGTTCAATACCTCCGCGGGTGTGCGCTCCTTCACCCGCTCCTCAACCTCGCGGACCAGGATCGGCTTTCCATTCACGACCGCAGCGACGGCGTCGGGCTGTGTGGCCGGCTGGCTTGCGGCCGTAGGTGCGGACGCGGGTGGCGTCTGCCCCCAAACCGGCACGATGCAGTCGAGACACAGGGTCGTCAGCAGCGGGATGTACACAGCGCGCATCGTCTTGCCCTTTTTGCTCTGCCCCCGCGGAGTCTACCCGAAGCCCAAGTCGCGGGAAACGGCGTTCAGTCCTGCGCGACGAACGCCACCTCCGTCGCGAGCATGAGCTCCAGCGCCTCCTGCGATGATTCCACCTCGCGTAGCCTGGCCGGCAGGTCCGTGCTGAACATCATGGCCAGCCGCGCCAGAATCCCGAGGTGCTGCCGTTCGTCATTGGCACACACCAGCACGAACAGGTCGGTCAGCCGCCCATCCGGGGCCCCAAACGGAATCCCGCCGGGGATCCGCCCCAGGCACACCAACGGCTCCGCCGTTGCGTAGGGCAGTGGACGCCGCGGGTGCGGAAACGCGATGCCGCGGGGCAGGGCGGTCGGTGCCAGGGCTTCACGCTCCTCCAGCGAGGCGATGATTTCTGCTGCGTCATAGACCAGGCCCGTGCGCTCCGCCAGCCGCACGAGCTCACGCAGCACCGACGGCCGTGACTTGGCCGGCAGGTACATCTCCACGGCTTCCGAGGCCAGGTATGCCCCGATCACCCGGTCGCCGGCGTCGCCCTGCTCGCGCATCGCCCGTTCGAGGTTCCGCACGTGGATTTCGTCGAGGGTGTGCATCTCGCGTTGGAGCCAGTCGAGCAGTTGCGCGCGATTGAACCGCCATTCTCCGCCGACCATCTGCCCCGGCAGCGTCCCCTTCTCGGCCATGCGGCGCACGATGCGCGCATCCATGCCGATGTGGCGCGCGAGCTCCTCCAGCGTTATGTTCCGATACGGCATATGACTCACCAGCGCGGTTTCGTCCATTCTATCGACTGGCTGAGCCGGAAACAACGCACTACAAGCAAGTTACGCGCCCACGCCGCGTGCGACGGGAGCGCGCCAATCCGTGTGCATGCCACTTCGAGCCCCCACAGGTTCGGCCGGAACGTCGGTTAGAGTCGCCCTAACCCCCGCAGGTACCCCGCCGACTCCGCCACTCGGTCACAGATCAGCCTCTCCGTCTTCGGTTCACCCTCGATGCCCTCAATCTCGAGGGTGTACGGGCCGGCGAAACCGCTTCCATCCAGAATCTTGAACACCTCGGCGAAACGCACGATCCCACGTCCAAGCGCCGGGAAATGCCAGTGCCGATAGCCTCCGTCCGTGTCCTTCAGGTGCACCGCGCCGACATACGGCGCCATCCGTCGCAGTTCCGCGACGCCGTCCACATCCTGGTTGTAGAAGTAAATGTTTGCGGTGTCATAGTTTATGCGCACATTCGCGTGCCCCACACCCCGCATCGTCGCCAGCGCCACCTCCGCATTGGTGATCAGGTCCGGGTGCGTTTCCAGAACAATCGTCACACCATGCTTGGCCGCGGCCTCCCCCGCTTCACGCAGCCGCGCGTACACCGTCGGCAGCGGCGTATTTTCGGCCTTGACCGAGACAAACAGGATCTTCGTGCCGAGGGCGGCGAGTATCGGGATCTGGGCCGCGATCTGCGCCCCGGTGTCGGCTCGGCGCACGTCGCACTCGCCGTGCAGACTGCTGGCCATCAGGCCGTGTCGCTGCAGCGCGGCCCGCTCCTGCTCGAGCGCGTCGGCGGCGGGCAGCGGGATTTCCACGTATCGGATGCCCAGGCCGGCCAGATGCGCGTACGCCAGGCTCTCAAAGGGAGCGTAGCTCGGTGTCCGACATGCGATGATGTTCTTGCTCATGAGTCGCGCCTCAGGCCGTGTCTGCCGAAAATACCAGCCCCCGGATGACACAGGCCGACGGACACGCCGCCCGTGCCTTTCCGAGTCTCGTCCACGCTGCCGCGCGGTCTGCAGTTAGTCAATCACGCGGACGACCAGGTAGACCACGCCGCCGGCGGTCACGACCGATGCCAGGGTCGTAATGCCGAGG
This sequence comes from Phycisphaerae bacterium, assembly GCA_017999985.1. Lineage (NCBI taxonomy): Bacteria > Pseudomonadati > Planctomycetota > Phycisphaerae > Phycisphaerae bacterium. The sequence goes on along the minus strand of JAGNKU010000006.1, from coordinate 312,071 downwards.
GCCACGTCTGTGCAGCCCGGAGCCTGAAACAACATTGCGCCGCTCAGCACCGCGAACGCCAGCCGCCGCCATTTTGCCATGCGCATCTTCTCGTTCCTGTCGCAAGAGTCTGATGGGTCGTGCCCGCCTCAGCGGGATGGTGTGGCAACTATTGCGGCTTCCGGCCGGCGCGTCAACCTCTGCGGGTCACCTCCCGGCGCAACCCCGACCAGACGCTTGCCGCGCCGTCGCGAAGCGGGTCTACTGCGCGGGTCTCGGCACGGAGGTCTGCCATGTCCCAACGTCGCCGTTTCAGCCCGGTATCGTTCCTGGTCCTGCAGGTCGTCGCGGCGCACGCGGCCCCCGGTGACGTCCAGCGCACGCTCGACGCCCCATGTCGCTACCCCAGTGGGCTCACGGCCGACGGCACGCGCCTGTTCGTGGCGGACTGGCGCGCCGGCGAAATACACCAGCTCACGCCCGCCAGCGGCGACGTGGACAAGTCGTTCCCGGCCCCGACCCTGAAGCCCGCTGGTCTCGCCTGGGGCGACGGCCACCTGTTCGTGTCCGATGACCACACGGGTTGGGTGTATGCGCTGAATCCGCAGACCGGTGTCGTCGAGAACTCGTTCGAGGCTCCAGGGCAGCGCCCGACGGGACTGGCGTACGCCAACGGGCGGCTGTTCATCCTGGAACGGAAGTCAGGCCAGATCTACCAGGTTTCGCCGGAGGATGGCACGATCTACGGGTACTTCGCCGCCCCCAATGACACTTGTACGTGCCTGACACACGATGGCCAGTATCTCTGGGCCGCGGACCGCGTGAAGAACGAGTTGTACCTCGTGTCACCCGTGAATGGGCAGGTGCTTGGCATTGTCGACGCCCCGGGGCCCTACGCGGCCGGGCTCGCCTGGCTGGAGGGGCTGCTGTGGAACGTCGATTTTCAGACGCGCAAGCTTTACGCGCTAGCCGTGCGCAACGAGCCCAAGCCGCGCCTGACCGAGACGCGGACGGCGCGCGTGGAGTTCCTCTGGTCGCTCTATAACTACGGCCCCGGCGAGGTCCGTGACCTGCGGGTCGGCGTCGCGCTGCCCGGCACGCTGCCCCAGCAGGAGCTGCTGTCCGAGATCCAGTTTTCGCAGCCGCCGACGCAGACCGCCGCCGATCAATGGGGGCAGCGCTGCGCGGTCTTCGATATTCCCGCAGTACCGGCCGGCACGCGCCAGACGCTGTCGTACAGCGTAAACGCGCAGGTGTCGGCGATGCGCTACCTGATCTTCCCCGACGCGGTCGGCACGCTCGCCGACATCCCGGCGGACATTCGCCAGGCATATACCGCGGACGGAGCGCGCTACGGCGTCCACACACCCTTCGTGCAGGAGACCGTGCGCAAGATCGTGGGCGAGGAGCGGAACGCGTACTGGGTCGCGCGCCGCATCTTCGACCATGTCATCGAGAAGCTCGAGTATGAGATGGTGGGGGGCTGGGACGTGCCGGAGGTTGTGCTGCAACGCGGGCTCGGCTCGTGCTCCGAGTACACGTTCACCTTCATTGCCTTGTGCCGTGCTGCCGGATTGCCCGCGCGCTATGAGGGCAGCATCGTGGTGCGCGGCGACGATGCGAGCATCGACGAAGCGTTCCACCGCTGGGCCCAGGTGTTTCTGCCCGGCTACGGGTGGGTGCCGGTGGACGCCAACCGCGGTGATGCGAAATCGCCGGCCGATCAGGCCCGCGGCTTCGGCGAGCTGTCCAACCGCTTTCTGATCACCACGCAGGGCGGCGGCGACTCGACGTACCTGGGGTGGGGTTACAACTCGTTCGCGAAGTACCAGGCCACCGGCTACTGCAAGATCGAGGAAGAGAACTTCGGATTCTGGGAGCCGCTGACACCCACGTCGGCACCGGCCGTGCCCGCGGGCGCACCGCCGGGTGCCACCGGCCGGCCATAGCCGCGGCAACGCACCGGGACCGGCTGGTTCCTCGCCGCTGCCGGCAGTACGCCGCGTGGGCGCGTTCAATCCTGCAGCGAAAACGGTGTGAAATCCGTGTGCCGGTCGTAGTAGTCCTCGTTCTCCGCGCGCTTCAGCCAGTTCACGACCAGGTACGTCACCGGCGTGAACACGACCTCCACGCTGACCTTGAACACGGCATTGAACAAGCTCACCATGAAGATCGTCTCGGTTGGCCAGACGCCCAGAAACGCGAGCGGGTAGAAGATGAGGCTGTCCACGGACTGCCCGACCAGCGTGGACCCGATCGTCCGCGTCCAGAGCCAGCGCCCGCGCGTCAGGATCTTCATCTTCGCCAGCACGAACGAGTTGGCGAAGTCGCCGGCCCAGTACGCCAGCATCGACGCCGCCACGATTCGCCAGGTGCCGCCGAACAGCAGCGCGACCGCCGGCTGAATCTCCGCGTTGTACGGCACCCGCGGGTCGGCCGGGATGTGGACGACGGCCAGCCCCATGACCGCGGCGAACGCCAGCGCCCCGAAGCCCGCCCAGATCACCTTGCGTGTGCGGGCATAGCCGTACACCTCGGTCAATACGTCGCCGAAGATGTAGCTGATCGGGAAGAACAGGTTGCCCGCCCCGAACGCGACACCGAACAGCAGGCACACCTTGCCCGGCCCGATCAGGTTCGAGCACAGCAGCACGGTGACAAACGCCGCCATGATGAGGTCGTAGTACTTGTAGTGCCGGGGGTTTGCCGCGAGCGTGGTGACCTGAGTCATCGTGTGGTTCCGCCGTGAGACGCCATGATCCCGCCGCCTGCGGGCAATGCGTGATCATAGTCGTCCACACGCCAGACAGTAGCCGGGACGGCAGTTGTCTGCCCGCCGCTACTATTCATCTATCGGCCCAGGCGTTCTAATGTCGGGCCAAAGCTTGGGTGTGGCGTCTCTCTCGGGCGGGACGCTGCCGGGCGCATCACGGATGGATCGACAGGCGATGCGGATTCGCGAACTGCTGACGACGGGCCGGCCGAGCTTCTCCTTCGAGTTCTTCCCGCCGAAGGACGACGAGGGCTTCGCACAACTGCGGGCGACGATTGCCTCCCTGCATGAGCTGCAACCGACGTACGTGTCCGTCACATACGGGGCCGGCGGCAGCACCCGCCGGCAGACCCTGGACCTCGTGACGAAGCTCCAGAGCGAATACGGCATCCGGCCCGTCGCGCACGTCACCTGCGTCGACTCGTCGCGCTCGGAAATCCTGAGCGTGCTCGAGTGCCTCGATGAGGCCGGCGTCCAAAACGTGCTCGTGCTGCGCGGCGATCCCCCGGGCGGCACTGGGCCGTTCGTGCCGCACGCCGACGGGTTCACCTACGCGAGCGAGCTGGCGGCGTTCGCCCGGCGTTACTTCGATTTCTGCCTCGGTGGCGCGTGCTATCCCGAGGGGCATATCGAGGCGCCCAGCCCGGAGATTGATTTAGAGAACCTGAAGGCCAAGGTGGAGGCGGGCTGCGAATACCTCATCACGCAGCTCTTCTTCGACAACCAGCGCTACTTCGATTTCGTTGGCCGGGCCCGGGCCGCGGGCATCGGCGTGCCGATCATCCCCGGCATCATGCCAATCACGAACGTCCGCCAAATCGAGCGTTTCACGCAGCAATGCGGCGCCACGATCCCCGAGCCGTTGCTCAGCGAGTTGCGGCTGCTGCGCGACGATCCCAACGCAGTGCTGTCACTCGGCGTCGCCCACGCGACCGCGCAATGTGTCGAGCTGCTCCAGCGCGGCGCGCCCGGCATCCACTTCTACACGCTCAACAAATCGCCGGCGACGCGCACGATCCTGACGGCCCTCCGCACCGTCTACCCCCCGGCCCGCCGTCCCGCGGGCAGCTAGCCATGATCCCGCAACGACCGCCGTCGCGGGACAACTCCCGACAATCACGCGCGCGGCATCGGGGTGATTCTGTGGCGGCGTGCCCGCCCACGGCGGTAGAATCCGGCCACGGCTGGAAATGCGGCCCGCGGTGAATACCGCCGCCGTCTCGTGACGGCCGGCGGAGCCGGGTGGTTCGACCGCGGGGCGCACCGGAGGGACGCACATGTGCGTGCAGGCTGTGACGGGGCGGTGGCTGGGGGTGTGGCTCGGCGCGCTGGCCGCGGCGCGCTGGGCCGGTGCGGTCGAACCGCAGCCGGTGTCGTTCAACGCGGCGGATGGCGTCCGGATCGCGGCCGACTACTACGCGCCGCCGCCGGCCGAACGTGGTGACGCCCCGATGGTGATGCTGCTGCATATGTACCGGAGCGACCGCACGGCGTGGGCCCCGCTGATCGCGCCGCTCCACGATGCGGGCTTCGCCGTGCTGGCACTCGACCTGCGCGGCCACGGTGAGAGTGCGACGACGGAGACACGCGAGCTGGTCCTGAACCGCGACCCCGAGATTTTCCGCAAGATGCAGGACGACGTGCGTGGGGCCTACGACTGGCTTGTCCAACAACCGCGCATCGACCGCGCGCGGTTTGCGCTCGTTGGCGCCAGCGTCGGGGGCAGCATCGCGCTGCAGTACGCCGCCAGGGACCGCAGCGTGGATGCGGTCGTGTGCCTGTCGCCGGGGCTGAACTACATGGGGCTCGACTCGGCGGGCGACCTGCGCCAGATCACGGGCCGCAAGATCCTCATGCTCGCCACTGCGGACGAGCGCGACGCCCCGTACACACTGCGCAGGGAATCCAAGGGCGTCGAGGTCGAGATCTTCCAGGACCAGAAGGCCCACGGCACCGACATGCTCGGTGTCGTTCCCGAACTCGAGCAGCGCATCGCCCGCTTCCTGAAGAAGAGCGTCGGCTCGTCCACCACGACGACCGTCTACGGCTCGATCGAAAGGAACATCTACCACGCCGGCGATTCCGACTGGGTCCAGGAAATCGCGGCGACGAACTTGCGCTATTATTCTTCGCCGCAGGAAGCCGAGGCCCGTGGGCTGCGGCCGGCGAAATCGAAGGGCCCGGGTGCGTCCGGTCGCGGCCGGCGCCGCTCGTAGCTACGTTGTGTCCATGAAAGGTGCTCAATGTCTTTGCCGCCAGCCGTGGTTGTCATGATGTTGCTGTTCCCCGCGGGCGACCAGTCCGAGAACCCCTGGAAGGCCAAAGTCCCCGCCGCGGTGCAGCGCGCCGAGCGCGACGGTAGCGTGGCGGCGATCCGTGAGGCGTTCGACGTGACTTGGCGGGCCGACGACTGGCGTGCCGGGCTCACACTCGCCGACCTCGCGCAGCAGAAGCATCCCGACGCCCCGACGCTGCTCGCCCCCGCCGTGCGCGCCCTGTGGCGCGGGGGGCGCATCGCGGACGCCGAGCGCCTCTTCGCCAGACTGCCGGCGGACACGTCGGATCTGATCGCGCTGCGCACGGGCATTGAGCTGAACCTGGTACGCAGCCGGTTCACGGAGGTCGAGGAGCGCGCGACGCGCCTGGCCAGGCTCAAGCCGGAATCGGCCGAGGATCTTTACGCCGTCTTTGCGGCCCGCTTCGCGTTGAATCAACTGGACGGCCTGCCCGCGATCCTGCGCCGGGCGGAAAAGCTCAGCGACTCCGCGCACGGCTACCCGGAGATGTACGTGCAGGAAGCGATCGAAGGATTGGCCGAGTTCCTCGACGCCGTCGGGACGCAGCCGCTCAATCAGATCGCGGCGCACGGCGCGGCGCCGATGCCGCCGCTGGTGCTGCTGAACCTGCCGAGCTGCGAGGTGTTCATCAACGGGCGCGGCCCATACCGCATGGTCGTCGACACCGGCGGCAGCCTCACCGTCGCGCTGGACCAGGAAGTCGCGCACGAGATCGGCCTTAAATCCATCGCGTCCTCCAGTGTTCGCGGGGTGTCCGGCAAGCAGGCAACCGGCCAGGTCCTGATTGATGAGCTTCAAATCGGCACGATCAAGTGCCGGCGCGTCGTCACGCGGACGTTCGACGTGCGTGGCGCGATAATGAACGCCGCCGACGGCATCATCGGCACGGGCATCTTTGCGAACGGACGCATGACGCTCGATTTCGTCGGTGGGCAACTGATCATCGCGCCCTCCGGCGCGCAGCCGGCCGCCGGGCACGAGACCGAGCTTCGCCTCGTCGCGGATTCCAAGCTCATCGTGCCGGTGACGCTGGAAGGTCAACCCGCGGTGGCGATGCTCGACACCGGGGCCGATGCCGTCGCGCTCGCGCCCACGCGGCTGACCGAGCTGTTCCCCGATCGCCCCGTCCGCAAGTTCGATACCGGCCTCGCGCTGGGCGTGGGCGGCGAACAGACGCCGAGCATCACCGTCGGTTCCGGCGTCGCGTTGGAGTTCGCGGGGCGCAAGTTCGAGAACTACAGCGGGCTGGGGCTGGACGTGCTGGACGACGTGCTCGGCCCGGTGCTGGGCGTCCGCATCGACATCCTGATTGGCATGCCGGCGTTCCGGGAGATGAAGAGCTGTACGGTGGATTTCCCCCACGGCCGAATGTGGGTCGACTGGCTCAAGGGCGAGTAGCCCCGCCGCCGCCCACGAACCGACCACTGCGAGAGGCGGGAGTCGAACCCGCACGGGTTTCCCCGCCAGAACCTAAATCTGGTGCGTCTGCCAATTCCGCCACTCTCGCGGCGAGCCTGATACTAACGCCGCAGCCGCGGTTTTTGGAGCCGTTCAGGCCGCTCTTCGTGCGGTCCGCGGCAGGCCGCGACGTCGCGTGCGGCTTGACACCGGGGCGGCAGCCGCTAACGATCTGAGGAAGTTGATGGTTCGAAATTCCGATATTGTCTGTTCGGTGCCGGCCCTGGGCGCTGCGTGCGGCGGGGCCTACTTGGCGTGTAACAGGCGATCATACAATGGGTTAGGTCGTATTCCATGACCAAGCGCAAGACCGAAGGCAAGGCTCTGGTGATCGTCGAATCCCCCGCGAAGGCCAAGACGATCAACAAGTACCTCGGCCACGACTATGTCGTGAAGGCCTCCCTGGGGCACGTGCGCGACCTGCCGACCAAGGACTTCGGAATCGATGTAAGCGACGATTTCAAGCCGACTTACGAGATTGTGAAAGGGCGTGCCAAGGTCGTGGACGAACTTCGGCGGCTGGCCAAGGAGGCCCCGACCGTCTACCTCGCGACCGACTTGGACCGCGAGGGCGAGGCCATCGCCTGGCACCTTGTCGAGGCGCTGAACCTGCCAGAGAATCGCGTCCGGCGTGTCATCTTCAATGCCATTACGCGGGCTGCCATTACGGAAGCTTTTGCGCATCCGCACGAAATCGATCACGATCGGGTCAACGCGCAACAGGCCCGCCGCATCCTGGACCGCATCGTCGGCTACGAGCTCAGCCCTTTATTGTGGAAGAAGATTGCGAAAGGGCTTTCGGCCGGCCGCGTGCAGTCGGTGGCCGTCCGTCTCATCGTCGAGCGCGAGCGCGAAATCCGCGCGTTCGTCCCCGAAGAAAGCTGGAAGATCGTCGCCTATCTCGTCGGTGACGCGAGTGCTACTGCCGCCTGTAGGCCGCCTTGGCGCGAATTCCTTCGCACCGGCGAGCGCACCCAGAAGGACATTCAGGCCTGGCTCGGTGAGCACGGCTGCCTGCGCACCGAGCTCGTCGAAGTGGGTGGCCAGCCGTTTAGCGCGACCAACGCCGAGCAGGCCCGTGCCGTCGCCGAGGCGCTCGGGCTCGTCGTTGAACGCGTCGATCGGCGGCCCTGGGATGAATACCGTCACTTGCACCTCGAGCAGGCCGCGCTGATCGGCACGTTCGACGAGGGCCGCGCCCTGCGACTCGCCGTTTCCGACCTGAACACGAAGCGCACCACGACGCGCCCGCCGGCCCCGTTCACCACGGCCAGCCTCCAGCAGCAGGCGAGCACCACGCTGCGCTTCGCCGCCTCGCGCACGATGCGTATCGCGCAGTCCCTTTACGAAGGCATCGATCTCAACGGCGAGGGCCCCGTCGGTCTCATCACCTATATGCGTACCGACTCCACGAACCTCGCCCCGGAGGCCGTCGCCGCCGCCCGCGCGTACATCGCGGCCGAATACGGCCCGCAGTACGTGCCGGAAAAGCCGAACGTCTATGGCAAGCGCCAGGAGCGCGCGCAGGAAGCCCACGAGGCCATCCGCCCGACGGAGCTGCAGCATCCGCCGGAGCGCGTCCGCAAGGCCCTCAATGCCGAGCAGTTCAAGCTCTACGAACTCATCTGGAAGCGGTTCATTGCGTGCCAGATGGTCCCCGCGCAGTGGGACTCCACGTCGGTCTCGGTGACCTGTCCGACGTCGCAGGGCCCCGCGCGCTTCGCCGGCAACGGCCGCAAGCTGGTGTTCGACGGGTTCCTCCGGGTGGCCGGCGTGTCCAGCGAAGACCAGCTCCTGCCGGCGCTCGCGACCGGTCAGCCCGTCGGGCTGCTCGACCTCGAAGCGAAGCAGCAGTTCACCTCGCCGCCGCCGCGCTACACCGAAGCCTCGCTTGTCAAGACACTGGAGGCCGAGGGCATCGGGCGGCCGAGCACGTACGCCACGATCATTGACACGATTCAGAGCCGCGGCTACGTCGAGCAGGACGATCGCAAGTTCTGCCCGACCGCGCTCGGCGAGCTGGTGACCGACAAGCTCATTCAGCACTTCCCGAAGATCATGGACGTGAAGTTCACGTCGTACATGGAAGACGAGCTCGACAAGATCGAAGATGCGCACCTTGACTGGGTGCGCGTCCTGCACGAGTTCCACGATCCGTTCTGCGAGCTGCTGCTCAGGGCCGGCGAGGAGATGGAGACCGTCCGCAGCCAGCCCAGCGCGCACCAATGCCCGCTGTGCGAGTCGCCGATGGTCTATCGCTGGAGCAAGACCGGCCGCTTCCTCGCGTGCAGCGCGTATCCCAAGTGCAAGGGCACGCTGAACGTCGATCGCCACGGCTGCCCGGTGCAGCCAAAGACCTCCAGCCATGTTTGCGAGCAGTGCGGCAAGCCGATGGTCGTGCGCCAGTCGCGCTCCGGCTATTTCCTCGGCTGCAGCGCCTACCCGCTCTGCCGCCAGACCATCCCCTGCAACGAGGAAGGCGAGCCCCTGCGTCTGGTGCAGGAAGCTGAGCTGCAGCGCCCCTGCGACGTCTGCGGCAACGGCACGATGATCGTGAAACGCAAGGGCCAGCGCGCCTTTCTGGGCTGCAACCGCTATCCCGAATGCAAGAACACCGCGAGCCTGCCTGACGGCGTGCGCCTGGAGAAGAAGCCCACGCCGCCGCCCGAGCAGGCCGGCGTCAATTGCACCAAGTGCGGCCGGCCAATGGTCGTGCGCTCCGGCCGCCGCGGGAAGTTCGTTGCCTGCTCCGGCTTCCCGAAGTGCCGCCAGACGATGCCGCTCGAAAAGCTCGATGAAGCCCGCGCCGCCGCACCGGCCAGCGCGGCCGCGCCCGCGGCGATTGCTTCGCCGCCCGGCCCCGCGGGCCAGCCCTGGCGCCCGGGCGACGCGCCGCCGCCGGGGTTTGCGTTGACCCGGACGGGCCGGCCGGTGGTCGAAGTGCTGCCGGAGCCGGGGACGCTGCGCTGTCCGGAGTGCGGCAGCACGATGGAGCTGAAGCGCGGCCGCTTCGGCCCGTTTTTCTCGTGCAGCAATTTCCCGCAGTGCAAGTTCAACTCGAACCTGCGCGGCGAAGCGAAGAAACAGGCAGACGAGCTGATGCCTGCGCCGGTCCGTCCGAAGCCGATCGTGACGGACATCCCGTGCGACGAATGTGGCCAGCCGATGGTCATTCGCGCCGGCCGCCGCGGCAAGTTCCTCGGCTGCAGTGGCTACCCGAAGTGCAAAGGTACGAAGGAACTCCCGCCCGGCTACCTCAACGGCAAAGCTGAACCGGTCGGGGCGGAGCGGTAGGACCGGGTGCCCCAGCTCTCCAGCCTTGTCTCCATTGATCTCCCCCACAGCGCCGCCAGCTGGGCGCACGGCTTACGGCCCATGGCTAATGGCCTGAGGTCGGTAGCTGACGGCCGACGGCCCTATTCCTCATCGTTCGTAGTGTCCCAGGCGCTGTACCTGTTGTAGTTCGCCTGGTACTCCGCGTTGCCCGGGAAGAGCCGCAGCGCTTCCTTGAAGTCCAGCGCGGCGAGCTTGTACTTCTCCCAGCTCACGTAGTCCAGGCCGCGCGCGTTGTACTGGGTCGCCAGCTTCTGCTTCACTTCCGCGTTGTACGTGTCGACCAGGTACGCCTGCCGATACGCCTCGATCGCGTCGCCGTAGTTCAGGTTCGCCGCCCGCTCGTCGCCGTACTTGACGAACGCGTTAATCGTGTTGGACTTGTATGTCTTGTCGTACTTGTAGAGTTCGCGCGCGCGATTGTACGACTGGGCCGCCTCCTGGTACTTGTCGGTGGCGTAGAGCTGGTCTCCGATCGCGTTGCGCGTCTCGGCCAGCTTGCGCTTGTACGCCTTGTTCTCCGGATCCAGATCGTACGCCGTCTGGAACACCGTCACTTCGCTGTCGATCTCCGCGCCGGCGGCGATCCGGCGGCGCTCGAGCGCGCGGCCCACCGCGTAGGCCCCGGCCGCCGCGCGCGTCTTGAGCGCCTGGTTACGGTTTTCGGCGAGCAGTTCGCTGAGCGCGCGGTACGCATCCTTCGCCGCCCGGTAGTCGCCGCGCCGGCTGTATTCCTCGGCCTGTGCGACACGGCCCTCGGCGACGGCGGCCTTGGTGTCGCGCCCGGTCGGATCGAGCGTCTGGGCCTGTGTGAAGTCGGCCATGGCGCCGGGGATGTCGCGGCTGGTCAGCTTGGCGCGCCCGCGGCCGATGTACGCCTGGGCCAGCGTGGCCTGATAGGGGGTCGGATCCTCGGCGATCTGCGTGGCATGCGTGAGCGTCTCCAGCGCCGCGTCGTAGTCCCCCTGGCGCAATTGCACCTTGCCCAGCAGTTGCTGCACGAACGCGCTGCCCGGTTTCTCGCTGGCCATCCGCTCGAAGCGGGATGCGAGCTGGCTGAGCTCGCCGGTGTCGGCATTGGTGATCGCGGAACTGTACTGCATCAGGCCGTTCAGCGTGTCGCCCTGCTTCAGCAGCGTTTCGCCCAGCAGCATGTGCGCGGCCGTGTTCCGGGGGCTGCGCTCGGTCAGCGCGATCAGCAGCTGCCGGCCGGCCTTGCGCTGGCTCGTGGTGGCCAGCATGCCGCGCGCCGCGACGAGCACGGACGGGTCGTCCTTCTGAAGAATCCGCGCGATCTGTGCGTCGCTGTCATACCCCAGCGACGGGTTGATCGCGTGCGCCTTGAGGAACAGTTCCTCTGCGCCCTGGTAGTCGCCCTCGCCGATGCTCACATAACCCAGTGCTCGCAGCGCGGCGGAGTTGCGCGCGTTCTGGTCCAGCACGCTCTGGAGCAGCTTGCGGGCCGAGTCATATTGCAGTTGGTCAATGTACTCGTAGGCCAGCGCGACGGCCTTTTCTTCGGCCTTCTGCTGATCCGCGGAGACGGTGGCCTCGCCCAGCCCGGTCGGGGTCGCGTTCAGCACGCCGGTCAGATCGAACTGCCACAGCCCGGAGCTGCCCAGCGCGGTGTAGTCGGTGAACCCCGTGATGTTCGGCGCGTTCTCGTTGACGGAGACGTCGGTGGCGGGACCGAAGGTTGAGCCGTCGGTCCGGCTGACCAGACGCACGGTGGCGGTGCTGGTGCCGGTGCCGGACTTGGGTGTGCCCCACAGGCTGGTCAGGCTGTAGTTTGTGTTGACCTGCATACACCGTATCCTGCACGGGCAGACCGTCCCGTACAGGTAACCTGCGAATCGCCGGGGCGTGGGGCAAACAGAAAGTGATGTAGGCGGATTCTGCGCGTCCATCCGGCGATGCCGCCCGCGACGTTATCGGCGGGCGCAAGAAAAGGCCGGCGCCATGCACGAAACACGGCGCCGGCCGCGGGTTCCGGTTACCGGTCGCACGCTAGAAGCTGGTGAGCAGCTCGACAAACGGGTTGATGTCGCGGAAGTTGAACTCGTCGTCGCCGTTGATATCACCGTTCATGAGGTTGCAGTCCGGGTAGGTGGCCTGCCACAGCGGCGCGTTGGTGATGGCCAGCACGAACGGGTTGATGTCGCGGAAGTTGACTTCGCCGTCACAGTTCATATCGCCCGGCAGGGTGGGCCACGGCAGTTGCAGGCGGACGAAGGCGTCGCCGATGCCGGTGCCCGCGCTGTTGCGTAGCGTGACGAGGAAGTATGCCATGCGCGCGTCGGTCAGGAACAGGTCGTTCGGCTGGAACGTGTTGATGAAGGCATTGTCGTCGAACACGCCATCGCCGTTCACATCCACCGGGTCGCCCTCGCGGGCCACGATCTCCGTGCCGTTCAGGACCAGGACGTTGTCGGCGTTGACATCCGGATTGTCGGTGTTGCCCGCCATGATCCAGTCGCCGACCCGGTTGCCGTTGAACGCGGAGAACGAGTTGCCCCAGTTCTCCGTCGCGGTGATCGGGTCGCCGGTCTTGGCGAGCAGCACACCGTTGCGCACCGCCCAGTCGTTGTCGAGCGGATCGTCGCCGCGGCAGAACCAGGTGCCGTCGGACAGCATGCGCGTGAAGAACACGGCGGCCATGGTGACCGACGAGCCGGCGACGGGCGAGCCCTCGCGCAGTACGACGACGCCGTCGACGTCGAGGATGTCGTCCACCGCGGTGTTCGGGTTCTCGGTGTCGCCCTTGTGGAAGTAGTGCAGGCCGTCCGCGGTGCCGCCGCAATCGTCGTAGTCGATGTTGTCCCACGTCTCGCCGCCGATCACGCTGACCCCGGACTGCCGGAAGCCGGTGTTGCCGCGGAAGCTGGCCGGGTAGCGGCTGCTGTGGCAGTTCGTGATCGGCGTGTTGACGAAGGCCACCTGGCCGGAGTTCAGCAGGTACACGGAGTTGATCGAATTGCCGAATCGCTCGTCGCCGGACGGGTTCGGCGGGGCGTCAATCAGTCCGAGCGCGAGGTCGCCCATCTGCAGGACGACCGTGTGGACGCCGCCGCTGTAGACGATCACCTTCTCGAATACAGACGCAACGCCACCCTTTGCGCGGCAACTGAACGCGATGTTGCCTGCGTCATCCCACGCGGCGGGCACGGGGGAATCGAAGAAGTCATACAGTTCGCCGGCCACGCCGCCCTGCAGCGGCTGACCATCCTGGGCGAAGGCCCAGCCGGTGGTGTCGGAGCCGAGCACCAGGATGGCGTCCAGGGTCGAGGCGAGCGAACTGCGGCCCTTGATCATCCACTCGCCGCCGTCGGCGCGCAGCGCCACTTCCTCGATGGCGGTCCATTCGGCGAACGCGAGATTGCCCGCCGCATCGCGGGCACCGGGCACGACCGCCGTCGGATGGCCGGTGATCTCGGTGTAGATCACCTCGATGTTGTCGGCCAGCGCGGGGGCGCAGAGCGCCGCCACCGCCGCGCCCAGCAAGACTCGGGACCAACTGGAATTCAAACGCAATGACATGGATCTACCTCCTCCTTGCGGGCGGCATGAAACGACACTCAACCGGCCGAGCCCGACACACGCAGGTCCGTCTGGCCAAGGTCGCAGAGATGAGAATGCCGCGGAGCCTGAATCATGACGCCGGCGAGCTGCGCCGGCTCCCTTCAGCCAGTATCATACCAGACCGTTATCGGACAGGCAAAACAATTTGCCGGCCCCGGCGGCCGGGCGGTGGAATGACGCTGGGCCGAACGCTGCGCTGGAGGCGGTCGGCCGCGGTCGCCGATCCGTGACAGTCCGCAAATCCGGGTGGAGTCATGCGAGCGGAGCGGCGCGTACGGTCGCGCACGGGACAATCGTTGGTTCGCCGACGCGTGGACGCAGAGCGCCACCGCCGATGCAACGGGCGGGCGGAACAGACCATTGCCAGCCGCGGGCTGCCGCGCAGCGCTACTTGGCGCGCGCCGGCTGCAAAGCCGCCTTCGTCTTCAGCTTCGCCAGCGCCTGGTCCAAGTCGGCGATGACGTCGTCCGGGTGCTCGGCCCCCACGCACAAGCGGACCATGTCCGGCGAGATATTCGCCAGGCAGCGGCCGGCCTCGCCTTGCTGCTGGTGCGTCGAGATCGCCGGAATCGTGGCGACGCTCTTGATGCGGCCGAGGTCGGTGGCCCGCCAGATGCGCTGCAGCCCGTCGAAGAACTTGCGGGCCGCCTCGGGGCCGCCCTTGACGCGGAACGACATCAGGTGGCCGTAGCGGTTCACCGGCTTGCCGTACAGCTCGTCGTACTCCGCGTCCACGAGCCACATGTACCGGCTGGCCAGCTCGTGCAGCGGATGGTCCGGCAGACCCAGGTACTGCACGCCGGCGATTTGCGGGTGCCCCTGCAGGAACTCGGCCACCTTCATCGTGTTGCGGCTCATCAGGTCCATCTTCGACCGCAAGGTCCGCATGTCGTTCAGCGTCAGGATCGCCTGCATCGGATGCAGGTTAGGGCCGTAATCGCGGTTCGGCAGATATTTGACGTACGCCGCGAAATCCCGCTTCAGGTCGTCATTGTCGAGGTTGGTCGTGACGTTCTGCCGCGCGATCACCGCGCCGGCCACCCCGAAGCCGCTCGTCGTGAGGCTCTTGGTCGCCGACTGCACGACGATGTCCGCCCCGTGGCAGATCGGGCGCAACAGGGCCGGCGACGCGACCGTGGTGTCGCAGATCAGCGGCAGGTTGTGGCTGTGCGCCAGGTCGGCGACCGCGGCGATGTCGAAGAAGCCCTGGCCGGGGTTGCTGGGCAGCTCGCCGTACAGGAACCGCGTGTTCTGGTCGATCTTGGAGGCCCATTCGTCCATGTTCGTGGGGTCCTGGACCCAGCGGCACTCGATGTCACGCTCTTCCGCCAGCCGGACGTTGAATTGCTGGAACGTCCCGCCGTAGCACTGGGCCGTGGCGATGAAGTTGCGCGGCTCGAGCTTCTTGTGGAAGCGGTGCACCAGGAACGGCTGGACGGCGGTCATGATCGCGGCCATGCCGGACGACGTGGAGCAGCAGCCGGTCTCGCCGCTGAAGCCGTACCCTTCGAGCAGGGCAAGTGTCCACTCGTAATAATACGTGGAGGGGTTGGCGATGCGCGAGTAGCACCATGTCGGGATCAGATACGCCAGCGCCGCCGCCATCTCGTCCGAGTCGCGGTAGGCCTGCGACGAACTCATGAACACCGGCTCGATGATCGCGCCCTGGTAGTCGTCGAGCGCGTCCTGGACCGAGTACAGGCCGTGGACGGCGATCGTGTCGAACTTCCATTTCTTGACCACGTCGCGGATGTATTGCGCCCGGCGGGCCAGGTAATCGTTGTTGTGCTCGATATACCGCTGCATCCCCGGCGTGATGTGGACGTCTTCGTTGCCGTACACGGTGGCACTCCTTTGATGGGCACAGCGGCGCCCCCGCCGGTGCTGTGCAACATGCCCAGTATATCGGATTATCCACCACGCCACCAAACGGGCGAGCGCGGATAGCGTCAGGCCGCTGGTTCACCGAGCGACGATCCGGTACAGTCGCGTTTGGCGCTGCCCGGTCGGTGGTCGCGGCTGGGCCGCCGTTTGCGGGTGCCCGGACATGACCGAACCACTGCGATATTACAGCACCAACCATGACGTGCCGCCCGTGACCTTGGACGCGGCCCTGCTGCAGGGCCAGGCCGCCGATCGCGGGCTGTTCATGCCGGAATCATTCCCGGCGTTCTCGGCCGCCGAATTGGCCACGTTGCGGGGCAAGCCGTACCCGGAGGTCGCATTCGCGCTGCTCAAGCCGTACACGCGCGGCGTGTTCGACGGCGCGACGCTACGGGAATTGTGCGCGGACGCATACGACTTTGCGGTGCCGACCGAGCACGTAACGCGCAACTGGCATCTGCTGCGGCTGGATCGCGGCCCGACCGCGTCGTTTAAGGACTTCGCCGCCCGCATGATGGCCCGCTGGATGGGCGTGCTGATGCGGCAGCAGGGGGGCGACCTTGTCATCCTGACCGCGACGTCGGGCGACACCGGCAGCGCCGTCGCGCACGCGTACCACAGCGTGCCGCATGTGCGTGTCGTCGTGCTGTTCCCGCCGGCCGAGGTGTCCGACCGGCAACGCAAGCAGATGACGACGATCGGCGGCAACGTGACGACGATCGCCGTAGATGGGCAGTTCGACGATTGCCAGGCAATGGTGAAGCAGGCGTTCGCCGACCCGGCCCTGCGGGCGATCCGGCTCAGCTCGGCGAACTCGATCAACATCGGCCGGCTGTTGCCGCAAAGCGTGTATTACGTGTACGCGTACGTGAATCTGGCGGACGCCGCCAGCGGCGAGCCGGTCACGATCTGCGTGCCGTCGGGCAATTTCGGCGACATGATGGGGGCCGTCATCGCGCGGCGCATGGGGCTGCCGATCGCGCGGCTGGTCATCGCGACAAATGCGAACGACGAGGTGCCGAATTTCCTGCGCACGGGGCGCTATCAGAAGATCGCGCCGTCGCGCGTGTGCATCTCGAACGCGATGAACGTCGGCCACCCGTCGAACCTCGCGCGGCTCGTCGATGCCTACGGCGGCCACATGGACGAGACCGGCGGACTGCGCCGGCCGCCGGACATGGACCGCATGCGTCGCGACCTGTACGCCGTCAGCATTCCGGACGACGAGACGCGTGCGACGATCAAGGACGCGTACGACCGCTACGGCGTAATCCTGGAGCCGCACGGCGCGGTCGGCTGGGCGGGCTTGATGCGCTATTTCCGCGACGAGCCCGCGGCGGCGGAGCGCTTGGCGATCAGCGTGGAGACGGCGCATCCGGCGAAGTTCCCGGAAGAGATCCAGGCGACGATCGGCGTCGATCCGGAGGTGCCGCCCAGCCTGGCGGGCCTGGAAAAGAAGCCGGAGTCCTACGAGCACTTGCCAGCGGCGTACGAGCCATTCCGAGCTTGGCTGCAAGCACGGTTCACAACGTAGCGCGCCCCCAATCCGAGCCCGAAGCGCAAGCGAGGGCCATCGAATCCTGAAGTGCGAGCGAGGGTCCGCGGCCCTCCAACTCCCCTCCCTCCCAGGGAGGGGGCAGGGGGAGGGTTGAGCGCTCGGCTGTCGCCTTGCCGCAATACGGCGCCGCGGATCGCGCCTCAATTCGGCGGAATAATCACCGGCGGCGCGCCGCGGGCCTTCTGGTAGTCGGCCTTGAAGCGCGCCAGGTCCTGCGAAAACTGCGGCTCCTTCACGAAGTCAACGTGACCGTCGAGATACAGGACGTTGGCGCCTTCGCCGTTTGTGTAGGCAGGATCGGCGTACGCGACGATCCACGTTTCGGGATCGTTGGGCGTAAGGCCGGTAACGTAGTAGTAGTCGCACGTGGGCTGGGTATGTCCCGACAGAGGCGAAACCAGTTGCTGCGGGATGAGCGTGTCATCGTCAATCAAAGCCCGTAAGGCGGGCGGATAAGTGTCACAGTTGCCAAGAGCGTACACTTCAAGACCGTTGCCAATCATACGAAGGTTGAAACGGCATTGGCCTCCCGGCGACGTGTCGCGCCCACTGTGAATCCGCGGAATAGACCGGTACGCCAATAGCGGGAGCATGCCCACGAGCAGGCCGACAACGCAGAGGACGAGCACACGTGTTCCCCGCCGCGATGGACGCGCCGCATACCGCACGACTGCTGGATCGTCGCGTTTCTCGATCGCATCGCCGGGGTACTCGCGCACGGTGGCTGACTCCGAAGATCGCCGGGGGCCTCTCTTGCCATGCCGCGGCCCCACGACAATTATGTGCGTGGCCAGTCAAGGAGCAAAGGAATCGATGTGTGTCGCGGTGTAACTCCCCTCCCTTCCAGGGAGGGGGCAGAGGGAGGGTCGAGCGTAGGCGCGGTATCACACACAACGGCCGACTCGGGGGTCGGCCGCTACGACGTTAGCGCGGCGGAATGATCACCGGCGGCGTGCCGCGGGCCGTCTCGTAGTCGGCCCTGAAGCGCGCCAGGTCCTGCGAAAACTGCGGCTCCTTCACGAAAGCGACGTGCCCGTCTACATAAAGGACATTTGCGCCTGCGCCCTTCAGGTACGCCGGATCGCCGTAGGCGACGATCCACATGGCCGGATCGTTGAGTGTCAGGCCGGTGACGTAGTAGTAGTCGCAGGCCGGCGTGGCATGCCCCGAGACGGGGGAGATGAGTTGCCACGCGGTTACTACGCCGTCATCGATCAAGGTCCGCAGCGTGGGAGGATACGCGTCCGCGTAATCGGAAGCGTACACTTTCAGGCCTTGGCCGATTCCGCGCAGGTTTGAGGCACACCATGCCCGCGGAGAAATGTCGCGACTGTGGACCCTCGGGCGAGCCCAGTATGCGAATAGCAGAAGCAAGCCCACGGACATGCCAAGGACGCAATAGATAAGGAAACGGATCCCCCGCGGCGATGGACGCGCCGCATACCGCACGACTGCTGGGTCGTCGCGTTTCTCGATCGCATCGTCCGGTTGCTCGCGCACGGTCGCTGACTCCGAAGTTCGCCGGGGCCTCTCTTGCCACGCCGCGGCCCCGTGACAATTATGTGCGTGGCCGGTCAAGGAGCAAAGGAACAGATGGCCCTCGCTTGCGCTTCGGGCTCGGATGGATGGAGGGAGCGGCGGCTTACGGGACGCTGCACCCCCACCCTGCCCTCCCGCTAAGAGGGGGAGGAGTTTTGAGTACGCTTCCAGGCTGAGGTCTAGCCCCCGTGTCGCGTGAGCCGCACCACGTCGAACCCCCGCCGGACGCCCGGTCGCCCTGGGTCCTCCTGCGCTCCGCGTCGCTGCACCCGTTCGTCTACCGCAAGATGGTCCGCTCCGCCGACCCCGCCGCCCGGCCCGGCGACATCGTCAACCTGTACGACAAATCCGGTCGCTACTTCGGCCGCGGCCTGTACAACCCGCGTTCGCAGATCGTCGTCCGCATCCTCACGCACGAGGACATTCCCGTCGACACGGCGTTCTGGCGTGCCCGTCTGGAGCGGGCAGTCGCCCTCCGCCGCCGCCTCGACCTCGACGCCGCCACGGACGCGTATCGCCTCGTTCACGCCGAGGGCGACGGCCTCAGCGGCCTGATCGTGGAGCGCTACGCCGACAGCCTCGTGTTCGAGGTCTTCTCGCTGGCGATGTTCCAGCGCGCCCGCGAGCTCGGCACGCTGCTCGCGGAGGTGCTCGGCCCGCCGACATCGCTCGACCGCCCGGACCGTGCGTCGCCGACCTGGCGGATGTTCCTCCGCGCCGACCCGCGCGTTGAACGGCTCGAAGGCTTCACCGTCCCCGTGCATCCCGATCTGCCGGGCGGCGATGCATCGACCCGCCTCACGATCCGCGAGCACGGCATCCGCTACCGCGTCGATGTCAAGGAGGGGCACAAGACCGGCTTCTTCTGCGACCAGCGCGACAACCGCCGCCGGCTGGCGACGCTTTGCCGCGACGCGGAAGTGCTCGACCTGTGCTGTTACACCGGCGGGTTTGCGCTCTGTGCGCAGAAGCTGGGCGGCGCGCGGGCCGTCACCGGCGTGGACCTCGACGAGGCCGCGATCGCCATTGCGCGCGAAAACGCCAATCTCAACCAGACGCGCGTCGATTTCGTGTACGCCGACGCGTTCACGTATGTGCGGCAGATGCTCGCGAACCAGCGACAGTTCGACGTGGTCGTCCTCGATCCACCGAAGCTGGTCACGTATCGCGAGGAATACGAGGACGCGTTGCGGAAGTACGGCGACATGAACGCACTCGCGCTGCAGGTGGTCCGTCCCGGCGGCGTGTTCGTGACGTGCAGTTGCAGCGGGCTGGTGTCGCGCAGTGCGTTTCTCGAGACGGTGCGGCGCGCGGCGCAGCGTGCTGGGCGTGCGCTGCAATTGTTCGATCAAAGCGGCGCGGCCCCGGATCATCCGATGCTGCTGGACTGCCCCGAGTCGGCGTATCTGAAAGTGCTCTGGTTCCGCGTGCTTTAACTCCTCCCCCTGCCCCCTCCATGGAAGGGAGGGGAGTTCTATCCGATCAGAGTAGCGGTGCAAACAGCCGCGCCGCGCCTTCGCCCATACGGCGCCACATGTCGCCGCGCCACGCCGCCCGCGCCGTGATCCGCCGGGCGTTGTCGCAGAACTGGCCGATCGAGCGCCCCAACTCGGCGGCAACCTGCGAATCGTAAATGACTGCGGTGACCTCGAAATTTAGCCGGAAGCTGCGCGCGTCCATGTTCGCCGAGCCCAGCATGCACCAGCGGTCATCGACCGTGACCAGCTTCGAGTGCAGCACGCCGGCGTCGTACTCGTGAATCTCCACGCCGGCCTCGATCAGCTCCGCGTAGAAGCTGCGCGCCGCCCACAGCGACAGCGCCGAATCGCTCCGGGACGGCAGCACCAGCCGCACCTGCACGCCGCGATAGCACGCGTGCACCAGCGCCAGCCGCACGGCGAGGTCGGGGACGAAATACGGCGTCGCGATACTGATGCTGCTGCGGGCGGATGACACCGCGGCGAACATGATCTGCGCCAGCGTGCTGAACCGGCGGTCCGGCCCGGTGGGGAGAATCTGCACAATCGACGGCCCCGGCCGCTCGGGCTCGGGAAAGTACAGGCCGGCGCTCAGGTCCTCGCGCGTCGCCAGGTACCAGTCTTCGGCGAAGGTTTGCTGCAGGAACAGCGCCGCCGGCCCGCGCAGCCGCATGTGCGTGTCGTACCAGGGGCTGAGCCGGGCGAGCCGGCCGCGGTACTCGTCGCCGATGTTCTGGCTGCCCATGAACGCGGTCTGCCCGTCGATGACGACGATCTTGCGGTGATTGCGGAGGTGCAGGCTCCAGCGCTTGCGGAACGGGAAATGGTACACCGGCAGGAAGTACGCCACGCGCACGCCGGCGTCCGTCAGCGGTTGCAGAAAGCTGCGGTTGAGCCGCCAGCAGCCGACGGCGTCGAGCAGCAGCCGACACTGGACGCCGGCGTGGGCGCGCTCGATCAGGATGTCGCGGAAGAGGCGGCCGGTCTCGTCCGGCTGCCAGATGTAGTACTCCAGGTGGATGTGATGCTGGGCGGCGCGCAAGGCGTCGGACAGGGCGGCGTACGTCGCGTTGGCTTCTTCCAGCACCGTGACTTCGTTGCCGCCGACGGGGGGCATATCGACCAGGCGCTGTCCAAGCTGGGCGATGCCCGCGAGGTCGGCGGGTAGTTCAGCGTCGTGCGTTTCGGTGCTGGGGTGCGAACGCTCCTCGGCTCGGCGCTTGAACTCGGCCAGCAGGCTGGCCACGCGCCGGCGCCGGCGGCGGACCTTGCGGCGCAAGCGGCGCGAGCCGAACAGCCAGTATGCGAGCAGGCCCAGGCCGGGCACGCACAGCAGCGCGAAGATCCACGCCACCATGGCGGTCGGCTCTTTGGGCCGAATGAGAATGCGGGCGATCGCCACCAGGGCGATGGCATAGTAGGCGAGGAAGGCCCAGAACCAGAACGACGCCATGGACGCAGTGTGCGAGGTCCCGCGGCGCGTGTCAACGCGAAACGTCGCGGCCGGTCAGCGATCGATCAGCGGCTGGTAGGTGCGCAACGCGGGCCCCGTGTAGCGGCTCCGCGGGCGGATCAGGCGGTTGTGCTGGTGTTGCTCGATGATGTGGGCGCACCAGCCAGCGACGCGGGCGGTCACGAACAGCGGTGTGAAGATGTCCGTCGGGAAGCCGAGGAAGTGGTAGACCAGGCCGCAGGGATAATCGACGTTGGGATGCAGCTTCTTCTCGTCCCACATGGTCTGCTTGATCGCGTGATAGACCTCGGCCCGCCACTGTTCGTTGCGCATCTCCGCCAGCTTGTCCACGTAGGGTTCGAGAATCGTCGCCCGGTGGTCGCCGTTGCGATACACGCGGTGGCCGAAGCCCATGATCTTCTCTTTGCGCGCCAATGCGTCGAGGACGCCCTTGCGGGCTTCGGCGGCGGACGCGTAACGCTGGATCAGCTTCAGGGACTCCTCGTTCGCGCCGCCATGCAGCGGACCTTTCAGCGTGCCGATGGCCGCGACCACGGATGAATGCAGGCCGCTCAGCGTGCTCGTGCACACGCGGGCGGCGAACGTGGACGCGTTGAACTCATGCTCGGCGTACAGCACGAGCGTCAGGTTCAGCACGCGGGCTTCGAGCTCCGTCGGCTCGCGGCCGAACGCCATGTAAATGAACTGCCCCGCGTGCGAGAGGCCGGGCTTCGGCTCCAGTGGCCACTTGCCGTCCATGGCCCGCAGCCGGGCCGCGATCAGGGCCGGCACGGCGGCGAGCACGCGGACGGCGCGGGTGAGCAGGCTGCTGCGGCCCTGCGACCGCGCGCTGCTGAAGTTTCCGCACAACGATACGCCGGTGCGCAGCACGTCCATCATCGGCGCCTGGCGCGGGATGGCGCGCAGCACATCGACCACGGCCCCGGGCAGCTCGCGCTCGCCGTCGATCTGCTGTTGGAACAGCGTCAACTCCTGCGGCGTGGGCAACTCCCCGTGCAGCAGCAGGAACGCGCATTCCTCGAAGCTGGCGTGGCGGGCCAGGTCGGCGATGTCGTAGCCGCGGTACAGGAGGCGGCCCTGCTCGACGCAGCAGATCGACGTCTCGCCGGCGATCACGCCCTCGAGTCCCGGATGGTATGCATCGATCGCGTCGGTCATGCTGATTCTCCATTGGGCAGCAATCGGGGTGGCACGGTCTGTCGCGGCCAGGCCGTGGCTCGTGTTAGTTAAACGCCCTGCATACCATCTTTGCCGTCTGCGTAGCCCAGCAGATCATAGAGTTCCCGCCGTGTCTGCATCCGCTCCAGCATGTCGCGCTGCGTGCCCTTCGTGCGCAGCTCTTCCAATGCCTCCGTCACCGCCTTCAGCGCCACGCGCTGCAGTGTCACCGGGAAGATCACGATGCGATAGCCCAGGGCGGCGAACTCGCTGACGGACAAGTATGGCGTACGCCCGAACTCGGTCATGTTGGCGAGCAGGGGGGCGGGCACATCGCGCGCGAAGCGCTCGAATTCCTCCCGGCTCTGCAGCGCCTCCGGGAAAATCGCGTCCGCCCCGGCCTTGAGATACGCATGCGCCCGCGCGACCGCATCGTCATACGTGGTCACGCCGCGCGCGTCGGTGCGCGCGATCAGGAGGAAATCCGGGTCCCGCCGGGCGGCGACGGCCGCGGCCACCTTTGCGCAGAACTCATCCATGGCCACCAGGTCCTTGCCGGCCAGGTGTCCGCAGCGCTTGGGGAATTCCTGGTCTTCCAGGTGCAGCCCGCTGAGGCCGGCGCGCTCGAACTCCACGACCGTCCGCGCCACGTTTTCCGGCCCGCCGAAGCCCGTGTCGGCGTCGGCAATCAGCGGCACGGTCGTGACGGCGGCGCAGCGGGTGGCGTGATAGGCGGCCTCCGAGAGCGTGGTGAGGCCGACGTCAGGCACGCCGAGCAGGCTGTTGGCGAGGGCGGCGCCGGAGAGATAGACGGCCTCGAAGCCGGCCTGCTCAATGGCCCGCGCCGTCAGTGCGTTGAACGCGCCCGGCATGACGACCGTGTGATCGCGCAGCGCGGCCCGCAGCCGTGCGCTGCGCGTGGGTGTCGTGCTCATCACTCGATTCTCACCACCAAGACACCAGGGCACACAGCGTGATTCTGCTGTCGCGGCGCGCCGCCGCGAATCGTCGTCAGCGGCGCTGTTCGACCGGTACGTACTTGCGCTGCGTCGGTCCGTTGTAGACCTGCCGCGGGCGATAGATGCGCGCGTGCGGGTTCAAGTGCACCTCGCGCCAATTCGCGATCCAGCCGGGCAAACGCCCGATTGCGAACAGGACCGTGAACATGTCCAGCGGAATGCCCACGGCTCGCATGATGATGCCGCTGTAGAAGTCCACGTTCGGGTACAGCTTGCGCTCGATGAAATACGGGTCCTTGAGCGCGACTTCCTCGAGCTGCAGCGCGATGTCCAGCAGCGGGTCCTGGATCCCCAGCTTGCTGAGCACCGCGTCGCAGGACTGCTTGATAAACCGGGCCCGCGGGTCATAGTTCTTGTACACGCGGTGGCCGAAGCCCATGAGCCGCGCGTGGGCCTGCTTGTCTTTGATCCTGGCGATGAAGGCGGGGATGGATTCCCCGCTGGTTCGGATGGTCTCCAGCATCTCGATGACCGCGACGTTTGCCCCGCCGTGCAGCGGTCCCCACAGCGCGCACACGCCCGCCGCGACGGACGCGTACAGGTTGGCCTGCGATGACCCCACCATCCGCACGGTGGACGTGGAGCAGTTCTGCTCGTGATCCGCATGGAGGATGAAGATCTGGTCCAGCGCCCGCTCGATCGCCGGGTCGGGCCGGCAGATCTTGTTCGGCCGGCAGAACAGCATGTGCAGGAAATTCGCCGTGTACGACAGGTCGAAACGCGGGTAGACGATCGGGTCGCCGATGGACTTCTTGTACGCGGCGGCGGCGATCGTGCGGACCTTGCTGATCAGCCGGGCGGCGGAGTCGATGAAGTGCTCGTCTTTTTCC
The DNA here is from genome assembly GCA_017999985.1 of Phycisphaerae bacterium. NCBI lineage: Bacteria > Pseudomonadati > Planctomycetota > Phycisphaerae > Phycisphaerae bacterium. The sequence goes on along the minus strand of JAGNKU010000006.1, from coordinate 287,712 downwards.
GGCTCGGTCAGGCTGGGCTGGAAGCAACCCAGCGTGTTGATCATGGCGGAGAGAATGGCCATCGGCGGGGCGTTTGGCGGAAAGCCCTCGAAGTGGTGCCGCATGGCCTCGTGGATGAACATGTGCTCGAGCAGCAGATTGCGGAACTCGGCCAACTGCGTCTCGGTCGGCAGCTCGCCGAAGATGATCAGGTAGGCCGTCTCGATGAAGGTCGAGTGCTCAGCCAGCTCCTCGATCGGATAGCCCCGGTAGCGCAGGATCCCCTTCTCACCGTCGATGAAGGTGATGTTGCTGACGCACGAGCCCGTGTTGCCGTAACCGTCATCGAGCGTGATCAGCCCTGATTGGGCCCGCAACTCCGAAATGTCGACGGCCTGCTCGTGCTCCGTGCCAGTCTTCACCGGCAGCGCATACGTCTTGCCGCCGTACGCCAGGGTGGCCTGCTCGCTCATGGGCGATCCTTCCATCGTCGTGGTTCAACCTGTCGTCACACTTCGATCATAGGGCGCGAACTCGCGCGCGCCGGGCGCGCGGGCTAGGCCGGCTCGAATTCCAGCAAGGGGGTTACGTCCGCCAGCTCGTCCAGCGACAGCGCCAGATCGACGATGCGCTGCGCCGTCGCATCGCTGACGACGCCGGCGGCCTGCGCGCGGAACTTCGCGATCACCTCCGCGTCGGTCATCGGATTGCCGGCGTGGCCGCGCGGGTATTTGACCAGCCGTGTCAGCTCCCGTCCGTCCTGCAGCCGGACAATCAGCTTGTTCGGAATACCGTCCGGATAGCCCGCGTTGCATTCGTCGGTCTCCACGATGCGGATGCGGTCGAGCAGGTCGAGCACGCGCGTGTCATGAATCTTCGCATCGGAGAACGAATTCTGCGTGACCTCGCCGTCCAACAGGGCCACTGCCACACAGTACCCCATGCTGTGGTCCGCCGTCTCACGGCTGGTCGGCCGCCACTTCTCGGGCTCGCTGCCAATGATGCTCACCGCTGCCTCGAAACTCTCGATCCGGATGCTCTCGATCCGGTCGGGATCGCCAATCTCCGGCCGCAACTGCAACGCCGCGTCGATCGCCGACTGCGAGTGATACTCCGCCGGCCAGAACTTCACGTACGTCCGGCGGATCATCCAGTCGTCCGGGTCGCTGGCCCAGCGCAGCTCGAACGGACCGGTGACCATGTTGAACAGCCCCTTCGGTCCCTCGAAGATTTCGTGCGGCCCGGTCAGCCCCTCGCGCGCGAGCGCCGCGGCAAACACGCCGTTGCGGGCGGCGTTCGAGAATGCGCAGGCCTTCCAGTCAGCGAGCTGTCCGGTCCGCGTCTGGCGCGTCGCAAAGTTGCACACGCCGGCAATGCCGAGCGCGTGGACGGTCTGCTCCACCGAAAGTTGGTAGAGCTTGCTGGCGAGCAGGGCCGTGGAGAACGCGCCATACACGACGTGGTCCCAGCCGTGCGCCCGCAGTGACGCCGCATCGCACAGCCGGCATTGCAGCTCGTAGCCCAGCGCGATGGCCGTGATGATCTCGTGCCCGCGGGCGCCGCACGCCTGCCCGACGGCGAGGGCCGCCGGGATGTTATCGCTCGGGTGGGCTGGTTCGCGGCTGAGGTATGTGTCATTGAAATCCAGGTAGCGGACGAGCGCCCCGTTGCTAAAGGCGGCTAGGTCCGGCGTCGTCCGGTAGCGCGAACCCAACAGGCTGGCTCCCTTCGGAATGGCGACTCTTTGGGCCAGCGCCCGTGTCACGCTGGCCGGGCGGCTGGTCCACGCCCCGAGGGCGCAGCCGATGGAATCGAGCACGCGACGCTTGGCCTCGTGGACGACCTTCGGAGACAGATCGCGGAACGACGTTTGGTGCGCGTGCTCGGCCAGCGTCTGGGCGAGGGTTGCCATCGCTGCTCCCTTTGAGTAGGGCCCACCGGATTGTGGCCGACGCCGCTCTGTCCGGCAACGGGGGCCGCCAACTGTCAGAAATTGTAGCGCGCTGCCGGGAGCGCGGCCGCTCTCTGGACGAGACACTTTCGGCCTTCATAGATTGAACTGGACCTTCGCGACCGGCCCGCGTGTGGGCCGGTCCAGCGTTGTGCGGGCGCGGGGTGTCCAGATGCGGCAGACTGGTCGATCCGGTCGTCGGTGTGTGCGCGCCTATGGTGGGCGCCCGGCCGGAGCGCATGCTGCTCGGTGGCCAAAGGAGGCGAGCCGTGTCACGATGGGTGGTTGTTGCGGTGTTGGTTGGGCTGTGTGGCGGGTGTGACCTGGCCGACTGGTTGACGCCGGTGCCGTTTACACTGACGGTCGTTCCGGCAGAGGTCACAGACTCGATTCCGGGCCAGCGGTGCCTGTTGCTGGTGACGATCGAGAATGATCCGAACTTGCCCAGTCTGCTGGCCGGTGTTGTCGATGTGACCGCGACCGCGCCCGGCGCCACGGTCACGGTGCAGAATCGTTCGATCAAGGCCGGCGAGGTCGCCGAAATCAGCGTCGTCCCCGCTCCGGCCGATGACCCGAATTCGGTGCCGGATACCGGCCGCGACATCACGGTCACGATCCAGGCGGCGCGCGGCGGCGACGTCGAGACAGCGACGGTGAACATCCACGTCACGTCCGAGGAGGAAGACCTCGTCGGGCCGGAGGCGGAGCCGGTGCGCGACCTCTTCATCCCCTGGCTCGAGGAGAACCGCCCGGCCCTGGGGATCACGAGCGCCACGGAGTGGGCGGGCACCATCGTGACCCCGCACATCCTCGTGGTGACGCATTACCTCTACCTCTCGGACGAGTGGGAGCTGCACGTGTTCTGGCACGTCATGATCCCGCCGTACGACTGGGCACGCATCGAATTGCGCCATCGCTTCGACGAGACGCTGCCGTCGCTGGCGTTCGAGATCCCCTCGCGCTCGGCGGACCCGCTGGTGGTGCAGGAGATCGAGCCCGAAGGCACGCTCTGGCGCTAAGGGTGACGGGCGCGGCGGAGCGGCTGCCGCGGACCTCTGGCCGCCATCCGCTCCGCCGCCGGACACGCCTCCGCAATGCCGCCGGCGAGGCTTCAGCCTCGGCGGTGGTCGGGGCTGGCGAGCAGGCCGGGGGGTGCGGCAGGGGGGGTGGCAGGTTCTGCTTTCCCGCAACGCGGCGCGGCCTTATCATGGTTGTTCACCGTGCGACCGCGTCGGGGGCAGGGGCGGTCTGTGCGGCGGCGATTGGAGGCCGGTCGACGTGCACAGGTTTACGTGCTACCCCACCCGTCAGCGGAAAAATCCGCCCAATCTGCACGGCGCCCACCTCGTCGGGAACGACAACGTGCCGCTGCGCGCGGAAATCCGTTGGGAGGACGGCGTCATCCGCTGCACGCCGCGGATGCAGGATCCGGTCGGCCTCTCGCTGCTCTGGCCCGTCGAGGGCTTCGGCACCATCCAGTTGCAGACCACGCGTCTGCCGGCCCGCGAGCAGCCGTACAACCTGCACGTGGAGTTGGCCCGCCACCAGCTCATGCGAGTGACCGTAAAACGCGAGGAATGGGGCCTGTTCGACTACAGCGGCATGGACGACATCGCCGCCCGGATCGATCAGAGCCGCGACGCGTTCATCCGGGCCCTCCAGACCTCCGACCACCCGGAGGAGGCCGCTCAGCACGCTGATGAATCGCTCGCGCATGGGCTCTGGGCGGCGGAGGAGATGTCGCGTTTCCACGCCGGCGTATTCCTCGGCCGCCGGCAGCAAACCGGCGGTTTCGGGCGGGCATTCCTGGGGGTCCGCGTCGCCGGCGCCACGGTCCAGCAGGCAATCACCAAGCGCCTCGGCGATGTCTTCGATTTTGCCTACGTGCCATTCATCTGGCGCAGCATTCAGCCGACCGAGCAGGCGCCCGCGTACGAGGCGGTGGAGGCGGTCATCAAGGCGTGCAGCACGAACAAGCTGGCCGTGCGCGGCGGGCCGCTGCTGGCGTTCGGGGTCAGCTCGGTTCCCGACTGGATGTATATCTGGGAGAACGATTTCGAGTCCATTTACGAAGCCGCGCGCGAACACGTCGAGCGCACGGTACAGCGCTTCGCCCGCCAAGTGACGTCCTGGGTCGTCGCCAGCGGGCTCCAGGCAGACAACGTCTTCGGCTTCAGCTTCGAGCAGACGATGGAGCTGACGCGGATGGCGGCCACCGTCACGAAACAGATCGCGCCGCGCGCCCAGGTGCTCATCGATCTCAACCAGCCCTGGGGTGAGTACTACGCCCGCAACCAGCAAACCGTCCCGCCGCTGCTGTACGCCGACATGGCCGTGCAGTCAGGCATCAACTTCGACGGCTTCGGCCTGCAGTTCCTGTTCGGCATTGGCAGCGACGGCTACCACCTGCGCGACCCGTTCCAGGTCAGCGCCCTGATCGACAAGCTCGCCAACCTCGGCAAGCCGCTGCACGTCACGGCCCTCGGGGCACCGTCGTGCGTCGCCCCCGATTCCCAGAACGGCACCACCCCGGGCGGCGAATGGCACGGCCCCTGGTCGGACGCCGTGCAGGCCGACTGGCTCACCACGCTCTGCGAGATCGCGCTCTCCAAGCCGTACGTCGATACGGTCTGCATCCAGACCCTCGTCGACCAACCCGACGACGTCATCGCCAGCGGCGGGCTGCTGCACGCGAACCTCACCCCCAAACCGGCGTTCGGTCGCCTGCTCGAAATGCGCAAGCGGCTCATCGCCGGCGGCGAACCATGACGGCGCCCGCGCAGCCGCCGACGCCCGCGCGGCGGGCGGCGCTGGGCACGGCGATCGCGCTGCTGGTGCTGCACTTCGCGACTGGATACGCCGGCTGGCAGTCGCGCGCGGGGCGGCCCGTCACCGCGGCCCAGGTTCAACTGCGTATCGACCCGAACATAGCCACGGCCGCCGAACTGGAGCTGCTGCCACGCATCGGTCCGACACTCGCGCAGCACATCATCGCGTATCGCGCGTCGGTGCCCGAGCAACCGGCCTTCCGCACGGCCGCCGACCTGGACCGTGTCGCACGCATCGGGCCGGCGACGGTCGACGCACTGCGCCCGCATCTGACCTTTCCCGCCGCGCCGCCGGCGTGCGAAGGAGCGACCGCATCCCGATGATCCCCGCGCCGCAGCCGATCACCTTCACGCCGCTCTTTGTGCCCAAGCCGTGGGGCGGAGGCCGCCTGGCCACTTTGCTGAACAAGCACCTGCCGCCGGATGAGCCGATCGGCGAATCATGGGAGCTGGTCAGCCTGCCGGGCCATGAGTCGCGCGTGCGTGACGGTCCGTTCGCGGGTCGCACCCTGGGGGAACTGGTGGCGGCGTGGGGCCCGGACTTGCTCGGCGCGGCCGATCTCGCCGACGGGCGTTTTCCGCTGCTGGTCAAGTTCCTCGACGCGTGCCAGAACCTGAGCGTGCAGGTTCATCCGAAGCCGGTTGGCGACCCGCATGCCGCGCAGACCGGCGTCAAGCACGAGGCCTGGTACGTGCTGCACGCCGACCCGGGCGCGCGGCTGTACATTGGTCTGAAGCCCGGCGTGACGGCGGACGACGTGGCTCGCGCGGCGGACACGCCTGCCATCGCGGAGCTGCTGCACGCGTGGGATGCCCGCCCCGGCGACTGCTTCTATCTGCCGAGCGGGACGTTGCACGCGCTGGGTGCCGGCTTGGTGGTCGCGGAGGTGCAGACGCCGTCGGACGTGACATACCGCGCGTACGACTGGGACCGCGTCGATTCCGCCGGCCGGCCGCGCACGCTGCATGTGGCCGAGGCGTTGGCGAACATCCGTTACGACGTGACGGCGGAGATGATCCGGCCTCAGCCCGAGCAGGTCCCGGGGGCCGGTCCGACGCGGGCGACGCGAGTCGCATCCTGCCCACGTTTCATGCTGGATGTGCTGGAGGCTCCGACCGGCCAAAGCTGGCCGATTCCGCCCGGCCGGGTGCGTATCTGGATCATTCTGGCGGGCGGCGGCCGCTTCTCCACCGGCGGCGCATTTCGCTGCGGCGACGTCGCATTACTCCCAGCGGCCATTACTAGTTGCGACGTGACGCTCGCAGCGGACACCCGCTGGCTCGAAGTGACCATCCCGCCTGCATAACGCACCGTGTGCCACTGCTCTTGACATGGCCGCGGCGTTGCGGGTGAGGGACGTTTTCGCGATGAGCAGCGTGTGTTCGGCGCCGTCATTGCCCGCGGGACGCGGCCATGCCACACGAGCCGTCGCTCAGTCGCCTCCCCCGTCCCCACGTCCCCCCGTTCCCACCTTCCCACGTTCCCATGCACATCGCGCGCTGCGCGGACCCGCTCGCTCGCGTTCGGGGCTCTGACCGCCGCGGCACCCACCCTCCGTCGCTCCGTCGCTTCGTCGCTTCCCCTCCGTGGCTCCGTGGCTTCCCCTGCGTGCCTTCGAGGCCCCCGCTTGCCGTTCCCCCGCCGCACCCGCACAATGCGCACCATCGCCGTCGGGCCGTGTCCGACGAGTTTCCGCGAACGCTTCGACCTGACCGGAGGTGTGCCGTGCGTGCCTTGCGAAACGGACTCGGGGTCTTCATCTTGGCGCTCTGTCTGGCGGCGTCGGGTTGCTCGGCGTCCCTGCTGTTCACGGTCTTCGGCGATGGCGTGGCGAAGACCGAGAATCGCACGGTCGCGGACTTCACCCAGCTCGAACTGCTCGGCTCCGGACGCGTCGAGGTCACCATGGGCGAACTCGGGCCGCTGGAAATCACCGCCGACGAGAACATCCTGCCGTACGTCGAGACCAAGGTCGAGAATGGCCGGCTCTACATCAGCCCGGAACGCGTCCTCCAGACCGTGACGCCGCTCGTCATCAAGGTGACGGTCCCCAACGTCCGCAACGTGCGCATCACCGGAACCGGCGAGATCGTCGTCAGCGGCATCGACAACACCTATATGAGCGCCTCCGTGATCGGCACCGGCGTCATCACCCTCGACGGCCAGACCGAGACGCTGGTGGTCGACCTCAACGGCGCCGGCCGCGTCTCGGCCGGCGCGCTCGCCGCCAACGATGTCTCCATCGAAATCGACGGCGTCGGCACGGCCGACGTGCAGGCAGCGCAGACGCTGGATGTCGTGATTGCCGGCTCGGGCGTGGTCACTTACTCGGGCGCGCCCACGATCACGCAGAACATCACCGGCACCGGGCGCCTCGAAAAGAACGAGTAGCCACGCCGCGCCGGACCGCGCCGCCGTGAGGCGCGGTGCCGCCGTAGGCAGGCGACGCGATCAGGCCGGGCGTGTGTGCCCGGCCGATTGCACTTTGGTGCGAAGAGGGTGTTTCCGCGTGAGCGGTGAAGTGACTCACATGGCGGCCGGACTCACGGCGGGACACGAGAAACGCCGCGTGGCGCTGACGTCGGTCGGCGCCGCCATCGTGCTGACCGCCATGAAGGTGATCGTCGGCCTGATGACCGGCAGCCTGGGCCTGCTGGCGGAAGCGGCGCACTCCGGCATCGACCTCGTCGCCGCGCTGATCACCTATTTCGCCGTGCGCTTCTCCGACCGGCCCGCCGACGCCGAGCACCATTACGGCCATGGCAAGATCGAGAACCTCTCCGCGCTGGCCGAGACGGTGCTGCTCCTGGTCACCTGCGGCTGGATCATCTACGAGGCGGTCGAACGGCTGTTCTTCAAGCAGGTCGAGGTCGAGGCGACACTGGCCGCTTTCGGCGTAATTGTGATCTCCATCATCATCGACATCTCGCGCTCGCGGGCGCTGCTGAAGGTGGCGCGCAAGCACGGCAGCCAGGCGCTGGAGGCGGACGCGCTGCACTTCAGCACCGACGTGTGGAGCTCCGCCGTCGTGCTGGTCGGGCTCGGGCTTGTGAAGCTCGGCGAGTACACCGGCCACGGGCATGTGCTGCAACGGGGAGACGCCGTCGCGGCCCTGATCGTCGCCGTGATCGTCATCTGGGTCAGCCTCAAGCTGGGCCGGCGGACCGTCGATGCCTTGCTCGATCGGGCGCCGACGGGCCTGACGGCGCGCGTCGCGCGGGCCATCCGCCAGCTCGACGGCGTGCTCGAGTGCCGCCAGCTCCGCCTGCGCCCGTCCGGCAACCAGACGTTCGTCGATCTGACGATCGGCGTACGGCGCGGACTCTCGCTTGAAACCAGCCATGAGATCAGCCGGGCGGCGGAGGCGCGTGTCCAGGCCGAGCTGCCCCACGCGGACGTGGTCGTGCACGTCGAGCCCGTCTGCGACGCGGGCGAGACGCTTAGTGAGCGCATCCGCGCCATCGCCGTGAACCAGGGCCAGACCGTGCACAACATCCTGGTGTCCGAGGAACATGGGCGGCTGTTCATGGAGTTGCACATCGAGGTCGATGGCGACATGGACCTGCGGCAGGCACACGCCGACGCGGATCGGCTCGAGGCGGCGTTGCACACCGAGCTGCCGAATCTCGCCGCTGTGACCACGCACATCGAGCCCCGGCGTGAGCGCGGAGCCGCGTCGCGCGACATCACGCACAGCTCGGAAGAACTCGTGCGGCAGGTACGCGAGATTGTCGCGGGCACGCCGGGCGTGACGGCGTGTCACGATGTGGCGTTGCGGCGGGCCGGGGGGGAGCTGTTCTTGTCGATGCACTGCACGTTTGAGCCGGGGCTGCCGGTCCGCGCGGTGCATGACATTTCGAGCGAGCTGGAGAACCGCCTGCGCGCCGCGATCCCCGGCCTCGCCCGCGTGACGACGCATCCGGAACCGGCGGACGCCGGTGAAGCGGCGGACTCCCCTTCCTCTTAGGGAGGGGGCAGGGGGAGGGTCAGAATGGCAATTTTCTCACCACTTCTTGGCTCTTGCAGGGCGAGAAGGGGAGCGCAAACCTCTGGTTTGCTGCTGCAGAAGCGGAGCTTGGCACTCCCCGATTCTGAGAACCAGCAGACTACACGACGCGGCGCGAGTCGAGCAGAATGCAGATCGGCCCGTCGTTCACGGAAGCGACGTGCATGTGCGCCGCAAAACGGCCGGTCGCGACGGTCAGTCCGTACGCGCGTACGCCGGCGACGAGTTGTTCCACGAGCGGCTCGGCGACCGGCCCTGACGCCGACGTATCAAACGACGGCCGCCGGCCTTTGCGCGCGTCCGCCTGGACGGTGAACGCGCTGACCAGCAGCACCGACCCGCCGGCCTCGATCACCGAACGATTCATCTTGCCGTCCGCGTCAGGAAAGACGCGCACGTGCGCGATCTTCTCCGCGAGGTAGCTCACGTCGGCCGCGCCATCGTCGGGCGCCGCGGCGGCGTACACGAGCAGCCCGGCTCCGATTTGACCGACGAGCGCGTCGTCGACGGTGACCCGCGCCTCCGTCACGCGCTGCACGACGGCTCTCATGGGGCTGTTCTCCAGTCGGGGCCGAAGAGTTCCGCGAGCATCTGCGTCGCACCAGGAGGGATATTCGGGTGTGCTTTCAGCCATTCGCGAAACGCGGGCAGCCCGCGACGGTCGCCGGCCACGGTCAGAATGCGCCCCGCCGCCCAGCGGACCTTCTCACGCAAGTCCGTCAGGAGCGAGAGCACCTGCTCGAGTGGAGGTCTGAGCTCTGTCTGCAGCGTACTTTCGTCGAGCGGCGTCGGGACGAACGCGGTGTCTCGTGTCAGCAGTGCATCGAGCACGAGCAGTCGCACGCGTATGTGTTGTGTAGGCGCAGCGTCATTAAAAGCCCCGGCATCCGCGAGCGGCCGCCAGTCCGGCCCTTTTTCGAGCGTGCCGGCAACGATCCAGCACACGTCGTCCGCGCCGCGCCAGGGCGCTAATTGCCCGGCTGCGACTTCATCACGCGTGGATGTCTCGGCAAAGTGAGGAGCGTACATTCGTGAGCCCGCGTCCCAGTAACACTGAAGCAGTGTGTACGGCAGGTGCGCGAACCGTTGGTCAGCTGTACTGTGTGCGAACCACTCTTCAAAGAGCCGCGCTCCCCAGTCTACCGCGAATGCTGCCGCCGACCTGATCGAATCGCCTACGAGGACGAGCGCGCACTGCACGACGCGTGTATCGTCGTCGTGCAGAAGCACACGCATGACGTTGAACGGGCCATCTGGCGCGCGCTGCTTGGCCTGCCACAGCAACTCAAGTGTCCGGCTGTACTTCGTTGCCGCCGGGATCGGCTGCGTGAACACCCAGCGCAACTCACCGACCAGGCCGCCCTGGGCCGGCAGACGTGAGATGCCGACCGCGAGTGCGCCCAGCACCGCGAGCGTGCCCAGCCACGAGATCAGCCGCCGGATCGTGAGCGCCATGCCCCGATGATACCCCAAAACGCTGGATGCCCCAGCGGCCGTTGCGGACCGTTGGGGCACCCATGGTTTCAAACGCCTGCGCCGCGGCCGCGCCTACAGGTGCTCGTGCCGCGACGTGCTCGCCAGGTGGATCGTCTTCCGCGTCAGGTCGTGGTATGCCTTGACATAGCGCACCGTCCGCGAATGCGCCCGCATCACGACCGAGTACGTCGTGGCGATATGCTCGCGCACCGCCACGCCGTGCAGCAGCGAATTGTCCGTGATGCCGGTCGCGACGAACACCACGTCGTCGCCCACCGCCATGTCCGCGGTCGTGAAGATCTTCTTCATCAGTTCGCCGTAGCCGTCGGCCTCGAGCTGCTTGCGCTCGTGCTCGTCGCGCGGCCACATGCGCGCCAGGATCTCGCCGCCCAGGCACCGAATCGCCGCCGCCGCCAGCACCGCCTCCGGCGAGCCGCCCGAGCCCATGTACACATCGACGTTACTTTCCGGGATGCTCGGGGCGATCGCCGCCGAGACATCGCCGTCGCCGATCAGGCGGATGGCGGCACCGGTCCGGCGGATGTCATTGATGAGCTTCTCATGCCGCGGGCGATCGAGGACGCAGACGATCAGATCGCGGACGCGTTTGCCGAGCTTGAGCGCGATGATTTCCAGGTTCTGATCCACCGGCGCCCCCAGCCGGACCATGCCCGTGCCCTCCTTCACGCGCGGCCCGACCGCGATCTTCTCGACGTAGAAGCTGGGGATCGCCGCCAATGTACGGTGGTCTTCGCCGGACGCCTTGGCGGCGGCGATCACCGCGAGCGCACCGGGCAGGCCCTTGGAAGTCAGCGTCGTGCCGTCGATGGGATCGACGGCGATGCTGACGACCGGCGAACCTGCCCGCCACGTGCCGAGCTTCTCACCGATGAAGATGCCCGGCGCTTCATCCTTGATGCCCTCGCCGATCGTGCACGTTCCGCACATGTCGGTCAGGTTGAGCATGCCGCGCAGCGCATCGGTGGCGGCGGCGTCGGCGGCGTTCTTGTCGCCCTTACCGATCCAGTGAAAGACGTTCAGCGCGGCCGCTTCACACGCCCGCAGCAGGTCCATCCCAATCAGTTCTTCGTCCTGCGTATCGGACGGATCGACGGACGACGCGGCGAACCCGGAATTCGACATGTTCGTACCCCAAGGCCCCACCAGTTTCAGTATTGGACGCGCACCAGCGTAACCATACAGCGTACGTTTCAGAGAATCCACGGGGAATCCACGGGCGCCGACCGACGTACACAGCACCCACCCGGGCCCGACGCGGCCGCCAGGCCAACGACCGCGCCCGAAGGGATTCGAACCCCTAACCCTCGGTTCCGAAGACCGATGCTCTGTCCAGTTGAGCTACGGGCGCCACGCGGCGCGGGCTGCGAGTCCGCGCCCGGTCAGGCACACTATATCAGCGTCCACAAGCACTTACAATGCCGGGTTCGCGCGGCGCAAGTCGCGTCCGCAACCGCCCGATGATGATAGTGGCGGCGTGCGCCGCCGTATGGCGCTCGATTGACAAATAGGACCGTTTCTGGCTAGAATGCATACAGCACGGCCGAGGATCAGCCATTCCGTCTGTCGCGCTGCGTGGCGGCCGTCTCGGTCGGGGAAGAATGCCGTTGGTTGCTCCCGTTACACTCCGGTCGGCCGTTACTGATCGCGAAGGCAGCGCGAGCCGCGCGACGCCGCTGTGCATGCCGGGCGGGGCCGGCGTAGAATCAAGAAGCTAACGAGGACCGCATCCATGTCGCATCATCGAGGCTGGTTCGCACTGGGAGTGGGGTTCTGGCTCTTGTGCGCCGCGCCGTTCGCCGCCGCCACCGGTCGGCCGGACGGCAGCACGGCGCCGCCCGCCGGCATGCTGCAACTCCGCACCGGCGCGGTCGCGACGGCGACGCTGCCGAATCTTGCGGCCATGACCCCGGACAAGGCCTTCCGCGATGCCCGGCACGGCGTGCTGCAGCTCGACGGACCGCTGACCCCGGCCCGGGCCGCGGCCCTGCGCGACGCGGGCGTGAAGCTTGGCGACTACCTGCCGGTCAATTCCTTCATCGCCGACGTTTCCGCTGTCACCCCCGGCGCGTTACAGCGGCTTGGTTTCGTGCGGTGGGCCGGCGACTACCGCCCCGAGTGGCGCCTCGACCCGCGGATCGGCCAGACGACGTTCCAGACTCCCGAACGGCAGGCCATTGCGAACGCCGGCAAGCTCGCTGTTACCGTGTATCTGTTCCCGGATGAAACGCTCAGCACCGGCCGCGACGCGCTGTCGCGGGTGGCCGGCGCGGAGATTGTCGCCACGGACTGGGACGGCAGTCAGGACGTCTTCAACGTGGTGTTGCCGGCGACAAGCGTGGCCGCGCTGGCCGCGATTCCGGCGGTGCAGTATGTCGAGGAGTATCCCGAATTCACGCTGCGCAACAGCACCGACCGCTGGATCGTGCAGAGCAACATCGCGAACGTGACGCCGTTATATGACCACGGCCTGCACGGCGAGGGCCAGATCCTGGGGCACATCGACGGCCGCGTCGCCGTCGGACACTGCTCGTTCTATGACACGGTGGTCCCCGGCCCTGACCATCGCAAGATCCTCGCCTACAACACGACGCAGGGCAATGACTCGCACGGCACGCACACCGCCGGCACGGCTGTCGGCGATGCCGGCGTGTGGACGGACACGCGCGGCGTGGCCTACTTGGCCAAGATGGTGCACAACGTAACGCCCAGCATGACCGAGTCGTTGATGTTCAGCCGGTTGGACCTGCACCGCGTGCAGGGCGCCACCGTCCACACCAACAGTTGGGGCAACGACGCCACCACCGCGTATGACGGCGTGTGTCGCGCCATCGACAACTTCTCCTGGATGTACGACGACAACCTCGTCTGTTTTGCCGTGACCAACCAGAGCTACCTCAAGAACCCCGAGAACGCCAAGAACTGCCTCGCAATCGGTGCGTCGCAGGACACGCCGAGCCAAGGCAATTTCTGCTCCGGCGGCACCGGCCCGACCGCTGACGGGCGGCGCAAGCCCGAAATTTTCGCGCCGGGCTGCGGCACGCTTTCCGCTTACTACAGCAGCAGCACGCCCTGCAACACCGTCGCGAAGACCGGCACGTCGATGGCCTGCCCGGCGATCGCGGCGACCGGCCTGCTCGTGCGGCAGTACTTCACCGACGGCTACTATCCGACGGGCGCCCCCGACGCCGCCCACGCGTTCGTCCCGTCCGGCCCGCTCATCAAGGCCGTGCTGCTCAACTCGGCGGTCGACATGACCGGCATCTCCGGCTATCCATCGAACCAGGAAGGCTGGGGGCGGGTGCTGGCGGACAACGCGCTGTATTTCCTGGGCGATGCGCGCGGCCTCGTGGTGCAGGACGTGCGCAACAACAGCCCCACGGCGCTGGCGACCGGCGGTTACGCGGCCTACGACGTGGCGGTGAACGGCGCCACGCTTCAGCTCCGCGTCACGCTCGTGTGGCACGATGCGCCCGCGGCCATCAACTCGGCCAGCCCGCCGGTCAACAATCTCGACCTGGTGGTGACCTCGCCGACGGGCGCGGTCTACCTCGGCAACGTGTTCTCCGGCGGCACGTCGGTGACGGGCGGCACGGCGGACGCGAAGAACAACGTCGAGCAGGTGCATGTCGACTTGCCGGAGCTGGGTATCTGGACCGTCCGCGTGAAGGGGACGGCCGTGAACTCCGGGGCCCAGGGCTATGCGGTCGTCGTCACCGGTGACGTGGTGGACGCGAGTTGTCCGGCCATCACGACCGAGCCGGCTACACAGGCGACGACGGCCGGGGACAGCGTGACGTTCACCGTGGCGGCCACGGGCTCGCAGCCGATGACCTACCAGTGGCGCTACGCGGGTGTACCGCTGGACGAGGGCGGGCGTCTGAATGGCACAACGACGGCGACGCTCACGATCGCGCCGGCCGACTATGCGGATGCGGGCGACTACGACGTCGTCGTGAACAATGCCTGCGGATCGGCCACGAGTGCGATTGCGACGCTGACAGTATGGGCGCGCGGCGACACGGACTGTGACGGCGAGATCGGCTTCGGCGACATCAACCCCTTCATCGTGGCACTGGACGGTGAGGCGTCCTACGCGGCCGCGTACCCCGGTTGCCACTGGGCGAACGCGGACATCAACGCGGACGGGCAGACGGATTTCGGCGACATCAACCCGTTTGTGACGCTGCTGACCCAGCCCTAGTCAGCCACAACTCACTGCGGCGAAATGAGTTACAGAGGAACGCGCGCCGGCGACCCGCCGGCGCGCATTTCGCATGCGCCCGGCGGCGCTTGTCAGAAGCGCGCGCATGGCCCGCTAATGGTGGTGGAGACGCTTGCGCGCGGGTACATTCTGGTTCGTCTGGCCACGGAAGACGGAGGTGCGTCGCGTAGCGCACCTGCGGCGAGTCCGGCGGGCAACTGGCTCATCGCATGTGTGTTCAGTTCGTGAACCGGTGTGAGTCCCTTTAACAAAAGGTGGGCATCATGACAGGCAGGCAGATTCATTGGGCGTGCGTACTGGGGGCAGCGCTGCTGGGTAGTCAGTTGGGCGGCTGTCCGCTGGATGGCGGCGCGACGGACGAGACCCTGCGCGTCAGTTTTGACGCCGGCGGGGGCAACTTCGCCGTCGCCACCGACAAGCAGGGCAACCAGTACACGTTTCGCGCGCGGGAGGAAGCCAACGGCGACACGACGATCACCGAGGCCAACATCCTGACGACCGACGGCCGGACCCTCAAGCTCTCCCTCGACAGCTCGGGCCGGCCCGTGAATGCGCGCCTGTCGAGCAACACCGCGGCCGACCTGGTCTATGACGGCGACGAGGTCACGGTCCGCGTCACGGATGCCCAGGGCGGCGTGACCGGCGCCGCGGCGGGACTCAAGACCGACACACGCAAGGAAGAGGTTCGCGCCCGCCGGGTTGCGAATTTTTCCAAGGCCGCGCTGCACGCGCAGGGCATGTCCACGAAGCTGACGGCGCTGCAGAAGGGCCTCGAAGTCTGCGAGGAGGTCATCGTCTCGATCACCGACCCGGAGACCAACCCCGACTGCCCGCTCATCGACAGTGACCTTGAAGCCGGCATCGGCCTGATTGCCAACATCGCGTCCCTGGTCGGCATCGTCGAGGTGGATGCGCGCACCGACCTCGGCGACATCGTGGTCATCGACGTGATCCCCGAAGCCATCCAGCGCCTCGCCGGCAAGACCTTCAAGCTCTTCGACGCCGAGGGCTTCTGCCTCGAGCTGACTGACGTCGTCAACCGGCTGACCTTCGACAACAGCGGCGTCCTCCAGACCGAGTTTGACCGGCACCTGGTGTTCCCGGATTTCAGCCTCAGTGGCGGTCAAGACGCCGGCATCACCATCAACTATCTCTCCGGCACGCCGGTCAACCTGACGCCCGACGGCGAAGTCGGCTTCGAGCTGTGGGTCACGCCGGTCTTCACGGGCACACAGCTCGATGACGCCGGCAACATCACCATCGAGCGGCGCTTCCTGGCCGACCTGACGTTTGATGTCGAGCTTTTCGCGGGCGGGGCGGTGGCCGAGGCGCATCAGCTCTTCGACGTGGCGTTCATCAACGGTGAGCTGTCCGAAGACGGGACGCTGCTCGAACTGGACCTGATCCTGGTGGACCTGAGCCAGGCGAACCCGGTGGCGACGCTGGGGCGGCTGCGCTATCACGACCAGAACGTCCGCCAGCCCACGCGGATCTTCGCCTGCTCGTATGATCCGCAATCCCAGTTCGACCTCGACCCCGAGCGCGGCATTATCTGCCCGCCGGGGATCATCCCGCTCGGCGAAGACATCGACATCGCCTTTGACCCGGGCAGCGCCGACGAGGGCGACTTCATTTTCGACTGGTTCATCAGCAGTGGGTCCGGCTACATCATCGGCGACCCGACGGCCCCGGTGACGACCTTCCGCGCGACGGCGGCGGGCTTCCTCGAAATCACGCTGCTGGTCCATGACATGTGGGACGACCCGGACGTGCTGGGCGTCTACACGTGCACCGTCAATGTCGGCCGGGATGGCGGGGCCGGCGTGCCCGCTGCCGACGAGCTCGCCGGCTTCTGCCCGGTCACGATGGTGGTCGATGAAACGGAGGAGTGCTGGGTCCAGGGCCCGCTGGTTTCGGAGCTCGTGTACTTGGAGTGGTTCGTGGTTGGGACGTGGAACTACTTCATCGACAATCCGTTCGCACCGCGCACCGGCATCACGTTCTTCGAGCCCGGCAGTTTCCAGGTCGTCTTCCAGGCCTGGACCGCGGATGGCGACTACATCTACCTCTACCAGGATGTGGATGTGATCGCCGAGGGCGAGGTGGACTGGGGCGACGGTGGACCGTACGTCGGCGATTACTCGGACTACGTCGGCGACTACCTCGGTGAGCTGAGCGAGCCTGACGGCTGGGCGCATACGTTCGAGTTCACGGTGTATGACGACGGCACGGTCGAGGGCACTTCCTATTGGGGCGCGGGCCAGTTCGCGCTCTTCGGCTGGGTCGACGAGTTCGGCGACATCTACTTCGAAGATGATGCGGATACGCTGGGGTACGCTCTGGGCATCTACGCGGGTGAGTGGGACGACGGGTACTTCGTCGGCAGCTACTTCGAAGACAGTCTCGACAACTACATCGGCGACTGGTTCGCAGAGTGATCGCAGCCGTACCCGCGTGGATTGAATTCGACCGAATGCGGACGCCGCGTGCTCCCCGGTGCGCGGCGTCCGTTCTTGCGCGCCGGCCCTGCGCGGGCAAGTCGAATCCGGGTGTGCGCAGAACCCCGGCGCCCCGCCTTGACCACTGCTGATCCGCGTGAAGGTGGTCGCGCCGGCTCAGGCCACGCTGACGCGCCGCCCGACGCGCCGCTTGCGGTTGATGAGCTTGCGGCCGCTCTGCGTGCGCATCCGCGCCCGGAAGCCGCACTTGCGCTTGCGTTTGATCTTGCTGATTCGATGTGGGTAATGCATGACCGTCACCGCTGCTGTCTAACCGCCGAGGCGGCGGTCGCTAACCTGTGAACCCAGTAACATCGCAGACCATGTATTATGCCAGACGCCCATGCCGGCGCCAACGGCGCGGCGCCCCTTGCCCGCGCCGGGCCCCCTGGATAGACTGCCGGCCTTTATCCTCCAACCAAAGGATCGTGCGTGGGAGAGACCAGGATGGCGCTGGCGGCGGCGATTCACCACAAAGCGGCGGAACTCGGCAAGCTGGCCGTGCGGATGACGGCCAAGGCGGGTTCGGGGCACCCCTCGAGCGCGCTCTCGCTCGCCCACATCGTTGTGCACTTGATGTACCGCCAGATGCGCTGGGACCCCGCCAACCCCTGGCATCCGGCCGCTGACCGCCTCGTGCTGTCCGAAGGACACGCGGTTCCCATCGTCTATGCCGCCCTGGCGGACCTGGGCGCAAGTGTCGGTCGCAGCGAGAGTTCCGCGTTTCGCCTCACCGCCAACGAGCTGGACCAGCTCCGTGCCGTCGGCAGCGTGCTGGACGGCCACCCGAACCCCGCCGAGGGCGTTCCATTCTTCGACGCGGCCACGGGCAGCCTGGGGCAGGGCCTGAGCGTGGCGGCCGGGCTGGCGCTGGCGGCCCGGCTGGATGGCCGCGACCGGCGAATCTACGTGCTCATCGGCGACGGTGAGGCGCGCGAGGGTCAGATCTGGGAGGCGGCGGACTTCATCGTGGACCACGGCCTGACGAATGTCTGTGCCGTGTTCAACTCGAATGGCCAGGGCCAGGCGGCCAACGTCTCGCCCCAGCAGAGTGCGGACCGCCTGGTGGCCAAGCTCAAGGCTTTCGGGTGGCGCGTCGTGGAAATCGACGGGCACGATGCGGCGGCGGTAGCGACGGCGTTCCGTAAGGCGGGCAAGTCCGATAAACCGCTCGCGATCGTGGCCCACACCATCAAGGGCTGGGGGGTCGAGGAGCTGCAGAAGGGCAACTGGCACGGCAAGCCGCTGCCCGAGTCCGCGCTCGACGCAGCCTACGCCGCGCTGGATCGCACCGCGGCCGCCCTGCCGGCCGCCGGCGCCAAGCTCGGCCTGCCACCGGCGCCACCCGCCGCCCATGCGCCGGCGCGGGCCAAACCGACCGACGTGGAATGGCCGTCGTTTCACGCAGCGATGCAGGCGGCGGGTCTGGGGGGCGCCGTGGAGAAGGGCAAGTTGTCGACGCGGCGCGCGTACGGCGCGGCGCTCAAGATCGCCGGCGAGTTGCTCCCGCAGGTCGTCGCGCTGGACGGCGACGTCAGCAATTCGACTTTCGCGGAGATGTTTGCGAAGGCGTATCCCGCGCGGTTCTTCGAGTGCAAGATCGCCGAGCAGAACATGGTTTCCGCCGCCGCGGGGCTCTCGGCCGCGGGGTTCATGCCGTTCGTGAACTCGTTCGCGAAGTTCATCGCCCGCGCCTACGACCAGGTCGAGATGGCCAGCATCTCCCGCGCGAACGTCAAGCTGGTCGGCTCGCACGCGGGGATCTCGCTCGCGGCCGACGGGCCCAGCCAGATGGGCCTGCTCGACGTCGCGTTCTTCCGCGCGTTCACGACCGTGCGCGGCGATGACCGCCGGAATCCGGTGGGCTGGTTCTATCATCCGGCGGATGCGGTGGCGGCGTACCAGTGCACGCGACTGATGACTCTGCACCCGGGGTTGTGTTACATGCGGACGCATCGCCCGGATGTGCCGCTGCTGTACGATGCGCAGACGAAATTCGAGCCGGGCGGGTTCCACATCCTAAATGGCGGCGATGATCTGGCGCTGGTGGCATCGGGCTATATGGTCCACGTGGCCAGGCAGGCGGTGGCGCTGCTCGCGCAGCAGAACATCCGCGCCACGTTGATCGATGCGTACGCGCTGCCGATCGATGCGGACCGGCTGTGCGAGGCGTTGCAGCGGGCGGGCGGCCGGGCGGTCGTCGTCGAGGACAATTACGGCGGCGGCTGGGGGGCGGCGGTGGCCGAGATTGCCGCCCGTGGTGGCCGGCTGCGGGTCGCCACGCTGGGCTGCCAGCGCATCCCCAAGTCCACGCGGACGGCGGAAGAAGTTCTGGAGTATTGCGGCGTGGGGGCGACGCAGATCGCGGACCATGCGATCGCGTTCATGCGGCAGGGGGAGTAGAGGCACGCGATGGGCGGCATGAACCTCGTGACCGGCGCAACCGGCCTGCTCGGCAGTCACATTGTTGAGCAACTCCGCAAGCGCGGCCTGCCGGTGCGCGCGCTGGTGCGGCGCGGCAGCGACACGACCTGGCTGAAGACCCAGGGCGTCGAGTTCGCGGAGGGTGACATCACCGACCCCGCGTCGCTGGCCGCTGCCTGCGCGGGAGTCGACGTTGTGTATCATTCGGCCGCGAAGGTCGGCGACTGGGGGCCGTGGGAAGAGTTCCAGCGCATCACGATCGATGGCACCCGCAACATCCTGGAAGCCGCGATCACGGCCGGCGTGCGACGTTTCATGCATGTCAGCTCGATCAGCGCCTACGGCTACTACACGCACGACATCACCGTGGATGAGACCTTCGACCTGGGCTACAAGCTGTACAAGTGGGCCTATTACAGCAAGTCGAAAGTCGCGGCCGAGCGGCTCGCGTGGGAGGCGCACCGCGCCAAGCGCATCGAGGTAACCGTGATCCGGCCGGCCTGGATTTACGGCGAGCGCGATCGTACGACCATCGCGCGCCTCTACCGGATGGTCCGCAACGGGCAGGCGAAGATCCTCGGCCGCGGCGACAACCGGCTCAACGTGGTCTACGCCGGCAACATTGCCGAGGCCGCCATCGCCGCCGCGGCGCGCCCCGACTGCAACGGCGAGGCGTTCAACTGCAGCAATGACGGCGAGATCACCCAGCAGCAGTACTTCGACCTGCTGGCCCGCGCGATCGGGGCGCCGCCGGTGAAGCGGCACGCGCCGTACCAGGCGGCGTACTTCGTCGGGTTCATGCTGGAGTGCCTCGGGCACCTGTTCCGCTGGCGAAAACCCCCGTTCGTGACGCGCTACGCCGTGTGGCTCATGGGGCGGCGGTCGTATTTTTCCGCGGAGAAGGCCCGGCGGGTGCTGGGGTGGCAGCCGACGGTGACTTACGAAGTGGGGGTGCCGGCGACGGTGCGCTGGTACCTGGCGCAGCGCGGCGACTGATCTCAGCGCGCCGCGCGCGGAGTGCAAACGAGCCCCGGGGTCACCGGGGCTCGTTGAAAGCGTCGGCTGCGAGGCCGGACACGTCAGTTGCGCGGCACGCTTACTGCAGCAGGGCCAGCACGTTCTGCGGAGCCTGGTTCGCCAGCTTGAGCACGCTCGTGGCCGACTGCACCAGGATCTGGGCCCGCGTCAGGTTGCTGGTCTCCTCGGCGAAGTCCGTGTCACGCAGCGCACTTTCGGCCGAGGACAGGTTTTCGAACTGAATGTTGAGCGAGTTCGCCGTCGTATCGAGCGTGTTGCGCTCGAACGACCCGAGTCGGCCACGGAGCGTCGCGACCTGCGACAGGGCCCGGCGCACGATCCGCTGCGCCGTGAAGTAGTTCTTCTCGCTCATGGCGTTTTCCTGGCCGGTCCCGATGGAGTACAGCCAGCCCACGTTGCCGTCGCCGAGCGACGCGGTCGTCAACGTGTTGATGCCGAGCGTCGCCATCGAGTTCAAGTCGAGCTTGGGCGAGATGCTGAACTTGGCGCCGCCGCCGGTGATGCCGAAGAGCGCAGTCCCTCCAGTGGTGACGCTGCCGAAGGTATCCTTGAGCGTGATGTCGGCATCGAGCGCGGTGGAGCGTGCGCTCACCTGGAGGCCGGTGCCGGTCAGAGTCTGGCCGTTCACGTTGACGACCACGTCCCGGCCCCAGTCCTCGCCGCTGCCGGCGACGGTGAATGTGCCGCTGTCCAGCACGCGGACCTTGACGAACTGGGCCGAGCCGTATTCGGTGCTGGTGAGTCGCACGACCGAGCCGTCGACCGTGGCGGACACGCCGGTGAGGGCGGCCGACTGGTTGACGGCCGCGGCGATGTCGGCGAGGGACGCGGACGCGAACGTGATGCGTTCGGCACCGAGGTTGCCGAGCACTTCGATGGTGACCGGGGTAGCGCCGATGGCGCCGCCCGTGTAGCTGACGACCGCGAGCGAAGCGGCCTGGGTGACCTGGACGGCGACCGAACGGGTGCCGCCCTGCGGCACGCGGGCGGAGTTGAGCTGCAGGTGGGCGATCTTCGCGGTCGACACCGTCGAGGTCGTGTAGGCCAGGTCGCCGTTGAGCAGCTTGCGGCCCTGGAGCTCGGTCGAGTTGGCGATGCGATTGATGGAGGCCAGGATCAGGTCGATTTCCTGCTGGTTGGCGACGCGCTCGTCGTCACTGATGCCGGTTTCGTTGCTCGAGCGGTCGACCAGGTCCTCGAGGTCGGTCAACAGGGTGGTGATCTCGCTCAGCCCGGACTCGGCAACCGCGACGACGTTGACAGCGCGGGCCACGTTGGTCTGCGCGGCCTGCACGGCGTTTTTCTCGGCGCGCAGAGTCTCGGATGCGATCAGGCCCGCCGGGTCGTCCTTGCCGGAATTGATGCGCAGACCCGTGCTCAGGCGCTGGAGCGACTGGTTGAGCCGCGTGTTCTGCGTCGTCAGGATGCGCTGCGCGATGATGGACGACACGTTGGTGTTGATACGACTCATGGCTTACGCCTCCAAGGGCGGCACACGGCGGCCGGCGGAAATCATCCGCCCGGCCGGTGCAGGTGTGCTGCTGCCAATCAGCTGCCACGACGGTTCCTGTGACCGTCTGTAGGGCTTTGAGACACCGGGGGCATCGTCCCGATCGCGCCGGGCCTTTAGTAATTTCAGCCCACCGGATGCCAGACGGCCGGTCGCGCCGCCGGCCGCCCGATTATCGGGCCGCCGACCGGCACGACCGGCCGTCGGTGCGGCGTGTGGACCCCGGCGCGTTTTAGCCGCCCAGCAGCCGCAGCACGGACTGCGTGGTCTGGTTCGCCAGCGTCAGGACCGTGGTGCCCGCGTTGACCAGGATCTGGTCGCGGGCCAGCCGCGAGGTCTCCGACGCGAAGTCGGCGTCCCGGATCGAGGACTCGGCCGACTGCAAGTTCTCCGACGTGATGCCCAACTGGTTCAGGTTCGTGTCGAGCGTGTTGCGCTCGAACGAGCCGAGGCGGCCGCGGAGCATCGAGATCTGGTCGATGGCCTTGGAGATGATATCCGAGGCCCGCGTGTAGTTCGGCTCCTCCTCGGTGAGGGCGAACTCGCCGCCCGTCTTCACCTGGGCCAGATAGCCGATTTCGGAATCGCCCAGCTCGGACGCGTGGACCGAGTTGATCGCCATATTCACCTGCAGGTTCGAGTTGACCTGCGGGCCAACCTGGAAGAGCGCCCCGCCACCCGTGATGGAGAAGGAGGAGCTGCTGACCCAGCCGGCGGCGACGTTCAGCTCCAGATCGATGCTGGAGGTCTTCATCGTCAGGTGGTTTCCCTGCGCGCGGGCCGCGGATCCGTTGATGGTCGCCTTGGCGTCGGTGCCCTTATCCTCACGCAGGTCGTTGACCCGCATGAACTCCTGGCCTTCGGACAGGACGCGGACCTTGACGTACTCGGCGCTGCCGTAGTCGCGGCTGTACAGGGCCACACCCGAGGTCACATGCGAGGTGGCCTCCACGCCGGTCGCGTCGGCGACGGCGTTGACGGCCTCGATGATCTGGCTGGCCGTGGCGTTGCTGGCGAAGGTCAGCGTCGTCACGCCGCGCGTGCCGCGCAGCTCGATGCTGACCTCGCGGGAGTTCGACAGGGCCGCGTACGGGAACTCCAGCCGGGCCTGCTGGGCGGCGGACTGGACGGCGACGTTCACGGCCATCGCGGCGCGCGTGCCGAACTGCGTGGCGTTGATGTGCAGGCCGCGGATGTGCGACAGGTCCACGTTGCTGGTGGTGTACGCGAGCGAGCCGTCGAGCAGCTTGCGTCCGGCGAACGTCGTGGTGTTCGCGATGCGCGTAATGCTGTCGATGGCCGAGTCGATCTGGAGCTGGTTGGCGGCGATCTCCTCGGCGGAGAACGCGCCTTCGTTGGCGGCCTCGACGATCTTGGCCTGGATGTCCTTGAGGAGCGAGGAGACCTCGTCGAGCGCGCCTTCCGCGGTGGCGACGATCAGCTTGGCGCGCTCCGTGTTGGAGACCGCCTGCTTGACCGCGCTGATCTCGGCGCGCAGGCGCTCGGAGACGATCAGGCCGGCCGGGTCGTCCGCACCGCGGCTGATCCGCAGCCCGGTGCTCAGGTGCTCCATTGTGGTGTTCAGTTTCTTGTAGGCGCTGTTCAGGTTTCTCTGGGCCGTGAGCGCAGAGACATTGGTGTTAATTCGAGCCATGGGCCATCCTCCTTGAACGGTTCGTGGCTGGATTGATACAGGGGTGGGAACGAGTGACAGTGGGGGATTCGACGACTACTTGGCGGGGCGCGGCCGCGGGCCACGCTTGGGCGCGGGCACCGCCGCCAGGTCGTCGGTCGTCACACCAGCGGCCCTGCGATTCTCGCGCTGAATAGCGTCGAACACTTCCTTGCGATGCACGGTTATGTCGGCCGGGGCTTCGATGCCCAGGCGCACTTTGTCCCCCCGGATATCGACGATCGTGATCTGCACGTTGTCGCCGATAATGATTGATTCGTCGCGTTGTCTTGAAAGCACCAACATACGCGGCTCCTTCCTGGTTTATGCCGATGCGTAGCCGGACAGGCGTCGACGCGGGGCTCGTGTCCAGGGCACCCTCCCGGGCGGAACGCGGGTCCACAGACCAACCCGCGGCGCGGCAATCACGCTGCGCCTCACGCCCTCCGTCAACCTGGTGCACTCCCGTGTACATTATACCGCACCTCTCCGGCGGAATGCCACCGCCGATTTAGGCCGTCTTGGCCACCGTCCGGGCGGTGGGCGCCGACACCAAGCGGTGGCGGGTCCCGTACCGCTTGTCGGACAGCACGAGCTGCTTGGCCTGGAGCGAGTGCGCACCGACCACCAGCGGTCCCAGCAGGTTCGCCGTCAGGTCCCCGTTCACCTTGTTTACGATGACGAGCACCTGGCAATCGTTCAGGTCGTTGAGCGCGAGGGCCGCCACGTCGTCCTTGCGGATGGGAACCTGGTAGTCCGGGACGAACAGCAGCGGATCGCAGACCACGAACGCCAGGTCCGGGTCATCGACCGACTGCATCCAGAAGAAGGCGGGATCCGCGGTCGTCTGGAGCAGCGCGAAGCGGTGGTGGTTCGGGAACCCGAGCAGGCCGTCCTTGAACGACATGATCTTGGCGTCGTCCACCTCGATGGGTCCGAAACGCGTCGTCTGAATGAGCATCCCATTGCTCCCGTGGCTCGCTGTCCTGTGGTTCGCCCGACGGGCGGCCGGCCGCCGTAGGCCGGCTGTCCATACACTCCGCCCGTCGGACCGGGCGTTTCCATTGCCCGACCCGCGCTCCGCGGACCAACCGTTGGTTGCGGTTCGCCGAGCCACTGCCGCGGCCCGCAACCCTGTGTCTGCCTCGTTTCCCCGGCCGCCGGCCCCGTCCCGGGACCGGCCACGCCCTTAGTCCAGATAGTCCAGCAACGACAGGTTTAGGACCTGCGATGCCGTGCTCAAATTCGCCTGCAAGGCCGTCTGCAACTGCTGGAAGCGCACGATCGCGTCCGTCATGTCCACGTCCCGCACGTCGCTCAGCATCGTCTGCGTGGCGGTGATCTCCGTCTCCACCCGCTCGCCGCGGTCCGCCAGCGTGCGCGCCTGGGCGGCGATCTCGCCGTGCTTCTGCTGCATGTACTTCAGGATCCGGTCGATGCGCTCGCCCGCGTACGTCAGGGTCTGGCGATGGTCGCGCTCCATCCCGTCCTTCAGCTCCAGTAGCGCCGTGAACGGGCTGTCCGCGCGCAGCGGGTTCATGTCCTGGCCGACGAGCTGGTTGCCCGTCGCGGTCACGTCCAAACCCAGGTCGAGCAGCGCGGGCGAGTCGTTCAACGCCGCGATCGTCAGCGTGCCGGCGCCGGCCGTGCCGTCGGTGATGACGATGCCGTTGCCCGGGTTCGCCAGCCCCGCCGTGACAGCGCCGCCGCCGGCTGCGTTGATCCGGTCGAGCACGTCCTGCAGTGTCAGCACCCCGTCGAGGCTGACATCGATGGTCGTGCCGTCCGCCGTCGTGATCCGTAAATCGCCGCCCGGCACCGTCTCGACGCCGCGGCCGCCGTTCAATCCGGCGAGCAGCGTGCCAGCGTGCAGCGAACGCACGCCGAGCGCGGTGGCGGCTTGTCCGCCGTTTTCCTCGATCCGCAGATCGGCCCCCGATACGCGACTGACGATGTTGATGGAGCGGCCGTCGTCCGACACGCGCGCCCAGACGTTCACCCCCGCGTGGTTGATGCGATTGAGCACGTCCTCGATGGTCACGGCGCCGTCAAACGTGATGGTGGCGCTCTGCCCGCCGTTGTGAATCACGAGGCCGCCGCCCAGGTTCAGGCCGGTGCCGCCGTCCAAGTCCGCGAGGCGCGTCAGGCTGGTCACGCGCGGATCGAGGTCTTCGCCGGCCCGCGCCGGAGCATTGAAGCGACAGGCCAGGCCGAGGTCCGCCGCGGTGTGGCCACCCCCGACGTCGCTGATCGTGATCTCGCCGGCCGCGGGGTTCGTCCGCGTCAGCAGGAAGCCGGTGGGGCCGAGCGCGACCGCTACGCCGGCCGGCAGCGCGGCCGTGAGCCGGTCGAGCACATCGCCGACCGTGGCGGCGCCGCTCAGATCGATCTGGGCCTGGCCGGTGGCCGTCACGACGTTGATTCGTCCCAGCGTGACCCCGGTGCCGCGCGCGCCGTTCAGGTCGGACAGGCGCGTCGCGCGCGTCACGGCCGGGTCGAGATCGACGACCCCCTTGACCTCCGCCGAGACCGCCCCGAAGAACTCCAGCCCGGAGATCGTGAACGAGTCCTCCGACAGATCGGTGTCCAGCACGGTTTCCATGCGGCCTGCGTCGCCGTAGTACACCACGCCCTCGCCGGTGCGCTTGAAGGGCGTCACGCCCGCGAGGCCGCTGAACAGATAGGTGTCCAGGTGCCGCCGGTTGCCCACGGTGACGAGCCGATCTAGCAGCGAGTCCACGACCGTCGCCAGCGCCTGCCGTTCCTCGGTCGACAGCGTGTCGCCCGTGGCCTGCACGGCCAGCGCCTGGGCCTCGGTGAGCAGCTCGATCGCCTCCTGCGCGGCGGCGTCGACCTCGGTCATCGTGGCGTTCGCTTTTTCCAGGTTGCCCTGCACCTTGTTCATCCAGTCGAGGCGCCGGTCGAGCTGGATGGCGCTCGCCGCCCGCAAGGGGTCTTCGCTCGGCTGGAGAAACCGCAGCCCGGTGGAGAGGCTGGTCTGCACGCGATAGAGGGCCGTCTGGTTCTGGCGCAGCGCCTCCAGAAGGTTGTACGCCTTCAGGTTTTGGCTGATGCGTGCCAGGCTGATTCCAGTGACGGCCATGCTTCCACTTTCCGCCGGGGCGCTTAGCTCACCAGGCTGAGAATCTCGTCCGAGAGCGAGTCGAGGACGTTCAGGAAACGCGAAGCGCCCTGGAAGGCCCGCTCATACTTGGTCAGGTTGATCGCCTCTTCATCCAGGCTGACGCCGCTGGTCGCTTCGCGCTGCGCGAGCAGACTGCTGTAGACCATGTCGGCGGCCTCCTGTGCCGTGCTGGCCGCGGCGGTTGTCACCGCCAGGCCGTTGATCGTCATCGCGTGGTAGGCTTCGATGCTCACGCCGCCGAGCAGAGCGCTGGTCGCGCTGCCGAGCGCGGCCAGGCGACCGGCGTTACGCCCGTCGCCTGCGGCGCCGTCGAGCGCGGCCGCCAGCAGGCGCGGGTTGCTCGTGAGCGCCGCGTTGACCGCGATGGTCGCGGCGTCGGTGCCCGTGAAGAACGTGCCGATGCCGAGGGCAGCCAGCGCGTGCGACGTGTCGTCCGCGAACGACACCTCGAAGCCCGCGGCCGCATCAATGCGCAGCCGGTTGTCGCCCGTGACCGTGGCGTTGAGCCCCGGCACGGCGCTCAGCGCGGCGGCCAGGGAGCTCAGCGTGGTGTCGTCGTTGTTCAGTCCGTCGAGATCGACCTCGATCATCTGGGTCGTGACCTGGCCGGTGGCCTGGTCACGCACGCGCACAAAAAACGTGCCGTTCTGCACGTCGAAAGGCAGGCCCGCTTCAGCGCTGTTCAGGGCGGCGCTGGCGTCGTGCACGGCGTAGCTCCCCTGAAGCCGCTGGTAGCCGACGAGTCCTTGCCCGCTGCTGTGGACGCAGTTCACCTCGTAGATCAGGGCCTTGGCGAGTTGGTCCAGCCGTTCGAGCTGCCCGGCCAGGTGTACGTCGCGGGTCTCGGCGATCGCGGCCAGCTTGCCCGACCGCGCGATTACGCTGCTGTTGTTGTCCGCGAACCGCAGCGTAGTACGTGCCAGCCCGTCGGCCCGCACCGTCTCGGTGGTCAGGCCGCGCGAGCGGTTGAAGTCCACCAGCGGCTCGCTGCCGACGTAGACGTTGACCACGCCGTTGTCCTGCTCGCGGGTCGTGATGTCCATCAGCTCGCCGAGCTGACGCAGCAGCGCGTCGCGGTTGTCGCGCAGGGCGCCGGCGCTGCCGGGCGACTGCGCCTCGGTCGTGACGATTAGCTCATTCAGCTTAGCAATCTGCTCGGTCAGCGCGTTGGCGTCGCGGGCCAGCGACGCCACCGTGTCGTTCAGATCGCTGATCTCGCTGAGCAGGCCGGTGCGCTGCCGCTGGAGCGTCTGGATGACCGTGTCGGCGTTGGCGAGGATCAGATTGCGGGCGCTGATGTCCGCGGGATTGGTCTGCACGTCGGAGAAGCTGCCGAAGAAGGTCGTCAGTTGCGTCGACAGGTCGTACTGCGTCAGCTCGTTGTACAGCGACTCGATGCGATTCAGCGCGGTGTAGGCCGTCTGGGCCCCGGCCCGGTCGCCCAGGGCGAGCCGCAGGCGGGCCTCGACCGCTTCGTCCACGTGCCGCTGCAGGCCGCTGAGGTTCACCCCCATGCCCGGCGCGACGCCGCCCAGCGTCATGCCGCCGTACATCGCCACGAGCCGGCCGGTCTGTCGCGTGTAGTCCGGGTTGCCGACGTTCGCGATGTTCTGGCCGGTGATGGCGATCGCGCTCTGATACGCGGCCAGCGCGCTGCGTCCGATCTGAAATGCGGCGCCTAAGACTGCCACGGCATCACCCAATCGCCTCGACCCAACTGCGTGGTCGTCCGACCTCGTGTTGACCCTGCGGTCCGTACACCAGTGACTCCTGGGCGGCGCGCGCCACCTCGGCAAACACGCCGCGAATGTGAGATTGCAGGTTCTGTGCCACGCGGGCCGCGAGCCGGTTTTTTCTCTGCAAGTCGCCGACGGTCGCGCGCAGGGCCGCGTTTCTGGCCCGCAGCGACGAGGCCAGCGGCTCCGGCAGCCGTTCGGCCACCTCCGGCAGCCGCACCCGCGCGGGCTCCGCCATGTGCAGTCCCTGCGCGACGCGCGCAAGAACTGCCTTGCGCCGCTGCTCCCCGCGGAACACTTCCCGCAGCACTTCCTCCTCGCGCCGGGCACAGCGCTCCAGCGCCGCCGTGTCCGCGGCGCGCAGCCCCGCGAGCTTCTCGGCGGCCAGCTCGCCCAGCGTTTTCATCGCGGCGTGCAACGCCGTCAGGCACTCACCCAGCTCACGCAGCCGGGGCGCCAGGCCGCCGGTGCCGGGCGGCGACTTCGCCACCGCGGGAGCACGGGATGTCGGGTTACTGGGGCTCATGCCGCGGGGACCTCCGCCCTGGGGGCCAACTGGGTCTGCGTCGTCCAGGACACGCGCCGCGCGTCCGAGGCCGCCGGCGGGGGCACGGCGCCGAAGTACCGGGTCATCTGCCGAACCAGCCCGCTGCTGGCGGTGGCGATACCGTCCGCGAAGCGCTCGTCGAGCTTCGCTCCAAACGTCGATTCCGTCTGTCCGCCGTCCGCGAAATCGCGCCCCAGCGGAAATTCGCGGGCCTCGGCCAGCAGCGGTTTGAAGAACAGCTCGGACAGGAACTGCGCTGCCGTCTGCCGCACGACCGCCGGATCGGTCTCGTCCAGCTTGCGGCCCGCCGCCAGCAAGGCGCGCAACGTCTGCGGCGTCACGTCCGTCCGGCCGGTGATGGCCGTCGGGCGGGCGATCATGGCGCGGGTGATAGTCAAAGCCATGCCTGGGCCTCTACTTGTATTGAATCTGCGCGTGCAGCGTGCCGCTGCGGTGCAGGTGCTCGATTGCGTCGATCAACTGGTCCGGGGTCACCTTGATCGCCGACAGCGTGTCAAACAGCTCGTTGAACCCGATCGTGTTGCCGGGCGTCGGCGGCGTGTCCGGCGGCGTTTCCGTCGTGCCGATGCGCACCGTCCCCACGCCTGGGATCTGGAGCACGGTCGGTGAGACCCGCACCCCCGACGTGAACGCGACGTTCTTGGTCGTGCGGTTGATCGTCACCACGGCAGCCGGCGCCGGCAGATCGAACAGCGGCGTCTCTTCCACCGTGCTGATAAAGCGGGCCGGACTGTCCAGCTCATACGGCGGGATGCGCACCACCACGTTTCTCGGGCTGGTGGCCACCGCCGGCGTCGCGTTCGCCACCGTCGCGCCTGCGTCGGCCGGCGCCCCGCGGCCGGCGGGGCTGGACAGCTCGTGGTTCACGGCCCGCGCGACCATGTGCGCCCAGGTCCACCCCGCATGTGCGTCATCCAGCACCAGCGTGATGCATCCGTCCTGCATGAACGTGTACAGGAAATCCGCTTCCAGCACCGCACCCGCGCGGATGACCGCGCGCGTCGGTGTCTTCTCGTCCGGCGTCTCCAGCGCCCCGGCGGCCAGCGCCAGGATCCGCTGCGTGGCCGGATCGTCCTCGGCGAACATGGCGTACTGCAGCGGCGTCGTGAGTAATTGCCCGCCCCGCAGGCTCTTGCAGGTGCCCACGGCGGAGACAATCACGTCCAGCGCCTGGCCTTCGCGGGCGCCGTGCTCGGGGATCACCGCCTCGACGGAAACCAGCGCGATGCTGCGGTTGCCCTTGACCTCGGCCTCGTCCAGGATCGGCGCGTGGTAGCGCTCGTGCATGCGGGCCAGTGACCGCATGGTCGGCAGGTACTTCTCGCCGTCGCCCGTGCCGGGCAGGCCGACCACCAGGCCGTAGCCCATCAGCCGGTTGGTGCGCTGGCCCTGGAGCCGCGCGATGTCCTGCACGCGGACGTCGGCGCCGAGGGCGCCAGCCGTCGCGGCCAGCAGCAGTCCGATTGTCGGTGTGCATCTACGCATTCCGTCAGCCTTCCTGGCCCCGGCACGCCGGCCGGGGCTTAGCCCGTGCCTAGAAGATCCGTACGAGGTCGAGCGCCCGCTGGATCCAGCCACGGCGGGTCGCGTCCCGCACCGCGCCCGAGTGCTGCACGTCGATCACCGGGTCAGCGATCTGCGTGCTCAGGATCGTGTTGTCCGGCATCACGTCCTTGCTCCGGCATTCGCCCGTCAGTGTGATCCGGTAGCCTTCGTCGTCGATCATGATTTCCTTGACCGCCTCGAGGACGAGGTTGCCGTTGGGCTTCACGTCGATGACCCGCGCCGTCACGCGCGTGGTCAGCTCGTCCTTGCGGTCATACGAGCCGTCGCCCTTGTAGTCGTTCTTGAAGTCGAACAGCACCGCCGGGCTGCCCTGCTCCTGCTTCGCCGGGATGAGCCCGTGCTTGTCGCTGAAGCGGATCCACTTCGTCAGGGCCGAGTCCAGCTTCCAGTCTTTCTTTGACTCGAGTTTCGAGTCGGTCGTCGCGGTCTTGCTCTCGCGCACGATAATCGTGACCAGGTCATGGACCTTGATCTTCTCGGGATCGGGAGTCTTCACCGCGAACGGCGAGCTGCGCAGCAGCACCGTGTTTGGCTTGGGCTCCGGACGGTCTTGGGCCAGCGTGGCGCGCGCGTTGCCCGCGGTGCCGAGCAGTGCCGCGCCGCTGGACGCCGGCGCCGGCGTGTCGCGCGCCGCGTCCGCCGCCCGCCATCCGTTGCCCAGCAGCGAGTTGTTCTGCGCCTGCGCCGGACGCGGCGCGGCCGTCAGCGCGACCACGGCTGCCGCCAGCGCGAGCCACCACTCGACCCGCCGCAGTGTGCGCGTGTGGCTCACAGGTTGCCCTCCACCAGTCGCACCGTACCCAGGCCGGTCACCACGC
The DNA here is from genome assembly GCA_017999985.1 of Phycisphaerae bacterium. Taxonomy (NCBI): domain Bacteria; kingdom Pseudomonadati; phylum Planctomycetota; class Phycisphaerae; species Phycisphaerae bacterium. The sequence goes on along the minus strand of JAGNKU010000006.1, from coordinate 256,253 downwards.
CGCGCAGCAACTGGCGCTCGCCGCGGGTGTCACCCATCCGGATGCGCACCGTGTCGCCGTAGCCGCCAGAATCCAGGGCCATGCCGGTCAACCGCACATGTACGGCGCTGTTGTCGTTCGTGACCGTCACCGGCCGCGAGCGTACGACCAGGTCGGCGGGCTTGATGGCATCGGCGCGCACGGCCTCGCCCGCGGGCACGAAGCGTTTGATCTGCTGGCCAACGACTTCCTCGATCTGGCTCGGGCCGCGGTGCGCCGCATCCGCAAACACCCGCGTCTCCACGGCCACGTCGTCGCTTCGGATGAAATTCCCCGGGTTTAGCGGCCGCCGGGCCACCACCACCGGACGCACCAGGCGCACCTGGGCGTACAAGTCCACCTTGCGCTGCACATGGCCGTCCCGGCGGATCACCACGTGAAACTCACGCAGCCCCAGCTTGTCCCGGCTGCTGCTGCTCACGCCGAAATCCCACGGCGGCGTCGTGAGCTGCAGAAACTCCTGCCCCGCGCGTTCGAAGTCGATCTCCGCGGTCCCGCCCAGACTGGCCAGCTCGCCATTGACGTGGGCCCGCAGAACCTCCGCGAGCGCGCGCCCCCCCTCCGCGACGGGCGCGGCCGGCGCGCCCAGCAGCGGGGCCGCGACGGACTCGGGCTCCAGGGGCTGCGCCGGCGGCGGCCGCGTAATCACGCATTGCAGCGCGCCGCCGACCAGCACGCGCGACAGGTTCACGCCCAGTTCGTCCAGACGCCGCACGATCGTGTCGTGGCTCACCGCGGTCAGCGGTCGGGCCGCATCGGCGCACACCGGCTCGCCGGCGATGCGCTCGGTCAGCTCGTCCGCCGCGCTCGCGAACACCAGCACGTCCCCGAGCGTGACGGCTTCGCCGTACACCGTCGTCTGCGGGCGGAGCCGCAGGGAGACGGTATCGGCGTCGGCGTCGGCGGCGCCGGCCACGCCCGCCGTCCCCATCAGACAGACCGCCAGCAGCAGTAGCCTGCTCATCACGCCTACCTCCGCAGATTGGCGATGGTCCGCAGCGACTCGTCGGCCGCCTGGATCGTCTGTGAGTTCATCTGGAACACGCGTTGGGCCTTGATCAGTTCGACCAGCTCGGCGACGGCCTCGGTCGTGCTCTGCTCGAGATGCGCCGCCATGATCTCGCCCAGGCCCTGCTCGCCAGGGGTCCCCTCGATGGGCTCCCCCGAGGCCTGCGTCGCCGTGAAGATGTTCGCTCCGCGCTGCAGCAGACCGTTGGGGTTCACGAACCGCGCGAGCTCGATCTGACCGAGCTCCTCGGTCGTGCCGTCCGGGTTCGTCGCCATGATCCGGCCATCGCTCGAGATGCCGACGTTTTCCTTCGGAACGTCGTCCGGAATGGTCGGCGAATCCTTCAGACGGTAGCCGTAGCTGTTGCCCAGCACGAGTTCACCGTTCGCGTTGCGGACGAAGTTCCCGGCGCGGGTGTACCCCGTCGCTCCGCCGGGCAGCTCGACCTGAAAGAACCCGTCGCCCTGGATCATGATGTCCAGCGGCTCGCCGGTCGGCGTCGCCGAGCCCTGCTTGAAGATCACCTGCGTGTTGCTCAGGGCCACGCCCAGGCCGACCTCCGTGCCCAGCGGCGTCTCGCTTTCGTCGCTCGTCTGCACGCCCGGCTGCGCGCGAATCTGGTACAGCAGATCCTGGAAGTTCGCGCGCGCGGCCTTGAACCCCGGCGTGTCGGCGTTCGCGATGTTGTTCGCGATCACATCGATCTTCGTCGACAGGGCCTGCATGCCCGTCGCGGCGGTATGGAGTGCGGTGATGGCCATGGTTCACAATCCTTCACGCGTGACCCGCACCCGCGGAGTCACGTTCTTTCCCGCGGCCCTACGTCCGCAGGACCACGTTGATCAGCTTGCCGGCCGATTCGTCCTGGAGCGCAATCATGCGCGCGTTCATCTGGTACGCGTGCGCGGCCTGAATCATGCTCACGAGCTCGTTTACCGGCTGCACGCTCGCGCTCTCGACGTAGCCCGCCTGCACCAGCACGGGGGCTTCCACGGTCCCTTCAGCGGGGCCGGCGAAGCGCGCCGCTCCGGCTTTACGGAGCGTGCCGTAGTCGGCGAAGTCCACCAGTTCCAGCTCGCCGACAACGGCCCCGTCCTGCTGCACGCGCCCCTGCGTGTCCACGCTGATGTCGCCGCCGTGCGGATTGAGCCGGATCGGCATGCCGCCGCGGCCCAGAATCGGCGCCCCGTCGCTCGCCGCGACGAGCAGCCCGTCGTCGCGTCTGGTCATGCGCCCGTCGCGCGTGTAGAGCGTTTGTCCGTCCACCTCGACCGCCAGAAAGCCCGGTCCGTCCAGGGCCACGTCGTACGGATTGCCGGTCGCGACCGGGGTGCCCGCCGTGTGGTCGGTAAAAGTCTCGCCGAGCCACATCCCGCCGGAGAGCCCGGCCAGGTCAACCGCGCTGGCACCCTGGCGAATACCGGCGGCGCGGGCCGGCACGCGCTCGGCAAACGTCGCGATGTCGCGCCGGAAGCCGACGGTGTCGGCGTTCGCGATGTTGTTGGCCAGCACCGCCTGGCGGTACTCGCTGGTCAGCATTCCCGCGGCCGAGTTGTACAGCCCGTAGATCACGGCTGTTCCTTGTCATGGGGAGCCGGGACGACGGGTGTGGCCGCAATGCCGCGACCTGGCCCGTGCTCATCCGTGAGCCGGTACCACGCCTCGGCCAGCACCCGCCGCCCCAATTGGCTCCAGTCCCGCGGCGCAGCGTCGCTGTCCGGTGTCCTGATGTGCTCCTGAGGCACGCGACCTCCGGACGCGGGGGTGGGCCTTGCGACCCGTGCCCTGGACGCAATCGGAAGCTGTCGTTGCATCCGGCGACTCCTGCGCCAGCTCGTGCCCCGCGCGCCGCATCCGTGCAGGCCGCGCTCGGGCACGTAGCCGTCAGAGGGCAGATGCCGTGCCAGATCGCGCGCTGGCGGACGGTGGCAACGCGCGACGAGATCGATAACCTGTTCAGTGCGTGGGATTTGCTGCTGCAGTAATCCGCGCGCGGTGACTGGCGTGCCACACTCCGAATCGCCCGATCACCGGCATCCGTTGCGCTACCCCCGCAGCTCTTGCACGCGCGCGACGTATCATGGCCCGACGACGCGGTCGCCACGTTGCGGTGTCGCGCGCCGGTCGGACACGAGTTGGGCGACCACCACGTTACGCCCGGTGAAGCGCTGAATTACCTGCATCTGTGCGATCAGGTCGTCGCCGCGCAGCACGCGTACGGGCATGCCGACGTAGCTCCGTGGCAACTCCAGGGTCGCCAGCCCGGCGCGCGCGTCGAACATCCGCACCTCCCCCTCGACGGACGGCAGCGCCGCCACCGCTTTGCCGCGCGCCAGCGCCCGCTCCAGCCCCGCGCGCTCCCACGGCGGCAGCATCGTGATCACGTCATCGATCAGCGCCACCCCCATCGGCGAGTCGATCATGGCCAGCGCTTCCGCCGCCGCCAACGCGACCGGTCGCTCCGGGTCGGCCAGCAGATCGACCAGCACCGGCTCGCACACCTCGACGCGCAACTGCGCCAGGCACGCCACCAGCGCCAGCCGATCGCGCGGCGTCCGCGCGCGCAGGTGCATCCGCCAGTCATCCGCCGTAAAGTGCAGCTCGCCCGCCAGGAACGCCGGCGTGTGCCGATAATAGATCTCCAGCGTCAGCGTGCAGATCGCGGTCGTATAGACGCGCCCGCCCATCCGCCCGAACTGCCCCCAGCTGGCGCCATACGGCGGCCAACTGCCGTACGTGTGCCGCTTCTTACCCGACTTGGTCTTGGAGCGATCCTGCAGCGGCAGGATCGCGTCGCGCAGCCGGGCGTTCCAGCGCTCCCAGTCGTCGCCGCCGCGCTGGAACATCGCCAGCGTGCCATAGTACCAATAGTACTCGTTGTGCGCCCCCGTCGCGTCGCGTCCCCGCGCCCGCGCCGCCGACGGCAGCTCACTGGCCAGCAGCGCGCACTGCAGCAGCGGCGTCGTGCTATCCTGGCGCCAGCCCAGCAGTTGCTCGCACGTCAGTCCCGCCGCCAGCATCCCGACGCCGTACCTGTAGACCGGGTGCAGAGTGGCATCCAGCTCGTAGCCCGCGCCGGCATCGGCGTAGCGTACCCGCCCGTCCGGCTCGGTGGCCTGCGTGAAGTGCATGGCGGCGCGCACCAGCGTCTCCTGCGGTACCGCCACACCGGCCGCCGCGCAGGCATGCAGCGCCTGGACCATCCACGCCGTGATGGAAGTGTCATTTCGGCCCGAGGTTGGAGAGCGGACATAGTCCCAGCCGCCGCGCGCCTGCTGATTCGCCACGATGCGCGCGACCGCCCGCGCGAGCGGCGCGCGGACGCGGTCGTCCTGCGTGAGCGCCAGATACTCCGCCAGCGCCAGGGTTCCGAGGGCGTCGTTGTAGCCGGCCATACTGTCGCCCTGCGAGAACCCGCCGTGCGGCTCCTGCCGGCGCAACAGCGCACCCACCGCGCTGCGCACCACTTCGGGGTAGGGGCCGGCACGGTCCGTGTAGCCCGCGCCCAGGAACGCGAGCAGCGCCAGGCCCGTCACGCCCGCCGTCAGGTCGTCCGTCTCACGCTGCAGCGCGACGCCCGTGCAGCGGTCATCACGCGGGCAGCGGCGGTCGAAGTGCAGGCGGTCCCAAGTGCCGTCTTCCGCCTGGTGGGCTGCGAGCCATGCCAGACCGGACTCGACGGCGCCCTCCGTCAGCGGCGTACCGCCGAACTGCTCCATGCCGCGCCGCTTGGCTTCGTCCGAGCGGTCCCATTCGGAGTTGCGTCCGGCCGCGGCTGGGCGCGAGGTCGCATCCGCTCCCGGAGCTGGCGGGCCCTGACTTACGTGCCGGCGATCGGTCGTTGATGCCGGCGCCTCGTCGCGAGCGGGTCCCGGCGTCGTGGGCTCCGGCTGGTAGGGGACCGGCTCTTCCGCGGGCGGGGGCTCGGTTTCGGCTGGGCCATTGCTGTCCACTACGGCGGGCCTCGGCGATGCGGGACGCGTTCCGACCGACGGGCGGAGGATCAAGGGCAGGGCCACCGCAAGTGCCGCCAGCACAAGGATCAAGAGCTGGCCGGCGCGCACCAGGCGTCGCTTACGCATCGGGCTGCGATCCGGGTGAAAGACCATCGCCCATATTCTACCGCGTTCCGTCCGGGTCGCGCCGGAGCGCGGCCTGCGCATCCGGCGTCGGACGTGCTAAACTCTGGGCACGGTCGCTCGTGCGCGGCGGCCGGCGTACCCGATAGGAACTGAAACCGCAATGCGAACCGCCATTCTGCTGACGATCTCGAACGTGTTCATGACGATGGCCTGGTACGGCCACTTGAAGTTCAAGGGGGTGGCCATGTGGAAAGTCATCCTCGTAAGCTGGCTGATTGCGTTCGTGGAGTACTGCTTCCAGGTGCCCGCGAACCGCTGGGGGCACCAGCAGTTCAACGCCGCGCAGCTCAAGACGCTGCAGGAAGTGATCACGCTGATCGTGTTCTGCGGCTTCTCGGTGCTCTACCTGCGTGAGCCGCTGAAGTGGAACTACCTCGTCGGCTTCGGCCTGATCGTCGGCGCGGTGTTCTTCGTCTTCAAGAAGTGGTGATGCCTAGAGCGTGATGACCTTCTCCGCCGCCGCCAGCTCGCGCAGGATTTCGTCCATGTTCGACGCCGGCACGAGTTCGGGCTGGAGCTGGTAGAAGTTCAGGCACGTGCCGCACGGCCGCAGGTCGATCCCCATCTCATGGAGCTGGGTGAGCTCGGTCAGCACCGGGGAACCCTTCGTGATCAGCTTCACGCCGCTGTTGTAGAGCACGATGGCGGTGACGCCGGCGACGGCGGGCAGCTTCCGCAAGAACGTGGCCAGGATCTTCTGACCCAGGGCCGGGTCGCCGTGGCCCATCTGGTCGTTGTTCAGCACAATCACGGTTTTCATCATGGTCTCGGTAATGCCTTCGTGGGCGCGCGCAACCGGCTGGCGCGCGCCACAAGTCTAGCCTGCCGCGGGCGGCACCGCGAGTTGTCTGCGTGACTACTTGTGCTTCGTGTTTCGGAGGGCTTGCTCGCGGGTGGTGAGCTGCGCGTCGTCGGGCGGGGCCAGCTCGCACAGCAGCCGCCACGTCGCCGACGCGCGGTCGATCATGCCGACGTTCTGCAGCGCCAGCGTCAGGTTCTCGCGGAACGCGATCTTCTGGCCGCGTGCGGCGGCGGCTTGCTCGAACTGTTCCGCCGCCAGGTCGAACTGGTTGCGCTGGGCGAACAGCAGCGCCAGCTCGTAGTGCACGTCGACGTATTTCTCGTCGAGGTGCAGGGCACGCTGGAACGTGGCGATGGCCTCGTCGACCGCGCCCGCTTCCTTCAGGCAGATCGCCAGCTTGACCAGCGCCTTGCAGTAGTTCGGGTTGATCGCGACCGCGCTGCGGAACGCGGTGGTGGCCTCGTCGTAACGCCCGACCTGTCGCAGCAGCAGCCCGTAGCGGTAGTGCAGGTCCGCGTGGTTCGGCGAGTGCAGCAGCGCCTGTTCGTGGCGCCGCAGGGCTTCCTGCAGCAGGGTCTCGCTGTCCCCCGCGTCGATGGCCACTTCATGCTCGTCGCGGTCGCTGTCGTCGTCGCCGACGTGGCGCTGCTGCTCCGACTTGAGGTGCAGCCGCGTCGTTTCCGAGAAGAGCAGCGTCGTGCTCGGTTCGAGGCTGGCGGCCAGGTCGAACGTGGCGAGTGATTCGTGTTTGCGACCGGAGTCGTACTGCGCAACGCCCAGGCCGACGAATGCCGTCATCAGCCGGTCGTTCAGCTCCACGGCGCGGTTGAAGGTCACCGCGGCGTCGACGTAGCGCCCTTGGCGCATGTGCTGCGTGCCCAGCTTGACGGTGGCTTCGAGGAAGCTCGGCTGCGTGGCGAGGGCGGTGTGGTATTCCTCGATGGCGCGGGTGTCGTCGCCGGCTTTCACGTACAGGTCCCCGAGCCGGACATGGAAGGGGGCCATGCCCGGATACTTGTGCACCAGCTTCTCGAGCGTCACGATCGCCTCGCCCAGCCGGCCCTCCTCAACCAGGTTGTCCGCGGTCGCCAGCGTGCCGTCGTGCCCGTCCGGCTCGATCTGCAGCGCCTGCTGGTACTGCTCGATGGCGTCCACCGGCCGCTGGACCTGCAGGTATAAGTTGCCCAGGGTCAGCAGCACGTCCAGGTCGTCCGGCTCCATTTCCGCGAGGCGCTCGTACTGGGTGATCGCCTCGTTCCATTCGCCGGCCTGCATCGCGATGGCCGCCATACGCTCGTACGCGTTCCGCAACTGCGGACACAGCTCGATCGCGCGGGTATAGGCCTGGCGCGCCGCCCGTCCGTCCCCCAGCCGCTCGTGACAGAACGCGATGCCGAAGGCGATGGCCGGGTCGCGGTCGTCACAGGCTTGGGCGGCGGTCAGGGATTGGAGCGCCCGGTCGAGCCGGCCCAGCTCGTCATAGACGCACGCCAGTGCCAGTCGCGGCGGCGCCGCGCTCGGCCCGAGTTGCGTGGCGGTTTCGAAGGCCCGGCACGCCTCGGCGAGGCGCATCTCGCGCAGGTATGCCATCCCGAGCCGCATGGCCAGGTCCAGCGAGGTCGGCGACGCCGAAAAACGCGTCTGCAGCCGGCCGAGGTCATCTTCCTGCTGGCCGGGCAACTGTTTCTCGAATGCAGAGCGCAGGTCCGCGAGCAGACCCCGCCCCAGCGCTTCAAGCAGGTAGCTCATCGTCGGTCCCGCTGCGCGGCTCCGGTCGCAGCGCCGCGAGCGCGGCGCGCGCCTCCGCCAGGTTGGCGTTCAGTTCCAGAGCACGCTCGTACTCCGCGCGCGCCGCCTGCCAGTTTCCTTCTTTGCAGCACACGCCCCCCATCAGCATGTGCAAATCCGGGTAGTCCGCGCCCCGGTCGCGGGCGGTCTCCAGGTGTCGGCGTGCGTCCGCCAGCCGGTGCCCCTGCAGGGCGACGCGCGCCGCCAGCAGCAGCGCATCCACGTAGCCCGGGTTCACACGCAGCGCGGACTCCAGCAGCCGCGTGGCCGTCTCGTATTCCCCCGCCGCGAGGGCGGCGCGGCTGGCGTGATAATGGAGATCTGCGTAGTCCGGGAAATCGCTGAGCGCCGCCTGGGCCGCCTTCAGAATCTGCCGGGCCCGCTCCGGCGCGCTCGCTTCCAGGCCCTCCAGGCAGGCGCTGATCAGCTCCGGTTCATGGCCGAAGGCGACCCGCAGATTGCTCCCGCGCCGCGCGCCGGGCTGTCCGGACTGGCGTGGCCGCTCCGCGTTCGGTGGATTCATCTCCGACGCTCCCTCTCGTGTTCCGGCGGCGGGTGCCGCGCGTTTCTGCGTCTACGGGTTCCGTCGCTTCGCTTCGTCGCCGGCGGGATCCGCCGGGCGCGTCTCACGTGTGTGCCGTGACACGTCGCGCGGCACGAGAAACAGCGCCTGGCAATGGGCACAGCGCACGACCTTGCCCCGGGCAGAGTCGGCGGCGACGACCGTGCGGCCGCACTTCAGGTTGGGACAAATCATCGTTACGGGCATTGGACCATGCGTCCTCGGGGCAACGCCGCGATACAAACTCAGTCTCGTATCGGTTAGAAGCCGCCCGCCGATTACCGCGCCGCTGGAACCCCGCTGCCGGGGGTACCGCGCTGCAGGCACGCGCTGGCACGCCCGAAAACGAGCCGATTCCCGCTACCGCACGCCGCCGGCGCGACGACGCGTGAGCGGCCATCCGCGCGCCGCGGCGCGCGGGCGCGGCCTGCGCGTCCGAATACGTCGCCTCATTCAACAATACACCGTGTGCCGCGTGAGCCCGCCTACGACCGGCGCCGCTTCGTTCGCGTGATCGGACGGCGCGCCGGCGGAACCTCGATGCTGGCGCGGCCGGCGAGATACGCGCCGGTGACGGATTCCGCGGCTGCGGCCAGCTCGTCGCGCAGGCCGGCGGCAACCACACGCCCGCCGCGCGCCCCGGGGCCCGGCCCGAAGTCGACCAGGTAGTCTGCCGCCTCCATCGTGTCGCGGTCGTGCTCGACCACCACCACGGTGTTGCCCATGTCGCGCAGGCGTTCCAGCGACGCCAGCAGCCGGCGATGATCACGCGGGTGCAGCCCGATGCTGGGTTCGTCGAGAACGTACAGCACGCCCACGAGCCCGCAGCCGATCTGGCTCGCGAGCCGGATGCGCTGCGACTCGCCGCCCGAGAGCGTCGGCGCCGCGCGGTCCAGCGTCAGGTAGTCCAAGCCGACGTCCAGCAGGAACTGCAGCCGGGCGCGGATTTCCTTGAGCGGCTCGGCGGCAATGATGCTCCGCACACTGTCCAGTTCCAGGTTCGAGAAGAACCCGAGCGCGCGCCGGATAGGAAGCTGCGCCGCTTCGTGGATGTTCAGGTTCGCACTGGGGCTGCCTGGCCCGTCCGGTCGCCCGCTCAGGCGCACTGCCAGCGCCTGCTCATTCAGTCGTCCGCCGCGACACTGCGTGCACGGGGCCTGCCGCATGAATTGTTCATAGAAGCGCCGGACCATCGCCGACGTCGTCTTGCGATGCCGGGCCTGCAGCTCGGCCACCACGCCCTCGAACGTCCCGCCATGCTTCCACGTGCCGTAGCGTCCCTTCCACTCAAACGTGATGTGCGCAGCGCCCGTGCCGTACAGCAGCGCGTGCCGCGCTGCGGCCGACAGGTCGCGCCAGGGCGTGTGAAGGTCGATGTTGAGGTGTCGCGCGACACCCTCGTACAGATGTCGCCGCCAGCGCCCGGGCTTGTGACGCAAAGCCGCGATGCACGGCGCCAGGAAGTTCAGCGCCGGGTCCGGCACGAGCAAGTCGGGGTCGAAATCGTAACGCGTCCCGAGCCCGTCGCACTGCAGACACATACCCTGGGGACTGTTGAAGCTGAACATCTGCGGGTGGGGCGGTGCGAAACTGACATCGCACACGGCGCACGCGAACCCCGTGGCCAGCAGCATGTCGCGGCTTGCGACCGCCGACGGGGGCCGGCCACGGCGCACCGCGCGCGGCCCGGCGCTGCCCTCGCCCTCCACCGTCGCGATGATGACCGTGCCCTCGCCCGCCGTCAGCGCCGTGTCAAGCGAGTCCGCCAGCCGCGCGCGAACCGCGGGTCGGATCGTCAAGCGGTCCACCACAGCCTCGATGTCGTGCCGCCGGTAGCGGTCGAGGGCCGGCGGATCGGACAGGTCGACCACCTGGCCGTCGACGCGCGCCCGCACGTAGCCCTGGCGCATGAGTTCCTGAAACAGATCGCGGTACTCGCCCTTCTGGGCCCGCACCTTGGGTGCCAGAACCATGATCGGCGTGCCCTCGGGCAGGGCCAGGATGCGCGCGAGCATCTGCTCGCGCGTCTGGGCTGCGATCACCCGCCCGCACCGCGGGCAATGCTGGACGCCGGCCCGCGCGAACAACACGCGCGCGTAGTCGTGTATCTGCGTGATTGTGCCGACGGTGCTGCGCGGGTTCCAGCCACTCGTCTTTTGCTGGATGGAAATCGCCGGCGCGAGCCCGGAGATCTGGTCGACGTCCGGCTTGGGCAACTGCCCCATGAACTGCCGCGCGTACGCGCTGAGCGATTCGACGTACCGCCGCTGTCCTTCGGCGTAAAGCGTGTCGAACGCCAGGCTGCTCTTGCCGCTCCCCGAGACGCCGGTAAAGCAGATCAGCCGGTTCTTCGGAATGGTCAGGGCGACGTTCTGGAGATTATGCTCGCGGGCCCCGGCGATCTGAATCACGTCTGGCGCGCGTGTCGGCTTCATGGTGGCCGCAAATTCCATGCCGGGGATCGGTAAGCACGCGGCCACCCGCGGCGTGCGCCAGACCGGGTGGCCGCGGATTGGGCCAGGCTGGCCGGACTAGGCCGGCAACTCGATGATGGACTGCGTTTTGACCAACGTGCGCTCCTGTGGATAGGCATGGAACGCATGCACGTGGAACTCGCGGTCACGGGCCTCGTGGTCGATGTACGTGAACGGCGTGAGGTCGCCGTCCGCCCACTGCTCATACGACTGGAACCAGCCGCGCTTCTCGGTGTGCCGCAGAAGGTCGTGATGAACGGACTTGTACAGGGCCTCGTCCATCGTTTCGACCTGAGTGCTGACCAGGTAGCTCCAGCCATCGGCCGTCTTGCGCTCGTGATCGCGCTCGCCCTTCAGTCGGAAGCGCGACAGCACGCCACGCGTCGGGAGTACCTCGCTCTCGCGCGTCAGCAGCTCGGTCAGGCAGTGTGAACCGCTGGTCACGGTAACGACGTGACTTAGACCGATAATCCAGATGTCGGCATGGTAGCGCGACTGCAGCACCCGGTGGTTCGCGTAGTGCTGGAACAACTCTGGGTGGAGTGCGCGATCATACACAAATAAATGCAGATCAACAGCTTGGAGCGCCGGACTTGTGACGTCCGCGTTGTGCATCGTTCGTTCTGACAAGGGTAAAACCTCACTACTCGGTTAGGAACCTCAGTATATCACAGCCCATGCCCGAGGCCCAACAAAATCCACGGACGCCCCTAACATTCTACGTCCCTTGCGTGCGTTTCGTTCGCACCGCCGTCCTCTTGCCGCTCCCCGGAACTCCCGAGCCGCCGCAGCAGCTCGTAGTCATAAATCCCAACGTCGTGACCATCCTGCCACCGGATCCGCACCGCGTAGTAGCCGACCAGCTCGGCGCCGGCCACGGCGGTCATCGCGGCCTGTGCCGCCGGTGCGGGTATCACCGGCAACCCGCTTCCAGCCTTCGCGCCCTGCGACTCCCGGCACTGTGCACATGGACACGCCTTCCGCAGGACGGGCAGCGGAATGTCGCTCAGCCGACCGTCCGACCAGCAGATCCGCAGCGATCCGCCACGCGCTATCGCGATATCCGTCGGGCGTAAGGCTGGGTCAAGCACTCCGACAGCGCTCCCGGCGGCCCGCCCGCCGACCGCGCCCAGGCCGCGCGCGATCTGCGAGTCTCGGTCGTATCGTCAGGGGCCCCGACTGCTTGGGACCCCGTAAGTACCCCAGTAGCATCGGCCCACGCCCCCTTCCAGGCGGGCGATCTCTCAGTTCCCAGTCGCGGGCGCCGTCGTCCGCGTTCGCCGGGCGCGCTTGGGGGTCTTGGTTTCAATGTGCTTGGGATCCGTGAAGAACGATCCCAGCTTTCGCAGCCGTTCATAGCGGCGTCGTAACAGAGTCTCGGGCTTCAGCCGCCGCAAATCGCGCAGAGTCTTGCCGATCCACGCCTCCAAGTTCTTGGCGGTCGTGTCCGGGTCGCGATGGGCCGCCCCCAGCGGCTCAGGGATGATCGCATCGATCAGGTCCAGCCGCTTTAGGTTCTGGGGCGTGAGCCGCAGGGCTTCGGCCGCCAGCGCCGCCTGCTCACCCGATTTCCACAAAATCGCGGCACACCCCTCGGGGCTGATCACCGAGTAGTAGGCGTGCTCCATGACCGCGACCTGGTCCGCTACCGCGATGCCCAGCGCCCCGCCGCTGCCACCCTCGCCGATCACGACCGCCACGATCGGGGTTGGGAGGCGCGACATCTCCATGAGACTTACAGCGATCGCGCGGGCGATGCCGCGTTCCTCGGCCTCGACACCCGGGTAGGCCCCCGGTGTATCGATCAGGCAGACGATCGGCACCTTGAACTTGGCGGCGAGCTGCATCTTCTGCAGCGCCTTGCGGTAGCCGTCGGGGTGCGCGCAGCCGAAGTTGACTTCGATCTTCTCGCGCGTCTCGCGGCCTTTCTGATGTCCGATAAGCATGACGCGGTGGCCCGCCAGACGGGCAAAACCGCAGACTATCGCACGATCATCGCCATACAGCTTGTCGCCGTGCAGCTCGCAGAAGTCCTGCGTGAGCATGCGGATGTAATCGCGCGTGAGTGGCCGGCGGGGGTGGCGCGCGATCAGCACCTTCTCCCACGCGGTGAGGTCGGCATAGGATTGACGCAATGCATTCTGCAACTGCGCGCGAATCCCCGTGATGACCTCTGAGTAGTCGCGCCCGGACTCAGCCTGGAGTGCCTCGAGTCGATGGATTTCCTGCTCCATCTTTGCGATCGGCTTCTCAAACTCGAGCACGTGGGCCGTGCTGACGACGGGCGTGCTGGCACCATTGGGTTGTGTGCTCATAAGCTCCTAACCAGACAGGCCGCGCCATTCGCGGGTCTCCGACCCGCACCCAGAGTCTGCCTGCGTTAGGGCGTAATGGTACGACTTTGGACCCACCGCAGGCAAGTCTATTTTCCTGGCCGGCGCGGAATTGCGGACGGTTTTCCGTCTTCCATCCGGCGTGATGTCAACGCAATAGCTTATGAAATAACGAGTTATGAGTTTTGCTCCACAGAATTTATCGGAATCGCTCCCGGAATCCCGGTGACTAAGCCATGCTCTCTCAGTCGCTGCCAATGGACCACGCATGTTCATCAACCAGGCGACGCAGAAACCTGCCCCTGGTATTATTCACGCTCCCTTAACGCTAGTTGCAGCGCGCGGCAGCCCACGGAGGCGGACAGCGAACCATGAGCGTGTATCGAATCGAAATCGCACCGCGGATCGCCGCCGCGGGTGAGGGCACCAGTGACACGCTGGTTGCGATCTTGCGGGATGCCGGCCTGCCGGGGCTTACTTCAGCGGCCGCGACACGGCTTTTCTTCCTGGAAGGCGACCTGCAGCGCAACGACGTCGAACGAATCGCCGCCGAACTGCTGACCGACCCGGTCACCGAGGCGGCGGCGATTCATGCAGCGGGCGACCGCATCCCGGCTCCGCCACCGGGGGCCGTCGGGTTCGAGATCCAACTGCGTCCGGGCGTGATGGATCCGGTCGCCGAGAGCACGCGGGCCGAGCTGGAGGCCGAGGGTTTCGCGGTGGCAGCCGTCCGCACGGGACGCCGCTTTGTCCTGGGCGGTGCCCTGGACGAGCGCGCGGTATACGAGACGGTGGGGCGGGTGCTCGCGAACGACTGTATCGAGCAGGTGGTCCCTGGCACGGCGGGCGTCCAACCGGCGCTGCGTCCGCCGGAGTATCGCTTCGAGGTCCGGCACGTGGCCCTGTGTGATCTGGACGGACCGGCGCTGGACCGCCTGTCGCGCGAGGCCCACCTGTTTCTCTCGCGTGCGGAGATGCTGGCGATCCAGGCCCATTTTCGGGCGCGCGGGCGCGAACCGACGGACCTGGAGCTCGAGACGCTGGCGCAAACCTGGTCGGAACACTGCGTGCATAAGACCCTGCGCAGCGCGATGGTCTACCGAGGTGCGCCGCTCCCTTCGTCCGGCGCCGGCGACACCGAAACACGCCACTACGGCAATCTGCTGAAAGAGACGATCGCCCGCGCCACACAGGAGCTGATGGCGGCCCAGCGTGGCCCGCAGTGCCTCTCGGTGTTTCAGGATAACGCCGGCGTCATCGCGTTTGACGACGACTACGGCATCGCCTTCAAGGTCGAGACGCACAATCACCCGTCCGCGATCGAGCCATACGGCGGTGCGACGACCGGCATCGGCGGCGTGATCCGCGATGTGATTGGCTGCGGTCTGGCGGCCAAGCCGATCGCGAGCACGGACGTGTTCTGCGTCGCGCCGTCGGACTGGCCGCAGGCGCCGCTGCCCAAGGGTGTGCTGCACCCGTGGCGCGTGCTGCGCGGCGTCGTGCGCGGCGTGGCTGATTACGGCAATCGCATGGGCATTCCGACGGTCAACGGCGCCGTCTACTTCGATGCGCGCTACCTCGGAAATCCGCTCGTGTTCTGCGGCTCCGTGGGCCTCCTGCCGCGCACGATGGTCGAGAAGGCCGCGCAGCCGGGCGACCTGGTCGTCGTCATCGGCGGGCGCACCGGCCGCGACGGCATCCACGGCGCGACGTTCTCGTCGGCCGAGCTGACCGATACGCACGCGGACGAATTTTCGCACGCTGTGCAGATTGGCAACGCCATCACCGAGAAGCGCTTCCTCGACGCGGTGCTGCAGGCGCGCGATGCCGCGGGGGGCTGCCTGTATACCGCGATCACCGACTGCGGCGCCGGCGGGTTGAGCAGCGCCGTGGGTGAAATGGCCGCCCGGATCGGTGCGGTCGTCGAGCTCGAGCGCGTGCCGCTCAAGTACGCCGGGCTGCGCTATGACGAAATCTGGATCAGCGAAGCGCAGGAGCGCATGGTTGTCGCCGTCCCGCCGGCGAACCTGGAGCGATTCCTGGCGCTCATGCGGGCCGAGGAAGTGGAAGCGACCGTCATCGGCGTCTTTGGCCCTGCTTCGGACGCGCCGCACGCTGCGGCGGCCCGCATCGTTCTGCGTTTTCACGGCCGCGTGGTGGGCGAGCTGGACATGCACTTCCTCCATGAAGGCGTGCCGCGGCTGGAGCGTGCCGCCGAGTGGTGGCCGCCGACGGACGCCTCGGCCCTGGCTGCTACGGTGACATCGCGGGGTGCCGCCGGCGATCTCGGTGAGCGGCTGCTTGGCGAATTGGCGCGCCCCAACGTCGCTTCGCAGGAGTGGATCATCCGGCAGTATGACCACGAGGTGCAGGGCGGCAGCGTGGTCAAGCCTCTGCCCGGGCCGGGGCGCGGACCGGGTGACGCGGCGGTCTTGCGGCCGCGCCTGGCGTCGCCGCGCGCCATCGTGCTCGGCTGCGGTCTGGCACCGCATCTTGCGGACGTGGATCCGTACTGGATGGCGGCGGCGGCGATCGACGAGGCCGTTCGCAACATCGTGTGTGTCGGCGGCGACCCAGCGGCGACGGCGATTCTCGACAATTTCTGCTGGGGGCGCAGCGACGATCCGACACAGCTCGGCGCGCTGGTGCGGGCGTGCCAGGCCTGTTACGACGTGGCGACGGCCTTTGGCACGCCGTTCATCTCGGGCAAGGACTCGCTCAACAACGAGTTCGCGCTTGATGCGGCGGACGTGGAGCCGCTGTTGGCGACGCTGCGGCAACGTGCCGCCGGCGACGACGCGGACGCGCGGTGGCTGCGCGGCATTCTGCCGGCGCTCGAGGAGCGGATCCGCGCCCGGCGCCGCTTGGCAATTCCCGCCACGCTGCTGATCAGCGCTCTGAGCGTGGTCGCCGATGCGGAGCGGTGTCTCACGCCCGACCTGAAGCGGCCCGGCAGCGACATCCTGCTGGTTGGTGGCCTGCCACCGATCGGGTTCTCGTTCGCCCAGGCGGCGCGCATTCACGCGACGGTCGCGGAGCTGATGCGTCGCGGGCTTGTCGCGGCGGCGCACGATGTGTCCACGGGCGGCTGGCTGGTAGCCCTGGCGGAAATGGCGATCGCGGCGGCGCACGGCGCCACCGTGCCTGATCTGCCGGCCGCGGGATCGGGCCCGTTCGACGAGCTGTGCGCCGCGTACTTGGTTGAAACGCCCGAGCGGCGCGCCGTGGAGGCCGCGTTGTCGCAGGCGGCGGTCGCCGGCCGCGTCATCGGCAGCGTCACGGACGCCGATGTGCTCCGCTGCGACGGGCACGCGGTGAAGGTCGCGGCGCTTGCGGCGGCGTGGCGTGGCGTCCGATCATGAGGCCCTGCAGGGCTCGGGTACTCAGTTATGGGGCGGGGCGCGGCGGGTCCGGATCCGGTGGCGGCGACCCGGGCGGCCGGGGCGTGGTCCTGGCGCGGCGCGTACGCAACTCAGCCCCCAGCCAGAACAACACCGCGCCGGCGATCACGGCCGTGACCAGGATCCCGCCGCCGAGCCAGAGGGTCTCGTTGTCCGCCAGGCTCACGTATCGGGTCCTCCAGGCGTGCTGCTGTTACGGTACGGGCCGCAACTATAGAATAGGAGTCTGCGCGAGGGAAGCGCCGCCCGAGGATTAGCCCGTGTTTGCCGGATCGGACGCATGAACCCCGAGCCTCCCGTCACCGCCGCGTCGACCGTCGCGGGCCAGCGCGTCCTGCTGCAGGCGCTGCGCCGCCGCCGCCGGCGCGTGCTGTGGCGTGTGGCCGTGTTCGTCGGGCTGACGCTGCTGATGGTGGTCTTGTCGGTCGTGAATCGCGATCGGGAGGCGATTCAGACCTGTCGTACGCGCATGGAAACGGCGGCGCGCGTCCTGCGCAGCCACCACGCCGATTGGCTGCGCGACCCGCAGAAGTTTCCGCTGCCGGCCATCGCGTCCGAGCTGGGCGACGTGTGGCGCCTGCACGTGCTCGAGAACTGGCGCTTCACTGAGCACGCGGCGTTTGCCCGCGAAGTCGGTGTGTGCTGTTGCGAACGGCCGCACAACCGCCTGTTCCTGCCGGCGGGGCGTCATGTCATCATCTACAACGTCTCGCAACAGGAATACTACGTGCGCTGGATGGACGAAGCCGACCTTGCCCAGCGGGCCGAGGAGCTGGGGTTGCGCGTCCGCGTGGGCCCCTGAGTTTCGCGGTGCGCTCGCGCGCCGGATGGTGTGTGGCATGGACCTGTTCGAGTATCGCGGCGGACAACTGCATTGCGAACAGTGCGCGGTCGACGACCTGGCCACGCGTTTCGGCACGCCGCTGTACGTCTACTCCGCCGGCACGTTGCGCCTGCACTTCGAACGGCTGCGCAGCGCGTTTGCCGAGCTGAATCCGCTGATCTGCTATTCGGTCAAGTGCTGCCCCAACCTCCACATCCTGCGGTTGCTGCAGTCGGCCGGCAGCGGCTTTGACGTCGTCAGCGGCGGCGAGCTGTACCGGGCGCGGCGCGCAGGGGCGGAGGCAGCCCGGATCGTCTTCGCGGGAGTCGGCAAGACGGCCGCGGAGATGGAGGCGGCGCTGCAAGCGGGCGTCGGGCTGCTCAATGTCGAATCCGCGCCGGAACTCGAACAACTCGGCGCGGTGGCTCGTCGACTGGGGCGCACTGCCCGCGTCGCGGTGCGGATCAACCCCGACGTCGATCCGCAGACGCACGCTTACACGACGACCGGGACGAAGGAGACGAAGTTCGGCGTCGCGCTGGAGCAGACACCCGCGCTGTTCGAGCGTTTCGCGCGCCAGCCGGGGCTCGACATCTGTGGATTGCACCTGCACATCGGCTCGCCGGTTTACGACCCGCGCGCGTACGTGCTGGGCATTCAGCGCGCCCTGGAGCTCATGGACCGGCTGCGCGCCGCCGGCTTCCAACTCGACACGCTGGATATCGGCGGCGGCTTCGGCGCGCACTACAAGGGCGGCGAGGCCCCCAACGCCAACGCGTACGCCGCCGCAATCGTCCCGCTCCTGCGCGGACGTGGGCTCCACGTAATCCTGGAGCCGGGACGCTCGATCGCCGCGAACGCCGGCGTATTGCTGGCGCGCGTCCTGTGGACCAAGGACACGGGTCGCCGGCGGTTCGTGATCGTCGATGCTTCGATGAATGAGCTGATTCGCCCGGCGCTCTACAGCGCCTATCACTTCATCTGGCCGGTACACGCCGGCGACCGCGTTCCGTCGGATTTCGCGCCCGACCAGCCGTTCGCCGGCCTGGCCCCCTGTGACGTGGTCGGGCCCGTGTGCGAGAGCGGTGACTTCCTCGCGAAGGACCGCCGGCTGCCACCGCTGGCGGCCGGCGACCTGCTGGCCGTCTTTACCTGTGGCGCCTACGCCATGGCCATGGCGAGCCAGTACAACTCCCGGCCGCGGGCCGCCGAGGTGCTCGTGACGGGCGGCACCGCGGAACTCATTCGCCGGCGCGAGACGTACGCCGATCTCGTCGCGGCGGAACAGTTCGACAGCGCCTGAGGCCCTGACTATGCTCCTGGCATGAACATCTGCCACGGTCTGGAGAAGTTCGCCGCGCCGCCCGCGGGGGTCGTGCTTTCGATCGGCAATTTCGACGGCGTGCACCGTGGCCATGCGCAGTTGCTGGCGACGGCCCGGCAGGTGGCACTGCGGCTCGGCGCGGAAGTCGCCGTGCTGACGTTTCATCCGCATCCGTTGGCGGTGCTGGCCCCCGAGCGGGCCCCGGCTGCGCTCGGCACGCTGGGTGAAAAGCTGGCGCTGCTCGCGCGGCTGGGCGTGGCGCACGCGATCGTGGTGCGCAGCGAGCCCGCCTTCCTGGCTCAGCACGCCGACGATTTCCTGGCCAGCCTGGTCGCGCACTGTCGGCCGCGCGCGCTGGTCGAAGGCCCGGACTTCAATTTCGGCCGCGGCCGCTCCGGCAACAATGAAACGCTCGCCGTGCACGCGGCGCGCTGGGGCTACGAGCTCCACGTCGTGCCCGCGCTCCGCTGCGCCGAGCTGCCGACGCATCCGACGATCAGCAGCTCGTCGATTCGCCAGGCGCTGCGCGATGGGCGCGTCGCCGAGGCGCATGCCATGCTCGGGCGACCGTACCGCATCGTGGGCCGGACGGGCGGCGGCGACGCGCGCGGGGCCCGCCTGGGCTTTCCGACCGCGAACCTGCAGGACGTGCGACAGCCGCTGCCGCAGGAGGCCGTGTACGCGGCGATTGCCCAGCTCGAAGACGACGCGCTGCACTTGGCCGCGGTCAACATTGGTCCACAGCCCACCTTCGCGCAACAGCGGTCGCGCGTCGAGGCGCATCTGCTGGACTTCCGCGGGGACCTGCGCGGGCGGCGTGTCGGTTTGCATTTCCTGGAGCGCCTGCGCGAACAGCAGCACTTCTCCGGACCGGACGAGCTGGCGGCCCAACTCCGACAGGATGTGGCCGCCACGCGGGCGCTGGCGGCGCAGGTGCCGCTCCTCCGCGCCGCCGGCGTGATCCCGCTTTAGATCGCCGAGTGGCTCATGCCGCCACGCCCCGCGCGCAAAGAAAGGAGCCGGACGTGGCGTCCGGCTCCTCGGATCAGCTACTTAGCTGGCGGCGTCGCGAACTAGCGCCGACGCAGGACCAGGCCCGCGAGGCCCAGCAGCATCAGGCTGGTGGGCTCGGGCAGGAACTTGAACACGCCGCCCTGGAGGCCAGCGGGCGAGGTGCCGTTGGTGTAGTTGATGTCCTGGAAGCTCGGGATCAGGATCTCGTAGGTCTTGCCAGGCGTGCCCTGGATCGCACCGATGAGGGCCTCGCTGCTGCGCGGCTGGGTGGTGGTGCCCGCCAACCAGGTGCTCATCATCTGCGCATCAACGCCCGTTGCCAGGTTCGTGATGCCGTTCGCCGTCACCGCCACGAACGCCTGCGGGTTCATGTGGAACTCGGCATAGCCCGGAGGCGTGCAGGTGCCGTCCCAGCGCTTGCGGGACATGCCCGGCGTCGTGTTGCCCTTGTCGTTCTGGACGTACCAGGCGGCGTCGATGGCGGCCGGCTCGGTCGTGCCGACTTCGCGGACCAAGACCTTCAGACCGTTGATGGTCACGCCCTTGGGTTCGGACTCAAACCGCAGCCAGATGTAGGCGAAGTCACCGGCCGGGATCTCGATCGGCGTGGCAACCGTGCCGGGAAGCGTGCCCAGCGGCGGATAGTTGGTCACGGTGAAGTGGCCATAGTAGAAATCGTACGCGTTGATGTTGTCGCCACCCGGTGTGACCGTGCTGAACGTGGGCTGGAAAGCATTGGCTGCGTTATCCAAGCCATAGCCCGCGCTGGCAGGGGTTGCGAAGACGCGGACGTCCGCGCTCGCCGTCGCCACAAGTGCCAACATCGCAACAAGACACAGTGCTTTCTTCATGGTGCGGTTCTCCCTTTCCAAAAGTGCCAGTGGAGGTATGCTTCCAGCCTCCTGAGACCGTGTTCTTACTTGGGTGACATACACCCTTTTGTTTACGCACAGGTTTTACGCCTCGCAAATTTGGGATTTCAAGTGCGGGCGGCGCAAGTTTTTCCGTGCGAATATCGGGCGCATGGCCCGCGCGGGCTCGAAAACGCGGTTCCGGGGCCGAAACCCGTACCGGCGCGTCCGTGGAGGGTATGACCGAATTCCGGGTGCGTCCCGTAAAAGGGCCGGGAGCGGACCCGGCGGCATTCGGGTATGGCAAACGGAAAGTAGGCGAGCGGCTTGCTGACGCAAGCCCCAGGGGACGCTCGTGGCCAAGCAGGTGTCCGACGCGCCCCGGATGAAAACCGACGTGCTGGTGGCGCCGCCGCAACCGTTCTCGCGGTGGCGCGGTCGGAGCGGTGTCGCTGCAAATAGAAAGGAGCCGGGCTCAACACCCGGCTCCTGGGATCAACTACCGAGCTGGTTGAAGCGTGGTCCGCGAATTAGCGGCGACGCAGCACCAGGCCCGCGAGACCCAGCAGCATCAGGCTGGTGGGCTCCGGCAGGAACTTGAACACGCCGCCGGCGATTTCGGTCGGCTGCGGATCAGCGCTGTAATTGATGTCGAGCAGGCTGGGGATCAAGATCTCATAGGTCTTGCCCGGCATGCCCTGGACGGCGCCCAAGAGGTGGACGCTCGACCGCGGCTGCGTCGAGGTGCCGGCGAGCCAGGTGCCCATCATCTGCGCATCGGTGCCCGTCGGCAGGTTGACGAGCCCGTTCGCCTGAACGGACACGAAGGCCTGCGGGTTGTTGTGCCACTCGGCATAGCCCGGAGGCGTCGCGGTGCCGTCCCAGCGCTTGCGGGACATACCAGGGCCGGTGTTGCCCTTGTCGTTCTGGACGTACCACGCGGTTGTGACAGCGGCCGGGTCGGTCTGGCCCAGCTCGCGAATGACGACCTTCAGGCCGTTGATCGTGGCGGCCTTGCGCTCGGACTCGAAGCGCACCCAGATGTAGGCGAAGTCGCCTTCGGGGACTTCAACCGGCGTAATGGCGTCGCCGGCCGGCGTCGAGAGCGTGGGGTAGTTGGTCACGGTGAAGTGGCCATAGTAGAAATCATACGCGTTGATGTTGTTGCCGTCCGCCGTCACGGTGCTGAACGTCGGCTGGAAGGCATTGGCCGTGATGTCCAAGCCCATGCCGGCGCTGGCTGGGGTCGCGAAGACGCGGACGGTCGCGCCTGCGCTGGCCACCATCGCCAAAAGTGCAATTACACACAGTGCTTTCTTCATAATCTCCTTCTCCCTTTGTTGTGAAGCTTGCCAAACGGAGGTTTGCTTCTGCCTCCTGGGACCATGAATACCGACGTGGGTGACGCTCACCCTTCCTCTCACTGATCTCTTTATACTCCGCGCGGCAGGCCGTTGCAAGCTTTGTTTGTCCAAATTTCCGGGGTATCACGCGTTCTCGGACGGGGGCGGTTCGATCGGCCGGCGTCCGCGGGCCGCGTGGGCCCGCGCCGCGACCGGCATGTCTGAAAGCGATCTAACTCAATATTTTTCAATATGTTGCGCGTTTTTTCCGCGGATCGGCGGCGTTCGCAGGTTTCACGGCGTCGGCGACGGGCCGGTGCCTGCGTGCCCCGGACGCGGCCACGGCACCCGTAGATCAGCCCGCCGCGGGGCGCAGATCAGGGCGCGGCCGGCGCGGTGGTCGGCGGAGTCAGAAGCGCCTGGAACCGTGGATCGGCGCGCAGCGGCTCGAGATTCGGATCAGACGCAAGCTGGGCGGCGGAGACCGCGCCCCATTGCAGCGCCTGCTCGAGTCGCTGCAGCGCTGTGGCCGGATCACCGCTGTGCGCCGCGATCACCGCGCGGAGATAGTTGGCCGCGCCGTCCTCCGGGCGCCGCGCCAGCAGGTCATCGAGGATTCGGGCGGCCTCGGGGAGCTGCCCGACTTGTCCCAGCGCGTTCGCCAGCGCGCGCGTCACCTCGGTGTCTTCGGGCTGGAGGTCGTGCGCCTCGCGCAGCAACGCGACGGCCGCAGGCCACTGGCCGCGCTGCGCCGCGGCCTGTGCAAGGCCGCGCTGGGTGGTCGCGAGTTGCGCCAGCGTTGCGCCCGTCAGCGGCGCGAACCCCCTGGGGGGCGGCAGCTGCGCGATTCGCTCCAGCAACGCCGCGACTTCGGGTTGGGCCGGGATCTGCCGCTTCCGCAAGCTGTCCGTGATCCCGTCGTGCGAATACATGATGAATCGGTAGAGCTGCGCGTTGTGCGGGCAGGTCGCGTAGGTGTCAAGCAGCAGGCGCAGCGCGCCGGCGACGTCCTCGCGCTCCATGAGCTCATCGCCACGAATGCGGACCCAGCGCGCCGCGACGGCGTTTTCGAGCTCGCGGACGAACTCCGCAGGCACAGTGGCCGGATCGCGCACCAGGTCGGTGACCGGCGAGCGCTGCAAGAGATACAAGGCCGCGGCAATCGTGCGATGGGCGATGAACATCTGGCGCGGGGCGGAGAATTCGAGCAGGGCGTTGTCGTCTGTGTGGATCGGCGCCTGTGCCACCCATTCGCGCAGCGTCTGGTCCGAGGCCACGTAGCGGCTGAGCACGTCGGCCGGCCGCCGCACGCTGACGCGGTACAGGTCAGCCCACACGGTGGGTGTGCGAAAGCGGCGCGTGAACTCGGTGAAATCGAGCTGCAGCGCCTGGGGCGAGGCGATCATCAGGAAGTCGTCCTCGTTGAGCTCCCAGAGCGACACGTGCGGGAAGACCTCGAACAGCGTGCGCACAATCATCTGGAAGTCGCGCAGCGAGGTCCGGTAGCCCTGGAGCCAGACGGCGATCACGCCGCGGTCGGTCAGGCGCCGTCGGCCGAGTTCGAAGTATTCGCGCGTGAAGAGGTTGGACACGCCGGCCATCCAGGGGTTCGACGGCTGGGTGATGATCATGTCGTAGGTGCGGTTGGTCAGCAGCAGGTGGTTGCGCCCGTCGGCCAGGATCATGTGGACGCGCGGATCACGGTTCAGGACGTTGTACGTGTACGGGTTGAACAACTGCGCGCCGCGAATCACGTCGTCACTGATCTCCACGCAGTCGATCTGCTCGAACGACGGGTGACAGGCGAGCGCGCCGAGCGACAGGCCCGAGCCCAGGCCGACCATGCAGGCCGTGCGGGCTTCGGGGCCCACCAGCGCGGGCACGTGGCCGAGCAGCAGCATCGTGACCATGTCGCCGAAGTCCGTGGACGCGTCGGGCTTGCCGTTGACGCGCATGGTGAGCAGCTGCGGCAGGCCGGCCGGGTGCTCGACGCTCACCGTGACGTCCACACCTTCGCCGTAGTAGACGATCTCGCGCGCCGCCGTCGCCGAGTGGCGCATCATGAACGGAGCGGCGGTCAGGGTGTGCCGGTCCCAGCGCCCGGCGGCGACCGCGACGACGGGGATGAGTACGAGCAGCACGCCGGCCACCGCGGCCCGGGGCGCGAACGCCGCACCGGTTGGTCGCCGCGCGAGCAGCACCAGCGCCAGCCCGACGATGCCGTTGAGGAGGCTGGCCAGGATGATGGAGTTCTGAATCCCCAGCACGTCGCTCCGAATCAGCATGAAGCCCGCCAGAAACGATCCGGCGATCGTGCCGATCGTGTTCACGAGGTAGGCGCGGCCGGTGGCGGCCCCGGCTTCGTCGCCGGCCCCGGCGAGGGCGCGGGTTGCGAGCGGGAAGATCGCGCCCATCAGAAACGTCGGCACGAACGTGATGGCGATGATCAGCAGGAACTGCCAGGTTACATAGAATTGCCACGTAATGACGGCTCCGTTGTGGCGTTTGGAGTAGGCGTCGATGATGTCTGCGACGATGAGGGGCACGCGGCCGTGGATCGGCACGATCACGACCGCGATCAGGCCGATCAGCAGCTCGAGCACGCCGAAGACGAAGACCGGGTCCTTCCAGCGGTCGGCCCAGCGCGCGATCGCGAGGCTGCCCAGGGCCAGGCCGAGGATGAACGCCGCCAGGATGCAGGTAAAGGCGTAGGTGGTGGAGCCGACCGCCATGACCAGCGCGCGCGACCACGTGATCTGGTAAACCATGGCCGCGAAGCCGGAGACCGCGAAGCCCACGAGCACGACCTGGCGCAGCCGACCGGAAAGCGGCGGAGCAGCCAGTGCGTCCGCGCGCGCGGCCGCGGCGCGCGCCGGCGCGGCCGCCTGCGCCGTCTGGTTCAGCAGATTCACGGCGACGATGCCGATCAGGATGTTGAGCGTTGCGGCGAGCCAGGTCGTGTGCAGCAGGCCGAGCGTGGGGATGAGCACGAACCCGGCCGCCAGCGTGCCGAGCACGGCGCCGAACGTGTTGATGCCGTACAGATGACCGACGGAGCGGCCCAGCGCGCCGCCCTGCAGCGTGACGTAGCGGACGAGGATCGGCAGCGTCGCGCCCATGAACGTGGTCGGTACGATCAGGATCAGGCCGCCCACGCCAAAGCGGACGAGGTTGAGCAGCCACGGCTGGTTTGCCAGATGCGGGTACAGCGCGCGGTACCCCGGCTCGGCCACGTTCAGCAGGAACGGCACGCACAGCGCGTAGAGCCCGATGCAGATCTCCAGCACGCCGTAGGTGTGCCCCGGCCGCTCGAGGCGGTGACACCAGCGCCCGGCGAAAAAGCAGCCGAGGCCGAGGCCGCCCATGAACGCGACAAGCACGGTGGTGATGGCGTACGTGGTGCCGCCGAAAACAAAAATGAGCTCGCGCACCCAGACGAGCTCGTAGATCAGGCCGGCGGCGCCGGACAGAAGGAACAGCAGATACAGGAGCGGTGTGCGCACGGGGGTTCGTCCCAATGGCGTGGCGGAATTGCCAGCGCGTGGTCGCAGAATATCTGAACGCGCGCGCGCTGGCAAACGGCGCTGCCGGTCCGGTGCTGCGGCCTGCGGCGCGCGGGTTGCATAAAGCGCATAATCCACTTGCACGTGCACAGGGCTGGGGCTATATTGTCGCCCATAATACAATATGTAGTAGGCGCGGTGCAGGCTGGGTGTGGCCGGGTTGGCGCGGCGCCACCCGGGCCTGCGGCTGGTTTGGTGAGCGCGTGTTTCTGAAGCGAATCGTCTTGCACGGCTTTAAGAGCTTCGCCGACCGTACCGAATTTGAGTTCGGGCCCGGCATCACGTCGATCGTGGGCCCGAACGGGTGCGGCAAGAGCAACGTGCTGGACGCGTTCCGCTGGGTGCTTGGCGAGCAATCGGCGCGCAGCCTGCGCGGGGGCAAGATGGCGGACGTGATCTTCGCCGGCTCGCGCTCGCGCAAGCCCGCCAACGCCGCCGAAGTGCAGCTCACGTTCGACAACCGCACGGGGATCCTGCGCAGTGACTGCGCAGAGGTGACGGTCGGCCGGGTGCTGTATCGCAGCGGCGAGAGTGAATACCGCTTGAACGGCAGCGCGTGCCGCCTGAAGGAAGTCCGCGAGCTGCTGCTCGACACCGGGGTGGGCGTGGACGCGTACAGCGTGATCGAGCAGGGCCGCGTGGACCTGCTGCTGCAGGCCAGCCCGCTCGAACGCCGCGAGATTTTCGAGGAGGCGGCCGGCATCAGCCGGTACAAGTTCCGGCGCAACGAGGCGCAGCGCAAGCTCGAGCGGACGCAGGGCAACCTGGAGCGGCTGCAGGACTTGGTGGACGAGCTGGAGAAGCGGCTGCGCAGCGTGCGGCTGGCGGCGGGCAAGGCCCGCAATTTCCAGCAGTACGACGGGCGCCTGCGCGAGCTGCGCTCGTCGTTCTCGATGGCCGAGTACCACGAGCTGGAGCAGGAGCGCCGCCGCGGGCGCGCGCAGGCGGATGCGCTGGGGGCGAGCCTGCAGGAAGAGCGGGCCCGGCTGGCGGCGCGCGATGCGGAGGCGGCGGAGGTCGAGCATGCGCGGCAGGCGCTGGACGACCAGATCCAGGCGGCCGAGAGCGGACTGCTAGGCGCGCAGAGCGCACTGAGCGCGTTGATCGAGCGCATCACGCTGGGGACGCAGCGCCTGCCGGAACTCGCGGCGGTCCGCGAGCGCCGCCGGGCGCAGGCCACCGAGGTGGCCAACCGCTTGGGCACGCAGCGCGCGCGCATCGCGGCCGAGGAGCAGGTGCACGCCGAGCTGCGGGCGGCCGAGGAGGCCTGCGCAGCGCGCATCGCCGCGTTGCACGCAGAACGGCAGGCGGCCGAGGTGCGCACCGACGAGGCCCGCCAGACGCTCGAGCGCGAAAAGGTCGCGGCGTTCGAAGCGGTACGGCGGGGCGCGCTACTGCAGAACGAGCATGAGAATTGCGCCCAGCAGCACGGCCGCCTGCGGGCGCAGGCGCAGCGGCTGACCGCTCGCCGGCAGGAGATCGCGCGCGAGGCCGAGGGCCTGGCGCAGCAGGTCGGCGAGCTGGCCGAGCGCGTGGCGCGACTGGAACAGCAGCTCGGCGCGCTGAGCGACGAGCTGCGCCAGGATGAAGCCCGCCTGGCAACACTGTCGGACGAGGCGGACCGCCTGGATGCGCAGGTCGGCACGGCCAAGGAAACGCGCAGCGCCATCGTGTCACGGCTGACGCTGCTCGCGGACCTGGAGCGGCGCCTGGAGGGGGTCGATCAGGGCACGCGCGCCGTGCTGGCGTGGCGGGACACGCCCGCGGGGGCCGACCTGGTCGTCGGTCTGCTGGCGGACCTGCTGCGCATCGATGACCCGCGCGTCGGTATCCTGCAGACGGTGCTCGCGACGTTCGAAAGCCACGTGGTCGTGCGCGACACAGCGGCGTTTCTGGACGAGCTGGCGCGCTGCGGGGAGCAGCTCGGGCCGTTGCGCGTGCTGGCGCTCGATCGCCTGGCGCGGCCGCCGACGCCGATCAGCTATGAGCATGCGCCGGGTTTCGTCGCCCGCGCCGTGGACTGGGTCGAATGCGCGCCGCAGCACCGGGGGTTGGCCGAGCACCTGCTGGGGCGGACGTTCATCGTCCAGACCGTGGAGCAGGCCCTGCGCCTGGCGGCCGACGCGCTCGCGGGCTGCGTGTTCGTGACGCTCGACGGGACGACCGTGGCGGCGGACGGTCGCTTGACGTTTGGCGCGACGGCCGCGGCGGCGGGCCTGATCAGCCGGAAGGCCGAGATCCGGCAGTTGCGCAGCGAGCTGGAGGACGTGGAAACCACGCTGGTGCAGCTCACGCGGCGGCGCATGGAAGTGGATGAGGGGGTCTCGGACGTGCAGTTGCACCGCGACGGGTTGCTGCAGCGCAGCGCGGCCCTGCAGCGCGAGCATGTCGAGGCCCACAGCGCGCGTGTGCGGGTGGACGACGCGTTGCAGCGGTTCGAACGCGAGGGGGCGCTGGTGGATGACGAGGTCCGCGGTGTCCAGCGGCAGATCGACGAACTGACTGCACAATTGCAGCGCCTGCAGGCGGACAGCGCCACGGTGGACGCGACCCAGCGGGCCCACGAGGCCCGCATCACGGCCCTGGCGGCGGCGCTGACGGAGGCCGAGGCGGCCGGCACGCGGCTGGCGCAGCAGTGCACCGAGGCACTGGTCGAGCGCGGGCGGGCGGCGGAGAAGCGGGCGGCCGGTGAAGCGGCGTTGCGGGAATTGCAGGCCCGCTGCGCGGGCCTGGAGCGCGAGCAGGCCGGTGCCGAGCGCGAGGCGGAGGAGATCACCGCGCAGATCGCCGCGGCCGAGCAGGAGCTGGATGCGGCCCGGCAGCAGCAGGCGGCGCGGGCGACGGAATGCGAAGAGCGCCGGGCCGAGGTGCTGCGGCTGCGTCAGGGCCGGCAGGCGCTGGTGCAGCAGCGCGAGGACTGCGGGCAGGCCATCCGGGCGTTGCAGAAGCGCTGCGAGGAGCTCGAGGCCGCGCTGCGTGCCGGCGAGGTGGAGCTGCGTGAATGCGAGGTCCGGCAGGAAGCGCTGGTGGCGCGGGTGCGCGACGAGCTGGCGGTGGACCTGGCCGCGCTCTATCCGACGTATGCGCATGCCGAGCAGGACTGGGCCGCGGTGCGGGCCGAGATCGAGGAACTGCGCGGCAAGATCGCGCGGCTGGGGAACGTGAACCTGGATGCCATCGCGGAACTGGAAGAGCTCAGCCCGCGCTACGAGCACCTGATGGCGCAGCGCAGCGACCTGTTGAGCGCGATCGAGCGCCTGCAGACGCTGATCGAAGAGCTGGACCGCGAGTCGCGGGCTCGTTTCCTCGCCGCGTTCGAACAGATCCGCGCGAATTTTCAGGAGATGTTTCGCAAGCTCTTCGGCGGCGGCCGCGCCGATGTGCTCCTCGAGGATGCCGAGAATCCGCTGGAGTGCGGCATCGAGATCATCGCGCGCCCCCCGGGAAAAGAGCCACAATCCATCTCACTGCTGTCGGGCGGCGAGAAGACGCTGACGGCCGTGTCGCTGCTGATGGGGGTCTTCCGGAGCCGGCCGTCGCCATTCGCAATTTTGGATGAAGTCGATGCAGCCCTTGATGAAGCGAACGTGGAACGCTTCAATAGCGTCCTCCAGGAGTTCCTGTCGCATTCGCAGTTCGTGGTGATCACGCACAGCAAGCGGACGATGGCCTGTGCGGACGTGCTATACGGAGTCACGATGGAAGAGCCGGGCGTCAGCAAGCGCGTCAGCGTCCGGTTTGACGACCGCGTACAAGCGCCACATGTGGCGTGAGTGTTTCTAGTTCCTGTTTCCTTTTCTTTGTGAGGTTGCGCCATGGCAAAGAAGAAGGCCAAGAAGAAGGTCGCCAAGCGGAAGGTCGCCAAGAAGAAGACCGCGAAGAAGAAGGCCAAGAAGCGCAGCGTCTGCTAACGACCGGCAGGCGCCCAAGCCGATGAGTTCGGCTTCCCGCGCCCGACACGGCCACTGACGCTGCGGTCCGCGCCTGACCTGGGCCGGACGCACGCGGTCGCCGCCGCCGGTGACAAGGGATGCCGACGGCAGCCCTGGGGCATACGCAACCTCCTGAGCCCCTCGCGAACCACGCGGGGGTGGCGCCGGCCGGCGGGTCCAACCGGCCCCCGACCTGCGACTCGCGCCGGGTGTTGCGTATGCCCCCTTCTTGCGCGCCGGCCCGCGCGGCGCGCCCGCCGGGGTATACTATGGAACGGGCGGAGGCCCCCGGGGAGGACGCCGCGGAGGTGGCCATGGGTCGGCGCAGGCGCCCACGAGCGTTCACGCTCATCGAGTTGCTGGTCGTGGTTGCGATCATCGCCCTGCTGATCGCGATTCTGCTGCCCAGCCTGTCGGCCGCCCGCGAGCACGGCAAACAGGCCAAGTGCCTCGCCAACCTCAAGAGCATCGGCCTCACGCTGCAGGCGTACGCGCTCGAGGACCCCGCCGAGCAACTCATTCCGATCCATGAGCGCATGCTCCAGAGTGTTTCCTACTGGGAGTGGCGCACCGTCCACTGGTTCGCCTGGGGCGGCCGCTCCGGCCAGGTCCCGTTTTGCACGGGGCCGAACGAAGGCCTGCTGCTGGCGGCGGAAGGCGCCGCCGCGGAGCCGGCGTACGATGCCCGCCGCCGGCCGTTGACGCGTTATGCGCTCGCGAGCGTGAACCTCGCCGACACGCGCCAGATCGAGTGGTTCCACTGCCCGTCCGATCGCGGCTACCCCGCGCACCCCGACATCGACGACTCGCCGCTCGAGAACGCCGAGCGGCCCTGTTACGACACGCTCGGCAACAGCTACCGCGCCAGCCTGTCGATGCTCACGCTGATCGCGGGCGACGGCGGCAACCAGGGGCATTTTTCGACCGGCCCGTGGGGCCACCGCGCGTCGACCCTCCGCAGCACGTCGCGCCTGGCGCTCGTCGGTGAGCCCACCTTTTTCAACATGATCGGACGCGATGACCTGCCGGACCCCGACCCAGTGCTGGTGACGGGCTGGCATCGGCGGTTCATGACCGACAACTTACTGTTCTGCGACGGAGCCGCGCGCCCCGCGCGGGCCAGCCGGCGCGATATCTTCGACCCGGACACGCTGGCGCGGATGAACGTGTACTCCCCCGGCCTGTTGTCCCGCGGCGACTACTGGCAACTGGATGACTATCCCACGGTGGGGGCGCGCGTTCTGGGTGCGAACGAGCTGTGGCGGGCGGTGTACGGCGCGGACTATGACCGGAAGTGGCCGTTTGTGGATCGGCAGGAGAACATGCGTTCGACGCCCTGAACGTCGGCCCAGTCGCCCGGGCGCGGGGATGCTGCGCAGCGTTGTTTTCGCATGGGGGCGTGCTTGTTCTGAGCGGCGAAGAATCGTACGATGTAAGCACGGGATGCGGACGGAAGCACACCCATGACATGGCAGCGTCACATATGAGGCTCGCAGGCGCCGGCCCCCGTGCGGGGCTTCCAGTCCGGCGGGTCCGTTTCACCCGGGGCGGCGGGCACCTGAGCCCGGCGCGCCGGGACATTCCCGGTCGCAGCTCACCAAGGAGTACGCATATGTTCGCAGCACTGCGGCGCCCACGGGCGCTGGTTGTTTCGTCGCCCCTGATTGTGCTCGGCGCGGTTATTCCCGCCAGCTTGGCCCAGTCGCCGGCCGTGGCCGCTCCGCCCCCGACCACGCAGCCCTTCGATGTCAACGCACCGCGCGACGGTCAGCCGCTGTCCGATTCCGAGCGCGACGCCCTGGCAGAGTACATTCGCCAGCAGGTCGAGCAGCGGGCGCGGGAAAAACCGGCGACGCAGCCCGCTACCCGGCCCGCGCGACCCGTACCTGCGCGACCCACGGCCACCCGGCCCGGCGGCGCGGCCCTGTCGGGCGGTGCGCGGCTGGAGATGAGCCCAACCGTGTTCGATTTTAAGGAGGTCTGGCAAGGAGAGCCGGCCGAGGGCGAGTTCACGATCAAGAACGTCGGCACCGACCCGCTGACCCTGGAGACCCGCAGTTCGTGCGGCTGCACGGTGGCCACGAAGCCGGAGTCGCCGCTGGCGCCGGGCGCCACGACGACCTTCAAGATCTCATACCACACGACGCGCGCCGGGCCGGCGAACAAGTCCGTCACGGTCACGACGAACGACCCCACGCAGCCATCGGTCGTCATCAAGGTCATGGGCACGGTCAAGTCTCCGGTCACGATGACGCCGTCCGACCGGATCGCATTCAGCAACCTCGAACGCGATGCCGTCGTGAGCCAGACGATCAGGCTCGCGACGAATTTCGACAGCCCGCTGAACCTGAAGCTGCGTGAGAACCAGAAGCTCGAACCGTTCCAGGTGGAACTGAAGGAACTGGAGCCCGGCAGGCTCTACGAGCTGACGGCGACGACGAAGCCGCCGCTGCGGCTGAACATGAACAACGCGACGGTCTTCCTGGAAACCGGCAACGAGAAAGTGCCGAGCATCCCGGTGTACGTGTCGGCCCATGTTCCGCCGCTGGTGTCGCTCACTCCGCCGCGGCTGACCGTCACCCCGGCGGCGACGCGGCCGCTGCCGCAGATCGTGCGGGTGCAGACGCGCGCGGGCAGCGCGGTGCGGGTTACCGAAGTGAAATCGAGCGTGGACGCGGTGCGCTGGGAGATCCTGCCGCCGGAGGAGCCGCCGGCGGGCAGCACCACCCGGTCGCAGGTGGTGCGGGTGACGTTGCCGCCGTACGACGAGCTGCCCAACGGGACCATGACGCTGCAGATCTTCACGGATGCGCCGGACGAGGCCTATCAGCATTTCACGGTGCCGATTGTGAAGAGCGCGGCGCACGCTTCGGACCGCGTGCCGACGGCCGGGCAGCCGCCGGCGCCCACGACAGCGCTGACCCCCGCGCCGCCGCCGACGCCCTGAGGCACGGCTAGATGATCGGCGCGCCGTGTCGCCGGCGTCTTGGCATTGATGAACGCCTACGGGATGACGTAGCCGGCGGGCACATCGGTCATGCCGGCGGTAGCGTCCTGCACTACGGAACCAGTCGCGTACCACAGTTCGATCGCACGCGACTGGTAGTCGTTGAGCCGTTCGACGTGCCCGTCGAAGAAGACCGCGTTGATGTGGCCCGAATTCTGCTGGGCGGAGCCATCCTGCAACGGCACGAGGTTTCCTTCGTCGAGCTCCGGGCCGTGCATGGGCAGCGCGTTGCCCGGCACTGCGCCGGCCGTGACCGTTGGCCCGTCATGGAGTACTGGCAGGCCGTGGCGGTAGGAAACGGGCAGGTTCTGTCCGTGTGACGGACTGCCAGGGGTGACCGGTCGGCCGCCCCAGGTGAGCGTGCCCGCTTTGACGCCATACTCTGTCCCGCTGGCGTACCAGCCGGCCGCGCTGCTGAATGCGCCAAAGAAGACGGGGTCCGGACTGACGTCGACGTCGATCATGCCGGTCGCACCGATGTAGCGCGTGCCGTCGCCGGCGAAGATCTTGCGCGCCGGGGGGCCGACTTGACCGAGGCGGGATTCGAACTCCGCGTGGCCGGCTTCCCAGTTTGGCGGGGTGACCCGGGCAACGATCGGGATGGGGGTGTTCTCGAAATAGCCGAGGACTTCGCCCGCATGGTTTTGGCCCCACAGCGAGAAGTGAGTTGACATGAGGTAGCTGCATGCCGGCCAGATGGCGAAGTTGTCGAAATCGACCTGGTCCGTGCATTGGTTCAGGCCGTACAGCCAGGCGGTGGCGTTCTGCGACGGGCAGCGATACTGCGAATATAGGTAGTGAAACCGTGCTGCGCGGTTGTCGGGCAGATTCGGGTCGTTCTGCAGCAGCGGCGTCATCCAGTCGAAACTCTGGACGGGGATTTGCCGCGAATTCATTGCGCCGGGGGTGCGGCTCTTGGCGCGGGCCGCGATACCGGTCGTGTTCACCCCGGGTATGAACTCACCATTGTCGTTGGAATACATGAGCATGAGCTGGCCGAGCATCGCAAGCTGAGCTTCGCAGACGGCGGTCCGGGTCTGCGTGCGGGCACGCCCGACTGCGGCCAGCACCAGCGGGCAGAGCAGTGCCATGACCGCGACGGTCATCAGCAGTTCGGCGAGCGTCAGGCCACGAACAAGCGTTGGATGTTGCGGTCCAGTGCGTGTCGGGCGGCAGTCACGGTTTGCCCATGGTTGCGACGTTGCGACATAAGTCATGTACTTGCCCTCGATGCGCCGCACGGATGCCGGCCACCCGCCGTGCGCAGCCTGCTTCCACCAGCGGATTCCCCTGGATTATAAACGCTCCGGGCCCGGGCGAGATCCCGGTCCGCCGTCCGATTGCCAGGAAACTGGACCACTCACGCTCCACGTGCGACTTCGTTGACGCGTGGTGGCGCGGTGGATAGATTCCTCGCCATGGCGCGCACCCCCCGGGTTCAGCCGCGGAACACTGGCTTCCAGACGCTCGACGGCGGGAAGCGCTGCAAGTCCATTCCCGTACCAGCGCAGCGGCGCCCCGGCACGCGCGAGTCGTTTCCGCCGCAGGGGGTCCGCC
Source organism: Phycisphaerae bacterium (assembly GCA_017999985.1). Lineage (NCBI taxonomy): Bacteria > Pseudomonadati > Planctomycetota > Phycisphaerae > Phycisphaerae bacterium. The sequence goes on along the minus strand of JAGNKU010000006.1, from coordinate 222,289 downwards.
ATCCGTTGGCCGCTACGCCGAACTCGGCGCGGGCGGCGGGCGGGTGGTGCTCGCGTGGCGCCTGGTGCGTCGCTATCCTAACCGCCCAATTGCGTGCGCTGCTGTCCGACCCCGGCTAATGGGAGAGTACGCCGTGCCCGATCCAGCTCCGAACCAGACCCCGCCTGGCGCCGTCGCGTACGCGCGCCACCCCGCGCCCTCCGGCGAATTCCTCGGCCATCCGAAGGGGCTGTTCGTCCTGTTCTCGACCGAGCTGTGGGAACGATTCAGCTTCTACAGCATGCGCGGGATCATGACGCTGTACATGGTCAACGTCGTGCTGGTGGCCATGGCGGCGCAGGAGGGTGCCGAGAAGGCCGGCGGGTTTGCCGACCAGGTGTATGGGGCCTACGTGGGCTTCGTCTACTCCGCGACCTTCATCGGCGGCATGCTGGCCGACCGGCTGCTGGGGCAACGCCGCGCGATCTACATCGGTGGCATCCTCATGTCGTTGGCGCACTTCACGCTCACGACGCATGCGCTGCTGGTAAGTTCGACTTACAAGCCCGGCGAGCTGAATTTCCTGTTCTACCTGGGCCTCGGTTTGCTGGCCTGCGGAAACGGGTTCTTCAAGCCGAACATCTCGACCATCGTGGGCACGCTGTATGAACAGCAGGATGCCCGCCGGGATGGAGCGTTCACCATCTTCTACATGGGCATCAACATCGGTGCGATGATCAGCAGCTTTTCCAGCGGGGCGGCGGAGAAATGGGGCTGGTACCTGGCGTACCTGCTGGCCGGCATCGGCATGATCGTGTCGCTGGTCATCATGTTCACCGGCCGCAACTGGATCCAGGGGCGCGGCTTGCCGCCGGCCGGGGCGCGGCTGCTCGGGCCCGGGCGTTTCGGCGTGCCGAATGTCCTGCCGTTGCTGATCGGCGTGCTGGTGTTCATCCCGCTGGCCGCGTACCTGATGTCGGTGCCACGGTATGTGCAGGGCCTCGCGACGATCATCGCCGTCCCGGTGCTGGCGTACCTGCTCTTCGAGTGCTACCGGGCCACGCGCGAAGAGGGCGGCCGCATGTTCGTCATCATCGTGCTCTGTATGTTCTCGATGGTCTTCTGGGGGTTCTTCGAACTGCAGGGCAGCACGGTGATCCGCTTCGCCGCGCAGCATATCAATATGCGCGTGCTCGGGTGGGAACTGCCCACGGCGTGGGTGGTCAACTTCATCAACCCGTTCCTGATCATCCTGCTGGGCATACCGTTCTCCTGGTTGTGGGTCTGGCTCGATCGCAAGCACATCGAGCCCTCGACGCCACTCAAGTTCTCGCTGGGACTGCTCCAACTCGGTCTGGGCTTCCTCGTGCTCTGGATCCCGGCGCTGCAGGCGCGCGATGGCGGCCAAGGCCCGCTGATCTGGCTCCTGCTGGGGTTCCTGCTGTTCACCACGGGCGAACTGTGCCTGTCGCCGGTGGGGCTGTCGATGGTCACGAAACTGGCGCCGGCGCGCCTGGTGGGCGTCTTCATGGGCATGTGGTTCCTGTCGTCGGCGCTCGCCAACGTCATCACCGGAGGAGTGGTCGGCCCGATGACCGCCAAGCTCGGTTACGCGCCGGTCTTTCTGCGCATCGGCGCCATGGCGGGCGGCGCCGCGCTGCTCCTGTTCCTGCTCACCCCGCTGCTCAAGCGGCTCATGCACGGCGTGAAGTAGCCGCCGACAACGCCGCGCCCAGAAACATCGCGATCCCCCGGCGGTGAAGGAGGCAAACCGTCGGGGGATCGCGTTTTGTGTGCGGTGGTCAGCTACGCGGCACGGCGGGCTCAGTCGTCCCACTCGTCATCATAGTCGTCGTCGTAGTACTCGTCCGCGTAGTAGTCGTCTTCGTAGTACTCGTCCGCGTAGTACTCGTCGTCCCACCCTTCATCGTAGTACGCGGTCTCGACGTACACCTCGTCGTAGTAGTACGGCTCTTCGACGTAGTAGTCCTCGTAGTAGTAGTCGTACCCGTAGTCGTCGACCCACACTTCCTCGACGTACGTGTCTTCAACCCAGACCTCTTCCTCGTAGTAACAGTCCGGGCAGCCCCCATCGATGATTACCGTTCCGTCGTCCAACTCATCCACCAGGATGTCGAGGTCGCAGCCGGCCGCGGTCCCCAGCAGCAACGTTCCGATGAGCAGCGTTCGCAAATGCGTGTGCATGACGTTCTCCAGTCTCCATCCTCCTGACGATTCAGACCGTCCATCTATTCATGCGTTTGTCGCGCCGGAGCGGCGCGGCGTTTTTTCTGACGCCGGCCAACCGCGGCCTGTCGCCGCGAAGTCCGCGCAACGCATTGAAATTAATGAAGTTATCGCAGGCTGTCTGGCCGCCGGGGCTTGGCGGAGGGAGACGCATGACTTTCCGATTGCCGCGCGTCGAAGGGCAAATCCGTCGCGACCGCGGGGCGAGAGGCGGTCACCGCTCCCAGCAACTCGCCGATGCGTCCGCCGGCGAGGAAATACGCCAGCACGAGCCACGCGACGATCGCCAGCGCGACCGATAACGCGATGTGCCAACGATGCCCCAGTTGGCCGTTCTTCGGCCGCGTGCGGGGCGCGGGGTGTCCGTTGCTGTGCGGCGGCGCGAACGGCGGCGACGAGGCGCTGGCGGCAACCGGCTCAGCCGCGTCGGCCATCTCGACGGCCGCGCGCTCGGGGGCGGCGACTCGCGGTGCCGGCGGCCCGGATGGTTCGGGCGTGGGCTCCGGAGCGGCCGGGTGTGGCGCGCCGGTCTGATCCAAGATGCGCCCGATGACGTCGCCGCCCCAGTGCTCCAGTGTCATCCAGCGGCCGGCATCGCCCTCGGTTGCGGCGCCGGGCTGCGCCGTGCCGTTGCGCCGATGCGGCCGGAGCGGCGTCTGGCGTTGCAGCAGCACGTTGACCACGTCGCCGTCGCGGGCGTGACGGCGGACGGCGTCGGCGACGCGCGCGACCGCCTGCTTGTAGCCGGGGAAGGGCGAGCGGTCAAAGATGACCTCGCGCGTGGCGAGACGGATCACCAATCGGTAAGCGTTCCCCGGCGCCCGATCCACGTCCATTTCCTTCCGCTCCCGGTGCCGCCCGGTGACACGCCAAACCTGGCAGAAGCGTCTGTCAGCCGGGTCGGCCTTCGGAACCCGCCAGTCTAACGGGAGCGCCGCGGAACACCAAGGGGCGCCGGCGGCGCGTTGCATGGGCGAAACGTGCCCGTAGTGTAGCCGCGTTCAGTAGCTGAACTTCCCGATTTCCACCTTGCCGCGAAACACCCAGTAGATGACGCACGTGTACGCGAGCACGAACGGCATCCCCAGGAACGCGATGATCTGCATGATCTGGAGCGTCTTCTGCGACGAGGCCGCGTTGTAGATGTTCAGGCTCCACTCCGGGTTCAGGCTCGACACGAGCAGGTCCGGATACAGCGCAACTCCGAACAGGAACACGAACGCCGCGATGGACGCGCTCGACGAGATGAACGCGTAGAACGGCCGGCTGAGATAGATGGCCCGCGGGATGTTGGCGATGGCCAGCACATTGAGGACCACGACCACCCAGACCCAGGGGTGCGCGTTGAAGTTGCGCGTCGCGTTCGGGATCTGCACGAGCGAGTAGATCGTCGTGAGCAGGTACAGCACCAGGAAGACCCCGAAAGTCCGCCACATCCAGCCGTGGATGCGCTTCTGCAGGTCGCCGGTGGTTTTCAGGTACAGGTAGATCGAGCCGTGCATGGCGAACATGGCGACGGTGAACAGCCCGACCAGCACGGGGTAGGGGGTCAGCAAACCCAGGAGCGCGATGTGCAGCTCATGGTCCGCGCCGATCGGCACGCCCTTGATGCAGTTGCCGACGGCGACGCCGAAGAGCAGCGCGGCGAGTGTACTGGCGCCGCAGAAACAGACATCGAAGACGCCGCGCCACGCGGCCGAGTCGCGCTTGCTGCGGAACTCCATCGAGACGGCGCGGAAGATCAGCGCGAAGAGCAGCAGCATGAACGCCAGGTAAAACCCCGAGAAGGCAGTCGCATAAGCTTCCCGAAACGCCGCGAACAGCGCCCCGCCGAACGTCACCAGCCACACCTCGTTGCCGTCCCAGAGCGGGCCGATGGAGTTCATGAAGATCCGGCGTTCGGTGTCGTTGCGGGCGCCGAGGTGCAGGATGCCAACGCCCAGGTCGAACCCGTCCAGGATGGCGTACCCGGCGAGCAGCACCCCGAGCGTGACGAACCAGAATTGATTCAGGTCCATGACCGTATGGACTCCTTCACGAAAGGCCGCCTAGCGTTTTTTGCCGCCGCCGGCGGATTCGTCACGCGCCTCGGTGAACGAGGGGCCGGACGGCGCCACCCGCTCCGCCGCCACCGCGAACCAGCCGCGTTTCCGGGCCTCGGCGGCCAGCATCTGGGGGTCTTCCGGTCCGAGCTTGATCTTGTGGTCCAGAACGAACAGCCAGACCGCCAGCAACATCAGGTAGATCGCGCCGAAGACGATAATCGACGTCAGCACCTCGTTGGCCGAGACGACCTTGGACGCGGCGTCACTGGTTCGCAGCAGCTCCCAGACGATCCAGGGCTGGCGGCCGACCTCGGCGGCGATCCAGCCCACCTGGTTCGCGATCAGCGGGCCCGCGACCGCGACGACGAAGATCTTCAGCAGCCAACGGTGCTCGAACAGCGTCCCGCGCCATTTCAGGAAGCACGCCACCAGTGTCAGCAGGATGAACAGCATCCCCAGCGCGACCATCAGGTGGTACGACTGGAACGCGAGGTTCACCGGCGGCCAGTTCTCGCGCGGGTAGGAGTCCAGTGCCCGCACCGGCGCGTTCCAGTCCGTATGCAGCAGGAAGCTCAGCATGCCCGGGACGGCGACCCCGTAATTGACCTTCCGCGCTTCGACGTCCGGCATGCCGAAGAGATACAGCGGGGCCCCGCCGGCGCTCGTCTCGAAGTGGCCCTCGAACGCGGCCAGCTTGGACGGCTGATGCGTGCCAACGACCTGGGCCTGGTGGTGCCCGGAGGCCAGGGCAGCCAGTGAGAACACGGTCGTGAACGGCAACGCGATGCTGAAGCTGAGCCGGGCGAACTGCTCGTGCCGGCGTTTGAGCAGGTAGTACGCCGACACGCTCATGACGAAGAACCCGCCGACGATGAACGCCCCGATGAGCACGTGGGCGAGGCGGTCGATGGTGGACGGGTTGAAGACGACTGCCCAGAAGTCGGTGACCTCCGCGCGGCGGCCAAGCGCCTCGCCGACGATGTAGAAGCCGGCCGGGGTCTGCTGCCACGAGTTCGCGACGACAATCCAGATGGCGGAGAAGATGGACCCGAGCGACACGAGGATGGTGGCGAGGAAGTGCGTCCGCGGCTTGACGCGGTCCCAGCCGAAGACCAGCACGGCGAGGAACCCGGATTCGAGGAAGAAGGCGAAGATGCCCTCGGCGGCGAGGGCCGACCCGAACACGTCGCCCACGAAGCGCGAGTACGTGGACCAGTTGGTCCCGAACTGGAACTCCATGACGATGCCGCTGGCGACGCCGATCGCGAAGATGAGGGCGAAGATTTTGGTCCAGAACTTGGCCATCGCCTCGTACTGGTGGTCCTTGGTCCACATGAAGAGCCCCTCCATGATGACCATCAGGGCTCCGAGGCCGATGGTGAGGGGCGGGAACAGGTAGTGGAAGCCGACCGTCAGGGCGAACTGGATGCGAGACAGTTGGACGGCGTCGAGATCCATGTGACACCTGCTGGCCCGGGGCCGCCCCGCGGGGGCCGCGCGACCCGCGCCGGACGTGCAATCGCATATGGTACTCGGCGGTCGGCGATACGAAAGGGCCAGGTGTGACACTGCGCCAGAGCAGGGGCACAAGGATGGGCGGCCGCTGCTCCCGGGCAGTTGCCACCCAAGCAATTTGCATTGTCGGCCGTCGGCGGTATCATCCTCGGCGGATACCTCGCGGCTCTACCCGGGCAGCCGACGCATGGACGTGGTCGCCGTCATCCCCGCCCGCTACGCCTCGACGCGCTTCCCCGGGAAACCCCTCGCCCGTGAAACCGGCAAGTACCTGATTCAGCACGTCTACGAACGCGTGCTGGCCGCCCGGCGCATCGCCCGCTGCATTATCGCCACCGACGACGCGCGGATCGCGTCCGCCGTCCAGGAGTTCGGCGGCCAGGTCGCCATGACCCGGCCCGACCACCCCAGCGGCACCGACCGCATCGCCGAGGTCGTCAGCGGGCTGCCCGGCGCCCCCGACGACATCATCCTGAATGTCCAGGGCGACGAGCCCGAGATCGAGCCCGCCTACCTCGACCGACTGGCCGCGCGGCTCGCCCGTGAGCCGGTGGACTGCCCGATCGCCACCCTGGCGTGCCCGTTTCCGCCCGACGCCGACCCGCGCGATCCGAACTGCGTGAAAGTCGTGCTGAATTCCGCCGGTCGGGCGCTGTATTTTTCGCGATCTCTGATACCATATCCGCGAGACGGCGGTGGGGGCGGCGCCCCGGACAGATGCTTGCTGCATCTCGGGGTGTACGCGTACCGCCGGTCGTTCCTTCTTGAGCTCGCCGCCTGGTTTCCAGGCGTACTCGAGCGCATCGAGAAACTCGAACAGCTACGCGTGCTGGAACGCGGCATCGCGCTGGCCGTTGAGCTTGTTGAACACGCGTGCGTCGGCATCGACACGCCACAGGACTATGAACAGTTCGTGGCCCGGTGCCGTGAGTCCGGGACGGCACGCAAGACTTGAGGCGATGGGACACGCGGGATGATGCGGATCTGGCCGGCGCGACACCGGCCCGGTCGGGATGCGGGTGCAGACCAATGGAAGGCGATCGACTGCTGGAATCGATTCGCGACCAGTCCGGTGACACGGAGTTCTACCTGCCCATGCCCGCCGGCTACAAGCCGGGGTCGACGAAGTTCGTCATCGTCTTCGGGACGGTGATGAGCGGGCTCGGCAAGGGCATCTTCAGCTCGTCGCTCGCCCGTTGCCTCCAGGACAAGGGCCTCGCTGTCGCGCCGATCAAGCTCGAAGGCTACCTCAACATCGATTCCGGCACGCTGAACCCGTTCCGTCACGGCGAGGTGTTCGTCCTCGACGACGGCACCGAGTGCGACATGGACCTCGGCACCTACGAACGGGCCCTCGACCAGAACCTCAGCCGCCTCAACTTCGCCACCAACGGCCAGATCTTCCGCCGGGTCCTCGAACGCGAGCGGACCGGCGCCTACCTCGGCCGCGACGTGCAGATGATCCCGCACGTGACCGGCGAGGTGAAAAACCGCCTCCGCGAACTGGCCCTGGCTACCAAGGCGGACGTGGTTTTCGTGGAGATCGGCGGAACGGTCGGCGACGTCGAGAATGCCCACTACATTGAGGCCGTCCGGCAGCTCGCCTTCGAGGAGGGCCAGCGCAGTGTGTGCTTCGTTGCCCTGACGTACGTCCTCGAGCCGGTGATTCTCGGCGAGCAGAAGAGCAAGGCCGCCCAGCTTGGCGTCCGCCGGCTGCTGGAATGCGGCGTGCAGCCCCACATCATCGCGTGCCGGGCCCACACGCCCGTGACGCGCAAGGTGCGCGAGAAGATCGCGCTCTTCTCAAACGTTCCGCCGGAGCGGGTCTTCAGCATGCACGACTGTGAAAGCGTGTACCTGATTCCCGAACTGCTGCGGGGCGCGGGCTATGACAAGGCGGTCATGGACTGGCTCGAGCTGAAGCCGCGTGTGGACGAGGAGACGGAGCGGGCGGCCCGCGAGGCGTGGTCCCGCTACCTCGGCAACCTGCGCACCGCGTCGCGCGAGGTCACCATCGGCATCACCGGCAAGTACACGGCCGTTCGCGACGCTTACGCCAGCATCCTCAAGGCGCTGGAGCACGCCGGCACGCACCTGGGCTGCAAGGTGCAGACGCGCTGGGTTGATACGTCGGAGCTCACGGACGCGACGGTGCCCGAGGCCCTGCAGGACCTGCACGGCATCATCGTGCCCGGCGCGTTCGGCACGCGTGGCGCCGACGGCAAGATCGCCTGCCTGAAGCACGCCCGTCTCTCCAAGCTGCCGTGCCTGGGGATCTGCTACGGCTTCCAGATGGCGGTGATCGACTTCGCCCGCAACGTCTGCGGGATGGAGGACGCGAACTCGACCGAGATCGACACGGAGTGCCGCTACCCGGTGATCAACCTCCTGCCGGAGCAGAAGGAGATCGAGGGCCTCGGCGGTACCATGCGGCTGGGCGGGCATGACATCGTCGTCCGGCCGGGGACGCTCGCGGCCCGCATGTTTGGCCCGCGCACCCGCCTGCGGTTCCGCCATCGCTACGAGGTCGATCCCCGCTACATCGCGCAGCTCGAAGCGGCGGGGATGATCTTCTCCGGCAAGTCGCCGCGGGCCGAGATCATGAACATCCTGGAGCTCCGGTCCGATCTGCACCCCTATTTCGTCGGCACGCAGGCCCACCCCGAGCTGACCAGCCGGCCGCTGTCGCCGCAGCCGTTCTTCCTGGGCCTGGTCGATGCCGCCCTCCGGCGCGCCTACCCCGATTACGAAGTGCCGCTCCGCTATCCCGCCGAGCTCGAAGCGACGGCGGATTCGGAGCCCACACCCGCCCCGGCCCGCGAGCACCGCGTCGAGCAGGTCTGACGCACGGCCGATCGCGCTGCGTGGGCTTCGCCCCCAAGGCAGCGGCACGGCCATCAGGACTCTAAGCGGCCGCGCCGGGTCCGCGCAGCACGCAGGCGCAGAGGGATCAAGGGAACAAGGGATCAAGGGAGCAAGGAATGAGGGGAACGAGCGAGTGATCCGCCCCGGGGTGCCTGTAGCCCCGTAGGGGCGTGTGTTGGTAGCCCAGGGGGCGAGCCCTGGGAACAGAGCCAAGCTCCCTCGCTTCTAACTCTTGAGCCCCGTAGGGGCGGTCGACGCCCGACCCGCAGGGCCGTGCAAGCGCACCTGTGACCACGCAACGCCGTGGCTGGTCGTCGTGCTCTGTCCGCGTTGGCGCAACGGTTGACCCTGAGCGCGCATGTCCCGCACAATGAAGCGAACTGCAGAGACTGCCTTCGACTGCTCGTGCGATCTGTATGGAACGGGATCACAAACGTTCGCGCTGGAAGCTGCCGAGCCGGCTGGCCGCCGTCATGGCGGGTCGCATGGTCCTGCTCTGGCTCGCCAGCGGATTTTGCGTAGTTGCGGTGGGCGACGGCAACACCCGCGAAATCCGCGTTGGCGGAGGCAAGGTCTTCATAAACTGGGACCACAAGGTGCACGGCCCCTTCGAAAAGGGCCATCCGATCCGCGGGGTCGAGTTCTTCTGCGATGCGCCCGGCGGGCCAGCGCTGGCGTGGCGTCCGTCGTGGGTGGTGTATCCGTCGAATGGACTCCAGGCCGCGTTCCCGCTATGCATGATTCTGCTCCCTCTGGCCGCACTGATACTGGTAGCGTCTTGTCGACGGCGTGTAGCTCCGCCACCTGGGCACTGCCGAAAGTGTGGATATGACTTGACAGGTAACACGTCCGGTCGCTGTCCCGAATGCGCGTGCGTCTGTCCTGAGAGCAGCATGGCGTGCCCACAGACACCGAAGGATGGTCCCGGCGCGGGCTAGCCTTGTGATCGCCTGACAGGCTAGCCGTCAATCGCCCCTCCGGGGCTCACGGAGGAGAGAAAGGTCGTTGCGTGTCCAAGGGCTCGCGCCCTGGGCTATTGACAAACGTCCCTACGGGGCTGCGGCTTCGAGTCCTGTCACGTATGGGTTGACCTTTGTGCCTTGGTGCCTTGGTGGTGGTCTTTCCGTCGGCTATTGCGCGCCGCGCGGTTTGGGTGCGTCCTGCAGCGTGACCTTCAGCGTGAGTTCCTCGTCCTTGCGGACTACGACGATCTCGATGGTCGCGCCCGGCTTGAACTCGCGCAGAGCGTCCATGTAGCCATAGATGTCCTTGACGGGCTCACCGCCGATCTTCACGATGCGGTCGCCATCCTGCATGCCCGCCGCCTTCGCGGGGCCGCCATCCAGCACCGATGTGACACCCACACCCGGTTTATCGCCACCGGTGAAGTCCGGCATGATGCCGAGGCGCACCGGTGGGCGCGTGGGACGCTCGGCGTCACCGCCCGGACCCGGCGGGCCGTGGTGACGGTGCGCGCCGGGCTCGTCGTGGGTGTCCTTGTCCTGGGCTTCCTTCTCATGCTCGACTTCGGGCTTGATCGGCGGCTCCGGCTCGGCCTGCGGTACGACCTTCGCGAACTCCGGTCCGGTCTCCAGGTCGGCCACGGCCCGCACGATCTGGTGGAACGCCGTCAGCACCTTCGTCGCCCCCTCCGCGTCGATGAGCTCCCAATCGTCGTCCGGCGTGTGATACTGCTTGTGGACGCCGGTGAAGGCGAACAGCACCGGGATGTCATGGGCGTAGAACGTCGCGTGATCGCTGGCGCCGAACATGCCGCCCTGCGCGGGGCTGCACTCGAGGCCGGCCTGCGCGACCGCGGGATTGACCAAGTCGGCCAGACCGCTGCCACTGGGCACGCCGTAGACGGTGAGCTTGTTCGTCCCGAGGCGGCCGATCATGTCGAAATTCACCATGGCGCGGATGTTCTTCAGGTCGGTCGGCGGGTGGTCCACGAAGTGGGCGCTGCCGAGCAGGCCCATCTCTTCGGCACTGAACGCGACGAAGATCACGTCGCGGCGCAGCTTGGGCTCCTTGGCCAGCACGCGGGCCATCTCCAGCACGCCGGCCGTCCCGGACGCGTTGTCGTCGGCCCCGTTGTGGATCTGCGGCTCGTCAGCTCCGCCCATGCGGCTCGGCACGTTGCCCAAGTGGTCGTAATGCGCGCCAATGACGATCGTGTCCGTGGTGTCGCCGGTGCCCTTCAGGCGGCCGACCACGTTGCGCGCGGCGAGCTTGTTCGGCCGGATGCCGGGCTTGAGCGTGATGTGCAGGTTCATGTCGGCAGAGAGCGGCTTGCGCTCCCGTTCCAGTTTGGCCTGCAACTCCGCGAGGGTACCGAGCCCGGCCTTGTCGAGCAGGGCCTGGGCGAGTTCGCGCGATACGTGGACCATGGGCAGAGCGCACGTCCGGTTGCTCAGATCCTCGTCAAAGACGAACAGCGTGTCGTCCGACGGCTCGTGCTGTGGCGGGTTCACGATCAACAGCGCCTTGGCGCCTTCCTTGTATGCGACCCGGGCTTTTCGTGCGAACTCGGCGTAGCGCGAGGGGGTCTTGCCGCCGAACGCAGCCTCCGGGTCTTGCGCGCGCGGCTCGTAACGGAAGATCAGCAGGACCTTGTCGGTCGCGTCAAAGTCCTTGTAGTCATCATACTCGTAGGCCGAAGCGGAGATTCCATATCCCGCAAACGCCAGCGGTCCCTCCACCTCGTCAGTGTCGGAGAATGGCAACGCGATCCAGTCCTTGCGAAACTGCCACTGCCGGTCGATTCCGTCCACCTTCAGCACCGCCGCGCCGTCCACCAGCTTCTTGCCGCGCTTCACTTCAAACGTCTGGAAGTACGTGCCGTCATCGCCCGCGGGCTCGAGACCGGCCTCGGCGAAATGGCGGGCGATGTACTCGGCGGCGAGCTCGATGCCCTCGGTGCCCGGCTGACGTCCCTCCAGATCGTCGCTGGCGAGATACTTGATGTGTTCCAGGTACGCCTCGGCCGCAAAGGGCGACGCGGGCCGGCTGGCCGGCTCCTGGGCGACGAGCGACCACGCCCCACAGATGGCGATCAGACCAGCGACGACTGAGGCGGTGCGGTTGCGCATACATTACTCCAGGCAGGTGGGGGTTCGACCCACGCACAAAGTGTACCCTGGCAGATCATAGGCCGGCAAACGGCGTTACGGAGGCGCGCGTCCACCGCGCAGAACCACGGTTGCGCGCCGCCCCGGGGGACGGCAAACCTCTGGTTTGCCGCAGCAAAGCGGAGCTTTGCTGTCCCCGGTTGCGCACACCCCTACGCGTTCGCGGTCACCAGTCGCAGCAGCAGCTCCGTCGCCGACACCAGGTCGATCTGGTTATGGACGAGCACGGGCCGCAGGGGGGCGGCGTTGCCCGTGCGGATGAAGTGGTGGAACAGGTCCGGCACGTCGCTGCTGGGCACGTCCCCGACCCGCGGGCGGTGCAGGATGTGCTCTTCGAGCGTCCCCAGCCGGCAGTTTGGCACCTGGCCCCGCCACACTCGCCGGGCGGCGTGCAGCAAATCCACGTGCAGGCGCGGCGGCGTCAGTCGGACGCGGTGGATCGTCGCGCGGTCGCGTAGGAACGGCTCGTCGAAGCTCTTGCCGTTGAACGTGACCCACGTGTCGCGCTCGGTGGTCAGCCGGGCCAGCGCGCGGAGGATGGCCTCTTCTTCCGGGTAGTCGCGGGCCAGGAATTGCCGCACGCGCAACGGCCGGTCGTCCAGCAAGGCGAGGCCGATCAGGAACACCGGCGCTCCGCTGAACCCGCCGGTCTCGATGTCCAGAATCATTGTCCGTCGGGCGTCCACCACGGCCGGATGTCCACCGCCGACGTTGTAGTGCAGCGGCCGCAGCAGGCTTCGCGGACGGACCTCATGCTGCGCGCAGACATCATCGAACGGCGTCTCCAGCGACCAGTAGACCAGCTTGTCGCAGCGCGATTCCTGTCCGCCGACGACCTCCGCCAGTGCCCGCGCGGTCGGCCGCACCGGTGAAGCCGCCGGCCGCGCCCCCGGAACACCACCGGCCTTGAGGTCGTCGAGTCGCTGCCGGCTCATCGCACGCTCCCGCCGGCCAAGTTGCCGCACAAGGCCCGCGCCGCGGCCTCGACATCATCCGCGCCGATTACAGCCGCGCAAGCCGCGATGCACGTAGCGCCGGCGGCCCGAATCTCCGCGACGTTGCGCGCCGTAATGCCGCCAATCGCCACCAGCGGCAAATCGGTGCGGGCCCGCGCTGCGCGCAGCATCTCCGGGCCGGCGATGTGCTTCTGTGGCTTCGTGCCGCTCTGGAACATCGGCCCGACCGCCAAGTAGTCCGGGTCCTCGGCCCGGGCGGCCTCGAACTGCTCCAGTGTGTGCGTGCTCTTGCCGACCAGGATCCCGCCGCCGGCAATGTGCCGCACCTCGCGCACCGTCAGGTCATCCTGCCCGACATGGACGGCGTCCGCGCGGGCCAGCCGGGCGATGTCCGGCCGGTCGTTGATCGCCAGCAGCACGCCGTGCGTCGTCGTCAGCTCGCGCAGCGCCCGTGCCCGCCGGAGTAATTCGCCGTCCGGCAATTCCTTCTCGCGCAGTTGCAGGCAACCCGCGCCGCCGCGGATCGCCGCCTCCGCCGTCGCCAGCCACGGTCCGCGGCACAGCGCCTCGGTCAACAGCACGTACAGCCGCACGCCACGAAACCGCCGGCGGAGCGCGCCGCGCAGCACCACGCGTTGCTCCAGCTCGTAGGCGCGATAGCGGAGGGCCTCGGCGGCCGCGGCGGCCGGCTCCGACACGATCTTGCCGTACTCCCCCAGCACGCGGGCCGCCTCGCTCACGCGCCCGAATGCGGCCCGCACCACGTCCTCGGTCGAGTCGCGGCGCAGCTCACCGGGCGTCTTCAAGTCGCGTCCTACGTCGCCAACGATGTCGCGCGCCGCCAGCAGCCCGTCCGCGCCGAGCGCCTGGACCATCGACTGCAGCTCATGTCGACAGTGTTTCACCGCCCCGGCGGCGTCGCCGTCGTCCAGCGCAAACCGCGCATAATCCTCGATCACCCGCAGCGCCTCGCGCAGCCGGTTCACATTCACGTCCACGATTCTGAGAATATCCGCTTCCATTACACGCTCAGCACACCATCCTGTGTCGCGGTCGGCTGGGTCACGGCAGCGGGGCGGCCAGCGGGCCGGCATGCCCCAGGGCTATGCGGAGCAGGTGCGCCGCGCCCACGACCGCCGGAAAGCCGCTCAGCACCACGGCCCAGCGGGCCAGCTTGGCGCCGGTCTGAAATCGTCGCCGCCCGACCACCTCGCAGATCAGCAGCACCAGCACCACGGTGGCGAACTTGAACACCGCCAGCCCCGGCAGGCTGTGATTGCGGATGATCCAGTCGGCCAGCGCGTTCACCTCCTCGCCGTCCGCGGCCAGGATCAACCACGTGAACAGCACGTCCAGCGCGGACACGAACACGTACCACGTATACAGACCCGGGTAGAGCGTCGGCTGACGCAGAAACGGTCGGCGCGGCGGCTCCCGCAGCGTCGCCGCTGGGCTGGTTGAGGCCGGCGGGCTGGACACATGCCACTCCCAATGCTCGTCCCTCCATTGTACCAGCGTCGGGGCCCGGCGGCGTGGCGGCTTGACGCGGGCGCTCGCAGCGGCGAAAAGTGCACCCCATGAACGCGATTACGCACACGCCAACCGGTTGGAACACGTGGGATTTTCAGGGCTTTAACCGGCTTGTGTACCTCGATCGGGGGCGCACGGTGCTGGCCGTGCGCTTCGCGCTCTGGGACGAGTCCGTCCCGCCGCCGGCACCCGACAGCAAGAAGATCGGTGAGCTCTATGAGCAGTTCCGCTGGAGCGACGTCACGCGGCTGGGGCCGCATGCGCCGTTGGGGTTGCCGGCCCAACTGGAGTTCAAGGCCGGTGGCGTGCCGTATCGGGTCGCAGCCATCGGGACGGACGGTCGCCTGCAACTGACGGTGGCGCCGCTAGCCGAAACCCGGCAGCGCGTCGTGTTCCTCTTTGCCGTTCCCGTCGGCGAGACGCCGACGCGGAAGGCGCCGACCGCTGGCACGTTTGCTGGGTGGGGTGTGCGGCTGCGCGGCGCGACTTGGCCGCGCGACTACTTCGTCAACGTCGCCGAGCCGTACGCCATCGGAGCGGCGGGCCGGGCGGCGCAACTGACCCTTGCTCCCCCGCGTGGCAGCCGCGCGCCCGGGAAGCCGACCGACGCGGCCCCCGGCACGTTCAGCGCGCTGCGACGCTGTACGCTGTCGGCCACGGGCGCGCTGGCCGATGCTCCCACGGCGCTGCTTTCGGCGGTCACCTGGAACACGCTCTATGACACCCGGCGGTGCCTGGCGTCCTCGCCGGTCAGTCGTGACTGGTGCTACGACTGGCGCGGCGTGCTGGTGTTCTGCTGGGACACGTACCTGGTCGCGACGATGACCGCCTGCGCCGCGCCCGAGCTGGCGCGCCTCAATCTCGAGACGGTGACCGCGGCCATCGACGAGCTGGGCCACGTGCCGAATTACTACATGGCGCACGGGGCCACGTCGCTGGATCGCTCGATGCCGCCGCTGGGGGCGTACGCGATCTGGAAGACGCAATGCGCGGCCCCCGATCGCGCGTGGCTGCGCACGATGTACCCGCGCCTGTGTCGCTGGCACGCGTACTGGATGAAGCATCGCGCCGGCGGGCCGCGCGGCCTGCTGGCCTGGGGTTCCGACCCGGTGGACTACGAGTTCCCGCAGCTCGTGCCCTACAACCAGAAGCTGCAGTTCACGCGCCAGGCCGCGATGTACGAATCCGGCTTCGACAACTCACCGCTCTTTGACGGCGTGGTCTTCAACGAGCGGGCCCACACGCTCGAACTCGACGATGTGGCCCTCAGCAGCTACTACGCGCTCGACTGCGAAGCCCTCGCCCGCGTCGCGACCTGTCTCGGCCGCCGCGCGGACGCCGCCCGCTATCGGCGCGAACACACGACCATGGCCCAGCGCATCAACCGGCATTTGTGGGACGAAGAGCATGGGCTGTACTGCAACCGGCACTGGGACGGACGCTACTCCGACCGCTGGGCACCGACGTCGTTCTTCCCGCTGCTGGCCGGCGTCGCCCCGTCCGACCGCGCGGCGCGCCTGGTGCAGGAGCACCTGCTCAACGAAGGCGAGTTCTGGGGCGAGTTCGTCATCCCCTCCATCGCACGCAGCGATCCGGCGTACCCGGACAACGACTACTGGCGCGGCCGCGTCTGGGGCCCGCTGAATTTCCTCGTCGCCGAAGGTCTGCGGCGCTACCGCTTCGACACCGAAGCGGCGGAGCTGGCACGGCGCAGCCTCGACCTGTTCATGCGCAACTGGCGGGCCGACGGCGGCGTATACGAGAACTACAACGCCGAGACGGGTGCCGGCGGCGATGTCTGGAACGCGGCCCGGCTGTATCACTGGGGCGGCCTGCTTGCGTACGTCGCGTTTCAGGAGCTGATTGACGTGGAGCCCGCCGGCTATTTGCGGCTGGGCTCGGTGATGTTCCCCGCGGCCGGCCTGCGCAACGTCCGCGTCGGCGGCGACATCTACGCGGTGCGTCTGGGCAAGGGCCTGCAGGTGCGGCGCAACGGCCGGCGGTTTCTGGACTGCACGACGCGGGTGATCATCCGGTTGCCGCTGAGTGGCCCCGCGGACGAGCCCATCCAGATCGCGGCCCAGGGGCATGGCCGCCTGACTCTGCACGGCGCGCGCGGCCCGCTGCGCCCGGCCCGCTGTGGGGATGGCAAGTTGATCGCGCCGCGCCGCGCGGGGGCGACGACGACCTACGTTTGGTAGCCGGCGCTATCGCCGGATCAGTTTGTTGTCGTCCCCGGTCGTTGCGAACTCGACGTTCAGCCCCTCGGGACAGATGATCTCGTTGTCGTCGCCGGCGACTTCGATCTTGACGACCGCGGCCCCCGGCTCGATGGTCACGCGGACATCCTCGCCCAGGATCGAGAGCTTCGGCACCTTCGAGCCGCTCTGGATCGTGACCTCGTGCGACTCGCCGACAATGCTGATCGAGCCTTGGAAGACCTGCGCGTAGCGGCTGCCCGACCCGCTGATCGAGTTCGCCGCGCAGCCCGCCAGCCCCGCCAGGAGCCCCGCCGCCAGCGCCAGACACGTGCGTCTCATCGTGCATTCCTCCGGCCAATGACGGCGGGTGGCGGCTCATGCCCCGCACCCGCCGCAACAGCAGACTGCTCGCGCGGCCTGCGGCTGACCAGCCGCGCGTTCACTCCGCGTACCGCACCGCCACGGTCTCACCGGCACGCAGCGCCACCGTCCTTCCGCCGACGAGGATGGGCACGTCCAGCCGCCGCCCGGCCTCGGCCGTCAGCGCCACCTCGTGCGGATCGATCGCGACGCGCACCACCGTCCCGCGCAGCACCAGGTTGAAGCGCAGCGAACGCCACTGCGGCGGCAGGTGTGGATCGATGCGCAGCTCGTCGTGGCTCAGCCGCACGCCGCCAAACCCGCGCACCGCCGCCAGCCACGCCCCGCCCGCCGCGGTGCCGTGCAGGCCCGCGTACGTGTCGCGCCGCCCCGTGAGCGCTTCATCCAGGTCCATGCCGGTTGTAATGATGAAGTGCTTGTACGCCGCGGCGGGCTCGCCGACGTCCACCGCGTTCAGCGCGTTGATCACGAAGCTCATCGACGAGAAGTTCAGGCTCTTGTCGCGGTAGTACTCCCAGTTCGCGCGCAGTGTGTCCGCGTCGAAATTGTCCGGCAACAGCGCCATGGCCATCAGCACGTCCGGCTGATTCAGCGCCTGGTACGGCGCCACCGTCACGAACCACACGCGCCGCTGCTCGAGCAGCTCCGGCGGCGCCGGCGGGAGCTGGAAGAACCCCGCATACTGCTCATACACGCCGGTCTTCGCGTCCTGCAATAATGTCAGCCGCGCGGCCACCTGTCGCCATTTCTCCGGCTCGCCGGGGCGCAGCGCGACCCGGCGGACGGCGGCGGCGTGGGCGGAGGGGTCCCATGCTGCCAGCTCCGCGAGCATGTCCGCCGCGAACCGCAGGTTGAGCCGCGCGAGGTAATTCGTATAGAAGTTGTTGGTGCTCTCGCAATGTCCCTCGTCCGGTCCGGCGACGTCGTGGAGGTCGTAGTGGTCGCGCGCGGCGTCGTGGCGGGCCCGCGTCGCGAAGAACCGGGCCGTCTCGACCAGCAGGTCGATGCCGCGCTCGGCCATGAAACGCAGATCGCCGGTGGCCCAATAGTACTGCTGCAGCGCGTACGCCACGTCGGCGTTGATGTGGATGTTCGTGTGCGTGAAGCGCCACCAGCGGCCGAGGCATTCCTCGCCGCGCGGCCCGGCCTGCCACGCCAGCTTCGCGCCTTCGACACCGAGTTGCTGAGCGATTTCGCGCCCGGCGCGCAGCCCCTCGTAGCGATAGTTCAGGCACGTCCGGGCCAGCTCCGGCAGCGTGAACGTGTAGAACGGCAGAATGTAGACGTCCGTGTCGTAGAACGTCGTGCCCTGGTAGTACTCGCCGGTCAACAGCTTCACCGGCACCGAGAGCCGGTCGGTGAAGCGCGGCGCCGCCGCCAGCAGGTGGTACAGGCAGAAGCGCAGGCCGAGCTGGGCCGGGTTATCCCCCTCGATCTGCACGTCGCAGCGCTCCCACAAGCCGCGCCACGCCGCGCGTTGCTCTTCCAGCGCGGCGTCGTAACCCTGCGCCGCCGCCGCGTCCAGCTCCGCCTCCAAGTCCGCGACCACCCCGTGCCGCAGATCTTCGGAGCACACCAGCACCACGTGTCGATCGAGCGTGATGGTCCTGCCCCGCGCGGGCTGGCGATATATGAAGCGCGTGTACACCGCATCGTGTTCCGCAACGCCGGCGGTTTCGTCCGCCGCGCCGCCGCGCAGCGTGTGCAGCACGCCCAGCCGTACATCATGCTCGCGCGCGGGCGTGTGCGCGGTCAGCCGGCAACGCTCCGGAGGCCACGCCCACAGCTCCGTCACCGAGAATTGCCGCTCGCCGGTCGTGTTCGAGCGGACGCGCCCCTGGATGCCGGAGTGCACGCGGATGGGGGCCTCGTGATCCAGCGGCGTGATGGCGTAGCGCATGAAGACGCGGTGGGCGTGCTTCAGCGACGCGAAGCGCTCCATCTCGATCCGCGTCGTGCGGCCGTCGCCGTCGCGATGCTCGAAGCTGTAGCGATACACGCCGGTCGCGAGATCGAGCGCCTGGGCGAAATTGCTGACGGCGCCGCGGCCAAGGGAGATTTCACGCTCGCCGACGAAGACCTGCACGAACAGCGGACTCGGCAGGTTGGCGACGGCAGGGCTCTTGCCGGCGGTGTCGAAGTAGCGCGGGTCGAGATAACGCCGGTCCTCCGCCGTGCAGCGCAACTGGCCGAACATGTCGAGCTCATCGAACACGCCGTTGATCAGCGTGACCGGCTCGTAGCCGTCGCGCTGCTCGGCGAGATTGCCCTTGAGCCCGAGGTAGCCGTTGGAGATCGTGCACACGCTGTTCCACTGCCCGAGCGTGTGGGGGTCGGGACTTGTGTTCACGACCTGCCAGGTGTCGTAATCGCCCATGTGCCTGACCTTCGTGGCCCGCAGGCCGCTACGCGTCGTCCGCCAGCAAGAGGTTTCGCGCCAGGATCAATTCCGGCAGCCCGCCGCGGACGATTTCGGTGGCGGCCCGGTAGTCCTGCCGTTGTGTGTCGCGATTGGGCAGCGCGATGGCGCAGCCGATGCCCGCCGCCCGCAGCGCGATGATGCCCGGCTCCGTGTCTTCCAAGCCGATGCAGGCATTGTAGTCCGCCCGCGGCACCGACATCTGAAACAGCGCCAGGCTGTACAGATCGCGATGCGGCTTCAGGCGCGCCTCCCATGCGTCCGACGCGCACACCAGCCCGTCGAACACCGTGTGCTCCTCGGCCAGACCCTCGGCGACCCGCGCGCGGCAATCGGCCGGCACCGGCCAGTCCTGCACCCGCACCGCCATCTCGCGCAGCACCGCCCGCAGACACGCGTGCGTCTCGTACGCGATGGACGCGGTCACGAGCGCGAGCTTCGCCGGCTGCCGGCGGAAGTGCTCCGCCAGGCGCGCCAGTCGCGGCCGGTAGCGGTCGAGCTCCGCCGCCGTGTGTCCCAGCGCCGGCTGCTGCAGCAGATGGGCGCGCAGCGGCTCGTAGAGCGCATCGCACTCCGGGCCGAGCCAGCCCTTAATCAGTGGCACGAAAACCTCGTAGCCGGGCATGGGCGCGACGAGCCCCTGGGGCGCCGCGCCGCGTTCAAGCGTGCCCAGGATCGCATGGTAGCGCATGTAGTAGATGTCAAGCGCCGCCGCCACCTGTTCGCTCTCGTGCGGTGGCTGAAACGCCGGCCCGTACTTCGCGACCAGCGGCGCCACGTGCTGTCCGACCGCCTCGATGTCCAGCGCGCCGCCCTCGACCAGCCGACGAAATGCACTGTCCGCCAGCAGGGCGCCCAGCCCGCAATGACCGGCAGTGCGCAGCACGTCGCGCCGCCGGGCGGCGTCGGTCATGTTCGCCAGCGTCCAGGCGACGGCTTCGATGAACGCCCGGGCGAACGCCGCGCGGTCGATCTGATCGCGATAGCGCTGCACGAGGAACTCGGTGTGCCGGAAATTGCTGTTGCCGACGACGTGTGGATGGTCCAGTCGCTCGTCGAGTCCGGGCCACTGCGCGACCTCCAGCCGGCCGGTAATGCGCCGAACCATGTACTCGAGCGCGTTCAGGGCCAGCGGCTCCGTGGTCGTGCTCGTGCCGTCCATGTCCACGGCGAAGGCGGCGATGCGCGGCAGTGGGGGGCGGGCGTGCGGGGCCAGGGGGTACAGCTCGCTCGGGGCGAACACGAAGTCGAGGTTGCGGACCTCAGCGAACTCGGCCGCGTGCAACTGCCCGGCCTGCTCGCCGAGCCGCCGGGCCGCTTCCACGGGCGTCCAGTATCTAGCCAATTCTGCCATAGTCCGGGCAGTCTGCCGCCGCGCGCCGCCGCTGGCAAGCGGTGTTCGGTTTTGCCGGGTGGCACGGCTGGCTTGGACCGCAGCGGCCCTCTTGGTTACCTTGTTACCTGCCCCCTTTGTTACTCGGTTCGGAGGCGGCGATGATTCGTGGCGTGATCTTCGATCTCGACGGCGTGCTCGTGCTGACCGACGAATTGCACTTTCAGTCCTGGCAGCAGCTTACCGCCGCCGAGGGCATCCACTTCGACCGCTCCATCAACCAGCGGCTGCGCGGCATCAGCCGGATGGAGAGCCTGGAGATCGTCTTGGAGCGTGCGACCCGCAAATACACGTCCGCCGAGAAAGCCGCCCTGGCCGAGCGTAAGAACTCCATCTACCTCACCTATTTGCAGCGCCTCACGCCGGCCGACCTGCTGCCGGGCGTCGTGGACACGCTGGCCGAGCTGCGTCGCCGGCGGATCAAGACTGCGGTCGCGTCTTCCAGCAAGAACGTCCCGATCATCATGGAGCGGCTCGGGTTGCACGCTTGGTTCGACGCGGTCGCGGACGGGAATGACATCACGCGCTCCAAGCCGGATCCGGAGGTGTTCCTGCTCGCCGCTCGGCGCCTGGGACTGCCGCCGGTCGAGTGCCTGGTCATCGAGGATGCCCAGGCCGGCATCGAGAGCGCCCGCCGGGCCGGCATGGCCGTGTTCGGCATCGGCACGCCGGCATCGCTGCCCGGTGTGGCCCGCCTGGCCCCGGACTTGGCGCATGTGACCGTGGACGAGCTGCTCCGGGTTGACTGAGCGTCTGTCCCAGCCAGTCGCGTGGTTACAGGTACAGGATCATCAGCCCCAGCGCCAGGCTGATCACCCCCATGATGAAGCCTGCCAGGGCGCGCCCCGGCCGCGCGTGGTGCGCCCGCAGCAGCCCGATCAGCCCGAGCACGGCGGCCAGCCCCCCCGGCACAAACAGCATGCACAGCGGAATCGAGATGATCCCCACGATCAACGCAGCCGTGCCCAATGGGTCCGCGCGGACGGACGCGACCGTCGGCACGCCCTCAATCGTGAACGGCGTGCCGCATTCCACGCAGACATTCGCGGAGATGTCGCAGTGCGTCCGACAGCGGGGGCACTCGATCTCCAGGAGTCCGTCGCCGCGCCGGTGGATTCGCGGCGCGTCACGTCCGCTCGCCGCGTACGCGTGCAGCGGCGTCGGATCCTGATCATCGCTGACCAGGAGTTTCGCGATCGGCAGGCCGTGCATCCCCGCCGTGAAGCGCGGTACGGTGAACTGGGCTGCGCACGTCGGGCAGGTGCCCACGCGGCCGCTCTGGGCGCCCTCGGACTCCAGCAGGGTCTCGCAGCGCGGGCAGCCGAACTGGAAGCGCAGCGCGCTGCCCCCGATCGGCGGCAGGACGGCCTTGGCCGGCTGCCCGTCCGCCCGCGGCGTCGGCACGCGCATCAGCTCCGCGCACTGCGGGCACCGCACATCGCGGCCGATCCACTCGCGTCGCGCCGCCAGCACGCGCCCGCACTTGAGGCAGAGCATCGTGAAACGCTCGGACGTGTCCGTGCCCGTGGACGGCATGCGGCAACCTCGGTAGGGCCGCCGGCCGCGCTGCGTGCGGCCCGGCCGGTCCCGGCGCCCGACGCTTCATTCTACTGCCCGGCCGGGGCAGCGTCGGCTACCCAACCCGGAGCCGGCTTGGTATGGTGTGCGGACCGTGTGCGGCCACAGGGGCCGCGGCGTGGGAAGGCGGGTTGGTGATGATGCGCGTAGCGACGACGTTGCTTCTCGTGACCCTGGCGATCTCGCTGGCGGGTTGCCGCGCCCTGGCGCTGTTTTTGCCCGAGCAGACGAAGACGGTCCCGGCGGAGTATCCCTACCTGATAGACAAGACGGCCTGTATTGTCGTGCGCGCTCCGGACGAGCTGCTGTTCGAGAACGCCAACCTGGCCTGGGAGGTCGCCGATCATGTGCGCGTGGCCCTCGAAGCCAACGTCAAGGGCGTGTCGGTGGTTGATCCCCGGAAGATCACCGAGTTCCAGCGCACCGAGCGCGACTGGGCGACGATGGACCCGGCCGCGCTCGGCAAGCGCTTCGGCGCCGACCGCGTGCTCGAGATCGAGCTGACCCAGTACACAACACGTGAGCCCGAGAGCCCGTACCTCTACCGCGGGCACATCACGGCGGCGCTCCGGGTGTACAACACCGAGTACCCCAACTCGCAGGCCGCCTATCAGGGCGATGCCCGCACGGTGTATCCACCCGATGGTCCGGGCCGCTATGGATCGACCGATCGCGCCATTCGTGCCGCGACGCTGACCGCCTTCGCCCAGGATGTCGCGGTGAAGTTCTACGACCACCAGGTGCCGGTGAGATAACATGCCTGCGACTGCATCGACTAGATCCGTCGCGGTTGCGCGGGCGCTGTTGCTCTGCGTGTCCGGCGCACTTGGCCTGCTCGGCGTGCCGGGCTGCAACATCGTCTCCGCCGCCGCCTACTTCCTCAGCCCGCCACGGATTCAGCAGGCGGAGTTCAAGCTCACCGAGGGTCGCCTGGCCGTGCTGGTGGAGCCCGCGCGCCCCGAAGAGGACAACCCCGTCTTCACGCAGGCGCTCTGCGAAAAGCTGGCCGAGATCTTCCGCGACCACAAAGTGAAAGCGCAGCTCATTCCGCAGGACGAGGTCATGAAGCTGCGCCACCAGAACCGCGACTTCGCCAAGTGGAGCCTGCAGAAGGTCGGCCGCCGCCTGAATGCCCAGCAGGTGCTCTACATCCGCATCGATCGGCTGCAGATGCGCGATGAGCCGACCGCGCCGGTCCTGCACGCGGCCGTGCGCATGCGGCTGAAGGTCATCGATCCCGCCGCCCCGTCCGAAACCGCGCGCCTCTGGCCGGGCAGCAGCGAGCCGGAGGGCCGCCTGACCGAGCGGGCCCGCCCAGTGACCGAGACCGGGGACGTCGTCGCCGAGGACGCCGAGGCGACCAAGCTGGGCAGGGATGCGGCCTGGATGGTGGCCATGCCCTTCTACGACGTCGACCTCGAGAAAAAGACTCCGTGGGAACCGTGACGGATGCCTGCGCGCCCGACCGCGTTCCGCTTCCTGGTCCTCCTGCCGGTCGTTGTGGTGGTCGTCGCTGCCACGACGCTGCTGGGACCAAGCTGGATTCCCTGGTCTGAGATCTTCGCCGCCGATGAGCCGTCCTACATTTTCTGGCACTTGCGTGTGCCGCGCGCGTTGCTGGCGGCGTGTGCCGGGGCAGGTTTGGCGGTGGGGGGGGTCGTGTTCCAGACGCTCTTCCGGAATCCGCTCGCCGAGCCGTACACGTTGGGCATCGCCAGCGGCGCGTCGCTCGGGGCGGCCATCGGGTTCCTGGCCGGCTGGCGGGGCGGGGCGGCCGCGCAGGCTCCGCCGCTGACGCTGCTCGCCTTCGCCGGCGCGCTGGCCGCGATGGGGGTCGTGTATGCGCTGAGTCGCCTGCGGCGCGGGCGCGACATGGCCCGGCTGCTGCTCGCGGGCGTGTGCGTTGCCTATATGTGCTCGGCCGGGATTCTGCTGGTCTTCTTCCTCGCGGACCGGGCAATTACCAACGACATCGTGACGTGGATGATGGGATCGCTGAGCACGTTGCGGCCGCGCGCCGCGCTGGAAATCGCGGTCGTGCTGCTGCCGGTGCTTCTGCTGGCGGCGGGCGGGCACCGGGCGCTCGATCTGCTCACGTTCGGCGACGATTGGGCGGCTGCCCGCGGCGTACGCGTCGGCTGGACGATCTGGAGCTGCTATGCGGCCGTTGGCCTGCTTACAGCGGTGATCGTGGCGAATTGCGGCCCGATCGGATTTGTCGGGCTGATGGTCCCGCACATCGGCCGCGCGCTGTTCGGTGTCCGCACCTTGCCGCTACTGCTGGGGTCGCTGCTGATTGGGGCGGCGTTTCTGTCCGTCTGCGACGGCATCGCCCGCCTGTTGCCGGTTACAGAACTCCCCGTCGGTGTGGTGACGAATATCCTCGGGGCGGCGTTCTTCTTCTATCTGCTGGCCACGCGCCCCATCGCCCACACGCCAGTCCGTCCCTGACTCCCGCTCACGTCACCTTGCGGAATTTTCCGCCGCCCTCGTTGACCAGCTTGGTGAAGCCCTTCGCCTTCAGGTTCTTGTCGCTCAGCATCGCACGCTCCGACATCTGCGTGCTGATGCCGCAGGCTGAGATCAGCCGCACGATCGGCCCGTTGCACTGCGGGCAGCGTTTCAACGGCTCGTCGCGCATCGACTGCTGCACCTCGAAACGCTGCCGGCAGTGCTCGCAGCCGGCCTCGGGTCTTTCAGCCTGGTACTCGTACGTCGGCATGGCCTGTCTCTCATGGTCCTGCCGCGCCGACCCCAGCCGCCGGGTCCGCACCCGGCAACTCCAGTCGCGGTCGTCACGCCGCCTGCACCGCAATCTTGCGGGCCTTGGCCGAGGCGGCCTTCGGCAGGACGACCTTCAACACACCATCCTTGAGCGTCGCGTCGACGCGCTCGGTGTCGATTTTCGCCGGCAGGGCCAGCAGACGTACAAACGTGCCGCCGCTCCGCTCCTTTATATGATACCCGACTTTCTCGTCGCGGCGGTCCGGATGCTGGCCCTTGATGCTCAGCTCCTCACCGCGCACGACGAGCTCCAGGTTCTCCATGGACAACCCCGGTACCTCGACCTCAGCGACGAAGTGCTCGTCCTCTTCCCATAGGTTCACCGCCGGCGCGGTGGACGTCGTGGTCTGGCACCGGCAGTCGTCGGCGTGCAGGGCGCCGTTGAAAACGCGCTCCAGCTCGCGGTGCAGCTCAGGGATGAACGGCCGGGCGAAGCGTTGCAGCACGAACATGATCAAACCTCCAGTTGCGTCCTCTTCGCTTCACACGCCACCCAGTCGGCGGCGTCAACGCCAAGAGGAAGAGCATGCGCCGTGCCAAGAGCACAGTTGGATCGCAAGTGCATTCTATGTAAGCAGTTGTGCGCCATGCGCTTGCCGACGCGCACCGCTGCGGCGCTGCCAGATCGTCAGCGGTGGCACGCCGATTCGTGAGTTACTCATTCTCGGACAAGAGCGGCAGCCCGTGTCCCGGCTTCTTTTCGTACAGCAGCCAGTACACGACCGGAATGACGAACAGCGTGAAAACGGTCGACGCGAACAGCCCGAAGATCAGTGCCCACGCCAGCCCCGAGAAGATCGGGTCGATCGTGATCGGCGCCGCTCCCAGCATCGCCGCCCCCGTCGTCAGCAGGATCGGCCGCAGGCGCACGACACGGCTCTCCATGATCGCATCGAACAGCGACCGACCGCGCTTCAGCGACAGGTGGATGAAATCAACCAGGATGATGCTGTCGCGCGTCACGATCCCCGACAGCGCGATCATGCCGATCATGCCTGTCGCCGTGAACAGCACCGGATCGGCGTACGCGCCGACGTGGGGCGCAAACAGGTTCAGGAACCAGAAGCCTGGCATGATGCCGATCACGGTCAGCGGAATCGCCATCATCACGACGACCGGAATGACGAACGAGCCCATCTGCGCGACCAGCAGGATGTAGATGCCGACAAGCGCCGCCGCGAACGCTAGGCCCAGGTCGCGGAAGACATCGAGCGTGATCTGCCATTCGCCCTCGCCGGCGAAGTTCACGCGGATGCCGTCGGGGACAGACCAAGGAATGCCGCCACCATTCGTGAGAAACGTCCGGCCGGCCACGGCGCGCGCTTGGGCGCCTGACCCGCCCCCTGACCCCACCCTGGGAGGCAGGGGGGTGTAGTCGATGCGCTGGTCTGCCTGAATATCCACCACGCATTCCGCCGGCGTGCGGCCCGCCGTCTCGCCGAAGACGTAGACAATTCGCTCCAGGTTCTTGTGGTAGATCGTCTTGTCGGTCTTCTGCGTCTCCCAGCGCCCCAGCTCCGCCAGCGGCACCAGCGCTCCGCTCAGCCCTTTGACATGGATCGCGGCCAGGTCCGCCGCACTGGAACGTTCCACACGCGGCAACCGTATCTCGATCCGCAGCGGATTGCGCTCGCCGGCCAGTTGCACTGTGCCGGCGGTCGCGCCGCCGAGTGCGATCTGCAACGTGCTGGCGATCTCGGCGACCGATACGCCGTTGAGCGCCGCCTTCTCACGATCCGTCACGAACACGAGCTTCGGGCTATCGGCTTCGACCATATCGTCAACGTCAACCACACCGGGCTCGCGTTCGAGCCGTGCCCGCACAGTCTTCGCGGCCGCGATCAGATCATCATACGAATGGTCCGGCCGTCCGCGGACCTCGGCGGTGATCGTGGAAATCACCGGCGGCCCCGGCGGCACCTCGACGATCTTGAGCCGCACGCCATGCCGGTCGGCAATGGCCGTCAGGTCGTCGCGCATACGCAGCCCGAGCGCATGGCTTTGATATTTGCGGTGCTTCTTGCCGACCAGGTCAATGCGCACCTCGGCCACGTTGTCGCCGCGCCGCAAGTAGTAGTGCCGCACGAGCCCGTTGAAATCCATCGGCGAAGCCACGCCGACGTACGATGTGAAGTCGGTGACTTCCGGCACGCCGCTCAGGTAGCGCTCGAAATCGCGCACCGCCGCATCGGTGCGTTCGAGCGTCGTGCCTTCGTCCAGGTCGAGCACGAGCAACAGCTCATTCTTGTTGTCGAACGGCAGCATTTTCAGTGGCACGGCCCGCACCGCCGCCAGTCCCGCGGCCCCAACCATCAAGAGCGCCATCACGCCCAGAAACGCCCACGCCGCCACGCGCGAATGCAGCAAAGGCGCCATCAGCGGATAGAACAGCCGGTACAAAAAGCTGTGCTTCAACACTTCGAGATCATGGACCTCATCCGCTGCCTCCGCTGCTGCGTGGCTCCGTGGCTCCGTGGCTCCGTGGCTCTTCGCGTAGTGCCGCTTCAGCACGTGATAAGTCAGCCACGGCGTGATCGTGAACGCGACCACCATCGACATGACCATGGTGACCGGCACATTCAAAGCCATCGGCCGCATGTACGGCCCCATCATGCCGGTGATGAAGAACATCGGCAGGAACGAGACGATCACGGCCAGCGTCGCGGTGATCAGCGGCGGGCGAATTTCGGCGACCGCTTCGAGCACGATGCGGCGCGTCGCGCGCTCGCGCAGCGCGAAATGCCGGGCGATATTCTCGACGTCGACGATCGGGTCATCGACCAGCAACCCCAGCGACAGGATCAGCGCGAACAGCGTCACGCGGTTAATCGTGTAGCCGAAGACCAGGTTCACGGTCAGCGTCAGCCCGAACACGACCGGTACGGCGACGGCTACGATCAGCGCCTCGCGCCACCCCAGCCCGAGCGTCAACAGCGCGATGACGATGAAGATGGCGACCGCGAGCGCCTCGACGAGTTCATCGACCTTCGCATCGGCGGTGAGCCCGTAGTTCCGCGTGATCACGACGTCGATGTCGTCCGGCACAACTTCGGCGGTAAGCTTCTCCATCGCCGCCAGCAGGTCTTCGGCCACCCAAACCGCATTCGTCCCCTTCTTCTTGGCGAGGGCAATGGTCACGGCCGGCAAAGACGTCGGCTCTTTCCCTTCGTGCCTCCGTGCCTCCGTGCCTTCGTGCCTTCCTACGATTGACCCCGGGAATCCCGCCTCGTGCATGAACCCGCGCGCCATTCCCCAGCCGTGCCGCACGTAGCTGGTCGCCTCCGCTGGCCCATCCACCACGTCGGCGACATCCTTCAGAAACACCGGCCGGTCGCCGAACACCCCAACCACCAGGTCGCGCAGCTCGTCTGGGCTGTGCAGTGCCCGACCGGCTTCCACGCGGAACAGCGCATCGTTCCGCGCGAAGTCGCCCGCCACCTGCATCACGTTCGTCGCCGTGATCGCCCGCTGGATCTCGAGCGGTGACACGCTGTATGCCTGCATGCGCTCGGGTACGAGGTACACGTACGCCGTCCGCGGCTGCCCGCCGATGACATACGCCCGCGAGACGTTCTTCACCGCCGCCAATCGTTCGACAAGTTCCTCCCCGACACGCCGCAAGAGGTACTCGTCTGGCGCTCCGGCCCCTTGATCCCTTGATCTCTCGCTCCCTCGATCCCTTCCTCGCAGCGTGAGCGTCACAATCGGCACATCATCGATCTCGACCGGCTTCACGACCCACCCGGTGACGCCCGGCGGAGCGAGGTCGAGGTGCTCGTCGATGCGCTTGTAGAGCTTTACCAGGCTGCGTTCGCGGTCCTCGCCGACGTAGTACCGCACCGTGATGATCGCCTGTCCCTCGCGCGACATCGAGTACACGTACTCGACGCCGTCGATCTGGTAGAGCAGCTTCTCCAGCGGTGTGGACACGAGTTGCTCGACCTCGGCCGCCGAGTGCCCGGGGAAATTCACGTACACGTCCGCCAGGGGGACGATGATCTGCGGGTCTTCCTCGCGCGGCGTGACGAACAGCGCCGCAGCCCCGAGCACGGCTGCAAGCAGAATCAGGATGATCGAGAGGTTCGAGTCGAGAAAGATGTGGACGATCGCGTCGGTGAAGGTGTGGGTCTTGATCCCGGGCAAGGGCATATGACCGTCTGCGCCGGGCTCGTGCTGCTGTGCGTGGTTGCTTGCCATGTCGCCTGCCGCCCTCGCGAACCTGTCACCAACGCCCCGCGTACGCCAAAGAGGGCCCGATCGTAACACGGCCCTCAGAGTTTGTCGCGACCCGCGCGGACAGAGTGACGCCGCCCCCACGTCCGGCCCGCGGAGGCGGCCGGGCGGTACAATCTCACGCGATGAGCACGCGGGACTATGATGTCGTCGTCATCGGCGGTGGCCATGCCGGTGCCGAGGCCGCCTGGGCTGGGGCGCGCCTCGGCGCCCGCACCGCGCTTGTCACGCACCGGCGCACCGCCATCGGCCGCATGTCCTGCAATCCCGCGATCGGCGGGATCGGCAAAGGCCAGATCGTGCGGGAAATCGACGCGCTTGGCGGCCTGATGGGCCTCGTTACCGACGAGACCGGCATCCAGTTCCGTATGCTCAATCGCCGCAAGGGGCCGGCCGTGTGGGCGCCCCGCGCGCAGGCCGACAGCCGGCTCTACGGCGCCACGCTCTCGCGCTACCTGGAAAGCTGCCCGAACCTCACGATCATCGAAGCCGGTGTGGATGCGCTGCTCGCGGATCCCCCCGACCCGGGCGGCCGACGACACATATCCGGCGTTGTGCTCGACGATGGTCGTACGCTACGCAGCGGCGCCGTCGTGGTCGCCGCCGGCACGTTTCTGCGCGGCCTCATGCACACCGGCGAAGAGCAGACGCCCGGCGGACGCGTGGGCGAACCCCCAGCGCAGCGGTTGAGTGCCGCGCTTCAGGCCTTGGGGATCGAGCTCCGTCGGCTGAAGACGGGCACGCCACCGCGCGTGGCGCGCGACAGTATCGACTTCTCCGGCCTGCCGGAACAACGCGGCGACGAGCGGCCGGTGCCGTTCTCGTTCCTCACGCGACAGATCACGCAGCCGCAGGTGCCGTGCTGGCTGACAGCGACCAACGATGCGGTCCACGCGCTGATTCGCGCGAACCTCTACCGCGCGCCGCTCTACACCGGTCAGATTGCCTCCACCGGTCCGCGTTACTGCCCCAGCCTGGAAACCAAGATCCTGCGCTTCCCCGACAAGCGCCAGCACCAAGTGTATCTGGAACCGGAAGGGCGTGACAGCGATCGCATCTATCTGAATGGCGTGAGTACCTCTCTGCCGCGCGACGTGCAGGCGCAGCTCGTCGCGCTGCTCGACGGCCTCGCGCATGCGCGGATCGTGCAGTGGGGCTACGCCATCGAGTACGACTTCGCGCCGCCGGAGCAGCTCGACGCCGCGCTCATGGTGCGTCACGTGCACGGACTCTTCCTGGCCGGTCAGATCAACGGCACCAGCGGCTACGAGGAGGCCGCCGGGCAGGGGATCATCGCGGGCATCAACGCTGCCCGGTTGGCATCCGGACAGCGTCCCATAACCATTGGTCGCGACCAAGGCTACATCGGTGTAATGATTGATGACTTGGTGACCCGTGGCGTGACCGAGCCATATCGCATGTTCACCTCCCGCGCTGAGCACCGGCTGCATCTGCGCTACGACAATGCCGACGAGCGCCTCACACCGCTGGGGCGCGAAATCGGGCTCGTCAGCGATGCCCGTTGGGCGCAGTTCCAGCGCAAGTATCTGCGAATAAACGAGTTAATGGACATCATCAATCGCACGCGCCACGATGGCCGCGCGTTGCGCGAGCTTCTCCGTCGATCGGAGGAGGATGGTGAGCGCTTCAGGCACATAGTCCCGGAACTCGCCGCCTTCGCGGGCGCGCCGGACGTGTGGGCAAGCGCCATAGTCGCCGTCAAATACGAGGGTTACATCCAGAGGCAGCAACGCCTGATTGGCCAATTCCGCGACCTCGAGGACCGACCGATCCCGCCCGAAATCGATTACGGAACGGTATCCCAGTTGCGGCGTGAAGCGGTCGATCGCTGGTCTGCTGTACGCCCTGCCAGCATCGGACAGGCCGCACGGGTCAGCGGCATTCATCCAACCGATGTGGCAATACTTTTGGTTCATCTGAATCGTTGCGGACGCCAGTCCGCCGGCGGATAGCCGAAACCAGTAAACCTGGCGCCACAAAGTTCCTAAACTTGCCAAAAGCTCCCCGACGTGCTATATTTGTCAATATAGTTAAATTGGGGAAGCTGCGAGCAGTTTGATGACTAGAGCGGACCGCGACGGGCTGATTCCTCTCAAGAGCGTGTTCACCACCGGCGAGGTGGCTGAGATCTGTAACCTCAGTCAGCAGACGGTTATACGTTGCTTCGATAGTGGCCGGCTGCGGGGGTATCGCGTACCGGGATCGCGTTTCCGCCGGATCCCACGCGACGCCCTGATCCAGTTCATGAAAGAGCACAATATCCCCCTCGATCAGCTTGAGATGGGGAAGACGCGGGTGCTCGTCGTGGACGATGATCCCGCGATCGTCGAGATGCTCGTCGAACTTCTGGAGCGCGACGGCCGCTTCGAGGTGCAGACCGCGGCCACCGGTTTCGACGCCGGCCTGCGGACGCGCGAGTTTCACCCCGACGCGATCGTGCTCGACTACATGCTCCCCGACATCAATGGCAACGCCGTCTGCCGGAGCATCCGCAGCGACGAGTCGCTCAAGGACGTGAAGATCATCATCGTCTCGGGCGTCATCGACCGCGAGCACGTGGACAAGCTGCTGGCGGACGGGGCGGACGACTTTATCCAGAAGCCCTTCAGCATCGAGCAACTGGTCAATCGCATCACCGAGCTGGTCGGCAAGACGCCCGAGCGAGCGAGCCATCGTGGCTGAAGCCGTGGAAACTTCGCCCGAACTCGTCCTGTCGCACCTGGACAGCCTGCCGACGCTGCCGGTGGTCGCCGTCAAGCTGCTGCAGGTGACGGTGCTCGATGACACGTCGGCCAGCGATGTCATCCGGCTGCTGCGCGCCGACCAGTCGCTGACGGCGAAGATCCTGTCGGTCGCTGGCTCGGCGGCGCTGGGCGTGCGTGGTCCCGTCACGACGCTGGAGCGCGCTGTGCCGCTGCTCGGTTTTTCCGCGGTGCGCAGCATCGTGCTCGCGACCAGCGTGTTCGACTGCTTCGGCAAGCGCGGGGCGGACAGCCCGCTGGCGGCGTTCGACCGCGTCGAGTTCTGGAAGCACGCGCTCGCCGTGGCCTGCGCGAGCCGCCGTCTGGCGCGGGCGCGGCGCGAGCTCGGCATCGACCCGGAGGCGGCCTTCGTTGCCGGCCTGCTGCACGATCTCGGCAAGGTCGCCCTCGACACCGTTTTCCCCAAGGCTTACGACCGGATCGCCGCCCAGGCGAATCACAGCCGGGGCGACATCGCCGACCACGAGCGCACGATTCTCGGCGCCGATCACACGGTTGCGGGCCGGCGTCTCGCGGAACGGTGGCGTCTGCCGCGCGATCTGCAGGAGTCCATCTGGCTGCACCATCTCGCGGCCGACGCGCTGCCGGCCTCCGTCACATGCCCCTGGCTGATCGGCATCGTGCAGCTCGCGGACACCGTGGCGCGCGAGCAGCGCATCGGCTACTCCGGTAACCACGTCTTCTACGAGCTGTCGCCGCGCCTCGCGGAGCGTCTCGGCTTCACTACCGATCAGGTTGCAGACGTCGTGGACGCGCTCGCGACCGACGTGGCCGAGCATGCGACGCTGCTCGGGCTGGGCGGCGAGACGCCCCAGGCGGTCTACGTCAAGGCCATGACGCGCGCCAACGCGGAGCTCGGACGGCTGAACGCCGACCTGCTGGCGGGCAATCGCCGCCTGGCCGCGGGCGCCCGTTACTTCAAGGCCATCACGCATTTCGAGCAACACCTGTCCGACTGGGCCGATCCCCTCGCCGTCGTCGTGGCCCTCGCCGAAGCGGCGGCGGCGGCGCTGCAGCGGCCGCGCGTCGCGGCGTTTGGGTTGCGTGACCACCAGTCGGCGGTCGATCTCTGCTGGACCGGCGAGCGACCCGAAGAGCGCGGACACACGACCCAGGCCGTCCCCGCCGAGGTGGGCGCGTGGCTCGAGGAAGCGCGCGGCCGCATCGACGCGCTGCTCTTCCAGGCCCCGCCCGAGATTCGCACCCTGCTCGCCGCCGCGATGGGCCCGGCGGACCGCGGCGTGCCCTGGCTGCTGCCCATCTTTCATCACGGCGAGATGGCCGGCGGCGTCGTGTACCTGTCGGAGGGCGATGAGCGTGCCCGTCTGGCCGAGGAGGCCGACGAGTTGCGCTCGTTCCTGGCCAGCCTGGGCCTGGCACTCGGCCGCGCCAACGCGCAGGCCGCCGCCCAGCGCCTGTCCGAGGATCTTGCCGAGACTAACCGCCGGCTCCAGCAGATGCAGGTCGAACTGTTGCGCTCACGCACGCTGTCGATGATCGCGGAGATGGCGGCGGGGGCCGGCCATGAGCTGAATACGCCGCTCTCGGTAATATCGGGCCGCGCGCAGATGCTGGCGACCACACTGCACGACCCCGAAGCCGCCCGCGTCTTGCAGATGATCTCGAGCAAGGCCCACGAGTGCAGCGGCATCGTGAGCGAGCTGATGGACTTCGCCCGCCCGCGCCCGCCGAAGCTCGCGCCCGTCAATATCGCCGAGCTGCTCGCCGAGGTTCGCGGCGACTGGCTCCAAACCAGCCACATGCCGCCGTCACAACTGCGACTCGATCTCGCGGGCGGGACTGTGGCCGCGGCCCCGCTCGTGCTGGTGGACCGCGAGCAACTGAAGACGGTTTTTCGCGAGCTGATCGCCAATGCTGCTGACGCGGTGGCTGCCAACAACGGGACGATCGTGCTGCACTTTCAGCCGGCGCTGCCCGACGACACACTCGAGGTGCTGGTGCAGGACGCCGGCTGCGGCATGACCCCTGCCGTCCTGCAGCGCGCCTTCGACCCGTTCTTCTCGCATCGGGCCGCCGGGCGCGGCCGGGGCCTCGGGCTGCCGCGGGCGTATCGCATCGTGGAGGCCCACGGCGGGCGGATCTGGCTCGAAAGCCAGCCGGACGACGGCACCACCGTGCACGTCCTGCTGCCGCGCGCCAGGCCGCTCGACGCCAGCAATTAGCCACGCATTCTGCCACGCGGGGCAGGGGAGCCACGACCGACGGTCAGCTTTGGTCTTGACCCGCGACCCCCGCCCGAAGTAGGCTGCCATCATCGGGGCACGGGGTAATGACCGCACACGATTCGGTGCCCCACCCGGCCGGCGCGCCAGCGCTGTGCAATGCGACGCCGGCCCAGCGCAGTCGGGAAGGAGGCGCACACATGGGGTCCAGAACGGTCTTGCGATGCTGTGTCCTGGTTGGGGTGTGCGTGGCGACCTGCATTGCGGACACGATCTATGTCGACGGCACCAACGGCAATGACGCGTGGAATGGTCTTTGCGAGACCTGGGACGGCGGCACGTGCGGGCCCAAGCTGACGATCCAGGCGGGGATCGATGCCGCCTTGACCGGTGACAATGTGCGCGTCGCCGACGGCACTTACACCGGACAATTGAACCACACCCTGCGCTTCTATGGCAAGGGGATCCAACTCGTCTCGGCTACGGGCGCCGTGAACTGCATCATCGACGCCGAGAGTTCCGCCCCGTGCTTCATGCTGACGGCTGGCGAGCCCAGCACGGCTCGGGTCGATGGCTTCACGATTCGCCGCGGCCGCACGCAGCTCAGCGGCGCGATTCGCTGCTGGAACAGCAGCCCGGTGATTGCCAACTGCATCATCGAAGACAGCTACGCGATCAACGGCGGCGGCGGCGTGCACTGCGACGGCGGCAGCCCGCGCATCGAGAATTGCCTGATTCGTAACAACGCCGGCGGCGGGGGGGGCGGTATCCAGTGCGGTGGCGAAAATGTGACCATCATCGGCTGCACGATCGTGGGCAATTGGGCGGGTAATTTTGGCGGTGCGGTCGCCGCCGGCACGGGCTCGTGCCAGATCACCAACTGCACGATTGCCGGTAACACTGGCTACGGCATTTACATCAGCGGTGGTGCGTCGACCATCACCGGCAGCACGGTCACGGACAACACGCGGGCTGGTCTGCGCATTCAGAATTGGTCCGACACGACAGTCACGGGATGCGAGTTCGCGCGCAACGCGGCCGGCATTTCCGCGCTCGCGACGACCCTCCGCGTCGCCGACTGCTACATCCATGACCACGAAGCAACATCCGGCGGCCTGGCCCTGGGCACGTCCGGCGGCGATGTGCTCGTTGAGCGCTGCATCTTTCAGCACAACCGGACCAGTGCCGGGACACCACCGACCGGCGCGACCGTCTATTGCTATGCGGGTTCGCCGATCTTCAAACAGTGTCTCTGGGTCGCCAACGAAGCCGCTGACGGTGCGCTCGCGTGTTGGCCGGGGACTCAGCCACGTCTCGACCGCTGCCTGTTCATCGCCAATACGGCCAGCGAACTGGGGGGCGCGCTCACGCTCTACGATAGTGAACTGACCGCCATCCACTGCGTCTTTGCGCACAACGCGGCGCTAGATGCGTCGGCGATATGGTGCCATGGTGCCGGCCGACTCACGCTGCACGGCTGCACGCTCTGGGGCGGCACCGCCGATCCTGGCGACCATGCGCTACTCATCGAAACCGGCAGCGCGGCGCGCTTCGCGAACTGCATCATCTGGCCTGAGAACCCCGTCTCGATCGGTGGCGATCTCACCAACGTGGAGGTGCGCTATTCCGATGTGCGGGGCGGCTTCGCCGGCGTCGGGAACATCGACGCCGACCCGCTACTAGCCGACCCGGCCGGCCAGGACGGCGATCCGCTCGCCTGGGCCGACAACGACTACCGGCTCGCGGCGGGCTCGCCCTGCATCGACGCGGGCGACAACCTCGACCCGCCGCGCGACACGCTGGATGCCGACGCTGATGGCTGCGAAACCGATCCGCTGCCGATCGATCTGGGCGGGCTGGCGCGGTTCGTGGACGACGCGGCGACGCCCGACACCGGTCGTGGCCTGGCCCCGATCATCGACATCGGTGCGTACGAATTCGGCGCCGTCGCGCCGCCGATCCCCGGCGGTCCCTGTGCCGGCGATGTGAATTGCGATGGCACGGTCGGCTTCAACGACATCAATCCGTTTGTGCTGCTCCTGAGCAATCCGGCGGCTTGGGCAGGCGCGTACCCGCATTGCCCTGTGCTGAACGGCGATACGAACAACGATGGCACGGTCAGCTTTGGCGACATCAACCCGTTCGTGTCACTGCTCACGCAGCTCTGAAACGCGAGACACTTGCGCAGCGCGTCACCACGGATTCTTCACGTGGCAGGCGCGCCCGGTCTTGCTGATGTAATCCTGGTGGTATTCCTCCGCCGGCCAGAACGTGGCGGCCGGCTCAATCTGCGTCACGATCCGGCGTCCTCCGAAGCGCTTCTGGGATTGCAGCGCCTGGACGTAGGCCTCGGCCTCCTGCTTTTGCTGCTCGCTGGTATACCAGATGCCGGAGCGATACTGCGCGCCAACGTCGGGGCCCTGCCGATTGCGCTGCGTCGGGTCGTGCATCACGAAGAACGCCTCCAGCAGCCGCCGGTAGCTGATCCGCTGCGGGTCAAACACCACCTGCACGGTCTCGGCGTGCCCGGTCGTGTCGGTGCACACGTCCTTGTACGTCGGGCGTTCGACATGACCCTGCATGTAGCCGCTGACCGCCTCCAGTACGCCGGGGCCCGCGCCGAAGTAGTGCTCCAGTCCCCAGAAGCAGCCGCCGGCGAAATAGGCCGTCTCCGTGGCGACCGGGCGGCTCTCCGGTGGCAGCTCGGCGCCACGCTCGTAGAAGCGCAGCGCCGCCGAGTTGAGGCAGTGTCGCTCGTGAGTCGGCGCCGGACCATCGTCGAACACGTGCCCCAGGTGCGCGCCGCAGCGCGCGCAGTTGATCTCCGTCCGCACCATCCCGCGGCTGGCATCCCGCTGCCGCGTAACATGCGCCGGGTCGAACTCGCGGAAGAAGCTTGGCCAGCCCGTGCCCGAGTTAAACTTGTGCTCGCTCGAAAACAGCGGCAGCCCGCACACCACGCATGCGTAGGTGCCGTGCAGCTTGTTGTCCAGCAGGTTGCCGCAGAACGCCGCCTCCGTTCCGGCTTTCTGCGTGACGCGGTAGGCCTCGGGATCCAGCTTCGCAGCCAGCTCGGCCACCCGCGCGCGCGTCAGCGGTGTGATGTCGTATCGCAGCGTTGAATAGACTGGTTTCATGTCGCGTTCAGCATCCTTCATGCCTGTCCGGGCGCGCGGCCGCTCCTGGGCCGCGGCGCTGGCCTCGCCGGGACGACACCCGCCGTGGCCTGCAACGACCAGCGCGGCCAGCAGGGCCAGCCCAACTTGTCGGACGGTGTTCTCCATGCCGTGAGACTCCCTGCACGCCGGGTTCTTCATCCCACGGCTGATTCTTTCCCCGCGCGGCGCACATTCAACTATGCTGGGGGAACATTTGCGGCCGGCCGAGCTGGGCCTTCGGTCGCGCGGCAGGTCGCGCCGAATCGCCGGACCGTCTCCACGAGCGCGGCCCGGTCGAGCGGCTTGCTCAGGTAGTCGTCGCACCCGCAGTCGAGACAGCGCCGGCGATCACTCGTCATGGCGTTGGCGGTGAGGGCGACGATCGCACCCCGGTAGCCGCGCGCACGCAGCAATCCGGTCGCCTCGTAGCCGTCCATCAGCGGCATCTGCATGTCCATCAGGATCACGTCAAACGGGCGGTCGGAGCTGTCCGCTGCGAGCGCCGCTTTGACCGCCGTCTCGCCGCTTTCGACGACCGTCACGCGTGCCCCGGCCCGTTCCAGAATCCGACACACCAGGCGCTGGTTGTCCGGGCCGTCTTCAGCCAGCAGCACCCGGCAGCCGGCCAGGGCCGCGGGGTCGTGCGGGGCGGCGCCGTGCGCCGCAACCGTTGGGGCGGCCGCCTCCGTGGGCGGTGCGACGGTCATCCACACGCCGTCCAGCGGGCCAGCGGCAATCGTCACACGAAGAAGCGTGCCGACGTCAGGTTGCGTCTCCACCACGGTCACATCGCCACCGAGCGTCCGGGCCAGCCGCCGGCTGATGGTCAGGCCCAGGCCGGTGCCGCCGAAGCGGCGCGTCGTGGACATGTCCGCCTGGGTGAACGGTTGAAACAACCGGGTGGCCTGCTCCGCGGTCATGCCTACCCCCGTGTCCGCCACGTCGAACTGGATCAACGGCTCCGGGCCGTCGTCCCGCAGCCGCACGCTCAGACGCACCTCGCCCTGCTGGGTGAACTTGACCGCGTTGCCGAGGACGTTGAAGAGAATCTGCCGCAGGCGCGTCGGGTCCGTGCAGATCGTCGCGGGAATGGGGCCGCTGTACTCGACGTGCAGGGGCAATCCCTTCGAATCCGCCGGCACCCGCGCCAGCGCGACCACCTCCCGGACCAGGTCGCCCAGCGCGCAGGGCAGGCGCTCCACGCTCATCCGCCCCGCCTCGATCTTCGACAGGTCCAGGATGTCGTTCAACACGCTCAGCAGATACTGACCGTTGCGCTTGATCGTGCGAATCGCGTCCGTGTGGTCCGGCGACAGGTCGTCCGCGTCGAGCAGCAGGTCGGTGAACCCGAGGATCGCGGTCATCGGCGTGCGCACTTCATGACTGACATTGGCCAGAAACTCGCTGCGTGCTTCCACCGCCGCCTCTGCCGCGGCCTTCGCCTTCTGCAGTTGCCGCTCGGTTTGCTCGCGCTCGGCGATCTGGCGTTTCAGCTCCTCGTTGGCGTTAGCCAGGGCTTGCGTCCGCTCCACGACGCGCTGCTCCAGGGATGCGTGTGTGGCCTGCAGGCGCGCGGCCAATGTGTTGAAGCTCGCTGCCAGGCCCGCGATCTCGTCGCGGCCCTGGACGGGCACCGTCTGGAGCGGCGCTCCCTCGGCCTGCGTGGCGCTGCGGCGGAAGTGCGCGGCCATGTGTGCCAACCGTGACGAGATCACGCTGCGGAAGACCAGGCCGATTCCGCCCAGCAGCACCGCCAGCCCACCCAACGTGATGGCCGATTGGCGCGTGGTCTCGTTGGCGAGCGCGGCGGTCACGCGATCCACAGGGATCGCCACGGTGTCGAGCGCGACGACCTTGCCCAGCTCCCGGTGAAAGCTCGCCTGGTCGCCGTACCGTGCGATCAGCGCCGCGGGCGCGTCCGCCGGGTCGCCGTGACACCGCAGGCAGCTCGGCTCCACACGTTTGGCGCTGAAGTAGGCCTTGTACTGGCGGCCGTCGATTGCCAGGGTCGCAGTGAGCGTATCGACTTCCGGGTGCGCGTTGAAGTACCTGATGAAACGCAGCTCATCCGGGCTGGCGGCGTTCACCGGGTTGCGCGGGTGATCGGAGGAGAACTTAACGATGATGTCCGGGAACTGGGCCTGCACCTTCTCGAATACGGAGCGCGACACGAACGAAGTGGACATCGCCTCGGGGATGAAGTCGTCCGGTCCGACCAGGTCCGCGACGAGCGGTCGAATCTGCTCGGCGACGTACTCCCGGACCGCCAGGTTGAACTGCAGCGCCAGCGCGGCCTGCCGGTCCGTCAGCTCCAGCATGTGCCGGCGGGCGGTTGTGTACGACCGGTAGTGCAGGAACGCCGCGAAGAGCGTGCCCAGCACGGCCACGGAAATCAGGAACTTGGCGGCGATGCTGCGCATCGTGCGACTTCACGGCCAACAGCCGGGTGTCCCGGGCGGCACACCACGTGTCCGCTTACGATCCGGGTATGGATGCATCGGCCAGATGGCCAGCCGGGGTGATTCTGATGTAGTCCACGTCTCGGGCCGCGGCCGATAAAGCTCCGGTCCAGCCGGCGCGGCGTGGCTGTGGCATACGGTTCGCAAGCCGACGCG
The DNA here is from genome assembly GCA_017999985.1 of Phycisphaerae bacterium. Lineage (NCBI taxonomy): Bacteria > Pseudomonadati > Planctomycetota > Phycisphaerae > Phycisphaerae bacterium. Next base: position 182,293 of record JAGNKU010000006.1, on the reverse strand, counting down.
CCCGCAGTACCGCGACGGCGCGCCATGGTTCGCGCATATGGGCGACCCGGAAGCGGTTCCGTCCGTTCCGCCGGCGGTGGTCGAGCGGTACGAGTACGATCCGTATGGGCGGACGTACATCGAGAACGACGACAGCACGGTCCGGCGGGCGGTGTCGAAGTACGGCAACCCGTTCGCGTGGACGGGGCAGCGCTACGACGCTGGCGTGAAGCTGTACGGGTTCTTCGCCCGGGCGTATTCGCCAGAGCTGGGCCGCTGGCTGCAACGCGATCCGCTGGGGTTCGTGGACGGGGTGAACCTGTACGAGTATGTTCGGAGCATGCCGACACGGTTGACCGATCCGTTGGGGCTGGCGGCGGGGTATGGCTGTGCCATTCCGCCGACGACCTCGCCGCTGGACGGCGGTGACGATGGTGGTCCGCCAGACGAGGACGGGCCGACGGCGGAGCCGTGCCCAAGCGAGGATGGTGAGTCGAAGGACGACAACAAGCCGGACAAGGAGGAGACGAAAGATCCGCCGGAGCCGGACAAGACGCCGGAGTTGACCATCGAGCAGATCATCCAAAACCTGGAAGAACTGAAGAAGGTTTGCCCTTGGTTGAGCACCTGGATCGATCAGATGATCCAGCACTTGATTGACATAATGAACGGCAACGGCACACCTCTATCACCGCCTCCGCCTGTACCGCCACCACCTCCGCCGATCGAGGACGACGATCACGACTACTACCCGCTACCAAGCGATGAAGACATGTCCCTCGAACAATTCCTGGTGATGGCAGGAACATTCCAGCTTCCTATCCCGCAGTGCAATGACCTATTGCCTAAAGACCAGAACGGGTACTTGTCGCCGATTCCAGAGGGATACACCGTTGCGTGGAAAGATGGGTGCCGGGGACTAGTCAAGGACGGCAGCGAAGCTGCTCGCAACACGGGCACAGGGATAGCAACCACGCTGGTCGCCACTGGTCAATACTTGGCGTCGACGCCGGTTGCTGCCGCGCCCGTCGCTGCAGTAGCGGGGGTGGTAGCAGCGGGGACAGGCATAGGAGTTGGTGCGGCCTACGGCATAAATGCTGGAACGCAGGCCGCCACAGGCGACACTGCGAGTGGCTGGGCAGGAAACGCGGCTGGTTGCGCACGGGGGATTGGTACACGGGATACGACCCCCGTGGCCGTGGGTGGTGAAATGAGCATGCATGACGCTGACGCAAACTCGGGAATCTTGTTCGATCTGGATAAGCCGTTTCAAAACGGGATGCGATTGGACGCGCGAACTGAGCAGGAGGCGCTGGAATGCGCACGGATGCTTGTGCATGATCTGTGGGCAGGACACTTCAGCGCCGTGTACTTGTTCTATCATGAGGAGTGCGACTGCGTTCGCCCATGTATGTGGGGAGCGGCCATCGGGCCGAAATGGCACCAAGTAGACGCGTATCGGGGACCGTGCGGCGTGACATTGATCCGGCGGATCCGCGACCATGTGCACGAGCCAACCGAGACGGACCGCGGCGTTCTACGTGGCACGCTGACTTGCCGGCGGCAGTCGGGACGGATTGCGATCCAAGTGGAATCCCCGCACATCTGGGAGGTACGCCTCTTCAGCGGGGACGAGCGCCCCGACAAGTTGCCCTACAGAAACGTGTTTGCGGAGCACCACGGATAGCAGGTTTCGCAGAATCCGGGGATGTCTGCGAAGCGGTTGTTGTCGAGCGAGGAGGTCGAGGTTAGCGCAGAAGGCGTTTCCGCATGTGCCCGTCGCCCAACCGGCGGCCGTGAATTGAGGATGTGTTGCAGCCACGCGGGCACGTAGCCACGAAGGAACACGGGTGCAGCGGCGAAGTCTTGCAACGCGTGCAATGTGGTGCAATGCGGGACAGCCACCTATATAGACAAGCTAGAATACCCGGCGGGGAGATTGACTAAGGCACGGCCCCGTGTGTCACCAGTGCCGCGCGGGAGGGCGGCGACTGCGACGTAACGGCGGTCGATCCCGCGACTTGGCGGCTTGTCACGCTGAAGCTGCCGAACCCGGACGGCAGCGGCGACCTCATCGACATCCGCTGCCTGCGCTCGCCGGAGTGGTTGGCCGAGACGGGCGCGGAGCCGGGCGGGTGGATTCTGTTCGGCCTGCCGGAGCTCGGCGTCGTCGGGCCGGCGTACGTCGTCATGGTCGAGCCGTGTCCGCCGGTGGAGGCCGGGCCCGGGCGGGTCGTGCTGGCGACGGTCACGCACTACAACAGCTTCGTGCTGCGACTGTGGGTGGCCGGGCTGGACGAACCGCTGGAGCCGACGGCGGAGCACCCGCTGTACTCGGAGGACCGACAGGCCTGGGTGCCGGCGGGCGAGTTGTGCGTCGGCGAGCGGCTGCGCACGGCGGCCGGTCCGGCGGCGCATGCAGGCACAGTGCGCCGGGGTACGAAAGGACGCCCCCAAGGGGATTCGAACCCCTGTCGGGTGGGGGACGTTGGTAGCGCGCAAGTAGCGCAGGCGGCGAGCGATACGGAACAGCTCGGCGCCGCGCCGGCGGGCGTCTGGCGGGCCGGCTGGCGGGAAACGTGGCCTGAGCTGGGTGCCGTGGTGGACGGCTGGGCGACGCTGCCCGACCCGATCCGACAGGCGATAGTCACTCTGGCTCGGGCCGGGCGACGCTGAGCGGCCCGGCCGCTAGGTTCTTTCCGCGGGTCTGCCAGGGGCGCGGGCAAAACGGGCCGGCGTTTTTGCACAGACGCCGCCGCGCCATGGGGTGGTTTCGTTGCTTTCGTTCCGTTCCTCATCGCAAACGGCTTGTTTTCCAAGGAAAAGCGAAAAAGCGGGTGGGCGCAAGTAGCGTACTAAACCGCACGCCGCGCCGGTTGGTTCGGCCGGCGGAAGGTGTAGAATGGCCGCACCGGGAGGCGGGCGGCCGCCCGCCGCGCTGCCCGGCCCGTCGCCCCTGGCACCATCCAGGCGACGGCCGGGCGGCTTTGCCCGGTTGGATGGTGCGCCATGCCCCCGTTATCGTCGGGCTGTCTGGCAATTCTGCGGTGCGTTCGCGCGTGGCAACGCGGCGAACGTCTGAGCGAGCGGGGGCGCGTAATGGGGCTGCCCGGTGTAATGCAGGCGGTGATCGGCGCCGAGCTGGGGGACACGTTTGACAAGGGCGACGTTACGGAGCTGGTTGGGGCCGGCTACTTGGAAAGCACGGCGGGGCGGGGCATGGCGGGAACCTGGATATTGCCCGATGACCGGCGCGTCACGATTCGCCACGAACGTACAGCCGATCCCGACCGGACGACGCACACTGAGCTACTCATCGACGGCAAACGCCGCGCCCGTTTCTCGGCGACAGGGGGGCGGCTGTATGGGCCTTGGCTGACACTGACGCCGCGCGGTTGGGACTTGCTGGCCGAGCTGGATACGCTGACGCAGGCGAACCGCCAGCGCCGAAAGGGTGGCCGGCCGACGGACACCGACCCGCGGGCCGATGCTCAGCTCGCCGCGGCTTGGGAAAGCGGGCACTACAGCTCGCACGAAGAGCTTGCCAAGGCAAAAGGGGAAACCGTCCGACAGGTGAAGCTTGCACTTGAGCGCAACCGAAAGCGACAGAGCCGCAAGGGTGTCAAGTAGGCGCTGAGTTATTCCGTCCGCTTCGGGCACGCGGTTCCCGTCTGTGCTTTGCGACGTTTGCGCGTTCGCTGCGCTGGACAAACTCCGCGCTGAGTTTGTCCGTCCGTATTCGCGCGTACGTTTTCGGGTGACGGCCGCGGTGTGCGGCCGGGACGTGGAACCCGAAGAGGGTGCGAGGATGAAGAGCGAAACGGAAAAGCCGGCGATGCAGGCGGACCGGCTGCTGCGGGTCCAAGAGGTGGGGCATCGGCTGGGCGTGAGTGCGCGTCAGTGCTGGAAGTTGTTGGCAAGTGGCCGGCTGCCGGCTCCGGTGCGGCTGGGAAGGTCAGTGCGTTGGCGCGATAGTGACATCGCGCGGTTTGTTCGGGACGGCTGCCCGTCCCGCGACGAAGCGGCGGGGGTGCGGCCATGAGCGGCCAGGGTGAGCTTTTCCCGCCCGGCCCGGACGCTGGCGGCGCCGGGCCGGGGGAAAAAGCACGTCGGTTGCCCGAGTCTACCGAAGCGGCTGAGTTGCACAAGCTTCGCGCCCTGGCGGCGCTGGCGGCGCGGCATGGCGCGGCGGTACTGAACGCGCAGCGCATCATGGTCCGGCTGCTTCTGGCGGCCGGCGCCGACGGCACGGCGACGATTGACGCGGTGCGCGGTCAGCTCGGCGAACTGGACGGGCGCCCGACCTGGCTTGGGGCGGTTCCGCACGGGCTGCGGGCCGCGGGCCTTATCGAGCCGGCCGGCTTCGCGACTTCCGCCCGGCGAGTGTCGCACGCGCGGCCGGTGTCGGTGTGGCGGCTCCGCGACGCGGACCGCGCCCGCCGGTGGCTGGCGGCGGCCGAGCTGGGGCGGTGACCTGTGGCGAACGTCTGGCTTGACTACGTTTTCCGGCGAAGCGGGAGCCGCGGCGGCGAACGGCTCACGCTGCTGGCGCTGGCGGATCGCGCCAACGCTGCCGGCCGGTGCTATTGCGGCGTGGCCGACATTGCCGCACGGGCCGGCCTGTCCGAGCGTCGCGCCCGGGCCTGTCTGCGAGCGCTCATCGCACGCGGAGAGCTGTCCATTCTGAAACACGGTGGCGGTGTGCGGCCAGACGGCAAGGGCCGGGCGAACACGTTTCAGCTCGTCGCGCTGGCTGAGCCGGAAGCGGGGCGAACCCTGTCGCCCGCGTCAGGGTTTGCCGCGCCGGATACCCGGACGAACGGCGCCGGAACCCTGACGGCGCCGACTGCGAACCCGGAAGTTTCCGGTATCGAACCCTGTCGCCCGCGTCAGGGGAACCCAACAGAACCAACAGTGAACCCAAGAGAGAACCCGGGAGCGGACGGCGGTCCGGTTGGCGTGGCTGTTGCTGCTGCTGCCGACGATGCCCGGGTGGCGGACCCGGACGCGGCGAGCTTTCAAAGCCACCTCATCGAACGACGCGCCGCGGAGCGGCGGCGAGCTGGCGGCCAGCTCGGCAAGCCGATCAGCTCGGCCGCGGCTCAGTTTGTCCCGCAGGCGGACAAGCCGCGGCGCCGGCGCGGGCGGCTGCCCGACGGTGTGCAAGCGCTGAGCTTCCGGTTGCTGCGGAACGTCCCGGGCCTGTGCGAAGCGGACGCACGCGACCTGGCGACGCTCGCCGGGCCTGCGGAGTTTGCCGCGGCGCTGGGGATCATGCCCGCGGACTTGCGGAGCGTTGGCGGCTGGTTGCGGTGTTGCGTGCTTGGCGGCTGGGCGAAGCCGGCCGCGGCACGCGTCGCAGACGGGCCGGAAGTGGCCCGCGGCTGAGCGCGGCGCGGCGAGCTGGTACGTCGGGCCGGGGTGACACGGCCGGCGCAAACGCAGCCGGTGCGGCGGCCCGGTTCGATTCTTCGCGCCCGTTTGTAGTGGCGGCCCGAGCTGCAGGCGCGGTACGGTGCGGCTCACGTTCCAAAGGATGGTGCCCAATGGCAAGCGTGTATCGTCGGTGGTATCGAGTTCCCAAGGGGCGGGCACAAGCGGGCGAGCGGCGACAAGCCGGGCGGTTCACGGTTGAGTTTGCGGATCATCGGGGCCTGGCTCGGCGGCTACCTGCGTTCGCGGACCGCGGCGCGTCGGCTGAGCTGGGGCGCCGGGCGGATCGGCTTTCAGATCTTCGCGCCGGCGGCGAGCCGATGCCCCCCGACCTGCGGCGCTACATCGAAGGGCTGCCGGGTTCGATCCGCGCCAAGCTTGCCCGCTGGGGGCTGCTGAGCGTCGCGGCCGAAGCGGCCAAGCGAACACTCACGGAACACGTCGCGGCCTACGAACAAGCCTTGCGCGACGGCGTAGCATCGCACAAGCAGAAGGGCCGGCCGGCGACGGCCGTTCACGTCCAGAAAACCGGGCAGCGCGTGCGGCTGCTGCTCAAGAGCATGGGCGCGCAGCGCTTCGCGGACGTGACGCCCGGGGCTGTCGGGCGGGCACTACGAAAGCTGGAAGCCAAGGGCGCACGCCGGAAGGGCATCGGCGCCAAAACACGGGCGCACTATTTCGGGGCGCTCTTCGCGTTTCTGGGGTGGGGCGAGCGGGAACAGCTCGTGCCCGTGAACCCCCTGCGCGACGCGGCCAAGCCCGACGCCAACGCCGAGAAACGGCACGCCCGGCGAGCGTTTGAGCCGGACGAAGTGCGGCGGCTGCTGACGGCGGCCCGGACGGGGCCGGAACGGTTCGGCGTGCCCGCCGAAGAGCGCTATTGGCTGTATCGGCTGGCGGCTGAAAGCGGCTTGCGGGCGGGCGAGCTGCGCACGCTGACGCGGGCGAGCGTCGCGACTGGCGGCCCGCGGCCGGCGGTGACGGTGGCGGCCGGCTTCGCCAAGAGCCGGCGCGAACGCACGGTGCCCCTGAAGCCGGACACGGCGGCCGAGCTGGCGGCGTTTCTCGGCGCGAAGCTGCCGGCGGCGCCCGTGTTCCGCTTGCCGCGGCCCGAGAGCATCGCGCCGATGCTGCGCGGTGACCTGGCGGCGGCGGGCGTGCCCTACGTCGATGACGGCGGCCGGTTCGCCGACTTTCACAGCCTGCGGGCGACGTTCGCAACGGCTTTGATTGCCGCGGGCGTGGACGTGAAAACGGCCCAAGAGCTGTTGGGGCACGCCAGCTCGAAAATGACGCTGGACGTCTACGCCAAAGTATTACGCGGCTCGCAGGAAAACGCCGTCGGGCGGCTGCCGAGCTATGGCGGGCCGGGAGCCGAAGCGGCCCGGGCGACGGGCACGGATCATGCCCGGCCCGACGCGGGCGGCGCTGGCGGGAAAGCTGGCGGGAACCCGGGGCAAAAACAGCCGGCCGGCGGGCGCACCGGGGCGCGGAATTGCACGCATGGCGCGGGAGCCGGGGCGGCGGAAAGCATCGGGAAAAACAGTGTAATTCGTGCATCGGCCGCGCATGAAAGCGCAGAGCGCCTAGAAATGAAAGGACGCCCCCAAGGGGATTCGAACCCCTGTCGTCGACTTGAAAAGCCGATGTCCTGGGCCTCTAGACGATGGGGGCAACGTCTGCCGCCGACAGAGCACCGCATCTTAGGGCATCACCCCGCAGCCGTCAAATTCGGCACGCTGCCGATGCCGCCGCTAACGCCACAGTGCCGCTCAGCCGCCGCGCCGCTGACCCCATTGCCCCGCGAATGCAAACTCCGCCACCACCTTGCGTTGCCGCGGCCCCTGCTCCCGCGCCCGCAACTCTGCCGGCAGACTGCCCGCGTCGCCGTAGCGCCCCACCGCGATCATCGTCACCGGGACATGCGTCTCCGGGATGCCCAGCGTGGCCCGGGCCTGCTCCGGCGAGAACCCCGCCATCTGGTGCACGTAGAGGCCCAGCGCCGTCGCCTGCAAACTGAGCGCGGCCACCGCCTGCCCCACGTCGTACCACGCGTGGCGGTTCTCCTCGCCCGTGAGGTCGAAGCGTCGCTTCGCCACCGCGAGCATCAGCACCGGCGCGTGCCGGGCCCAGACCTGGTTCCCCGCGACCATGCAACCTGCCAGCCGCTCGAACGCCGCGGGCTCGTCGCGCGTCGCGAGCACAAAGCTCCACGGCTGCTCGTTGTACGCCGACGGCGCCCAGCGCGCCGCCTCGAGCAAGCTGTCCAGCTCTGCCGGCGTCACCGGCTGGTCCGAGAATGCCAGCGGGCTCCATCGCCGGCGCACCAGTTCGTGCACGGGAAACTGCGTCTCGGCGGGTCGTTCCATGGCAGGCCTCCAAGCTGACGCGCGCTCCGCGTGGCGTGCAGGTTTGCAGCGCATTCCAGCAACGAACCCGCCCGTCCACGAGGGGCAGCGCGCCCCGACGCGGACGGGCCGGCGCAGCGCCTCACCCATGGCGCGGCTATTCTTCCTCTTCTTCCTTCGACTTGTACTGGGCCGCGATCTGCTGCTGCACGTTCGGCGGCACGATGTCGTAGTGGCTCAGCTCCATCATGTAGCTGCCCTGGCCGCCGGTGACGCTCTTGAGCTGCGACGCGTAGCTCGCGACCTCGGCCAGCGGCACCTGGGCGTGCACGCAGACCTGGTTGCCCGGCAGCATGTCCTGCCCCTGGATCTGCCCGCGCTTGCCCGCGATGTCGCGCGTGATGTCGCCCATGAACTCCGTCGGCACGGTCACTTCCAGGTTCACGACCGGCTCGAGCAGGATCGGCTTGCACTGCACGAACGCCTTCTTGAACACCTGCCGGCCGGCGATCTGGAACGCGATGTCCTTGCTGTCCACCGGGTGCGTCTTGCCGTCCACCAGCGACACCTTCACGTCGACCACCGGGTAGCCCGCGATGACGCCCTTCTTCATCTGGTCGCGGACGCCCTTGTCCACGCTCGGGCGGAACGACTGGTCGATCACGCCGCCGAAGATCTTGTCGAGGAACTCGTAACCCTTGCCGCGCTCGTTGGGCTCCATGTCGATGAACACGCGCGCGAACTGCCCGGCGCCGCCCGTCTGCTTCTTGTGCGTGTACTCGACGTACTTCACCGACGACGAGATCGTCTCGCGGTAGGGGATCTTGGGCGCCTTCGTCGTCATCTCGACCTTGAACTGCCGCTTCATCTTGCTCTGGACGACGGTCAGGTGCAGGTCGCCCAGGCCGCGCATCACCAGCTCGTTCGTCTCGGCGTCGCGCTGGTACTCGAAGCACGGGTCCTCTTCCGCGAACCGGTGCAGCGCCGCGCTGATTTTCTCCACGTCCCCGCGGGCCTTCGGCTCCAGCGCCAGCGCGTACATCGGTGTCGGCGTCTTCGGCATCAAAATGCGCCCCTCGCCCGCCTTCGCGAAGAGCACGTCCCCGATCTTGAAGTCCAGCTTCGCGAACGCCACGATGTCCCCCGCCCGCCCGGCCTCGATCTCCGCATGCTCCCCCCCGTGCAGCTTGAGCAGGTGCCCCGGTCGCTGGCCCTTGCGCTCGCCGGCGATGAACACCTGGCCCTCGGCCGTCAGCGCCCCGCTGTGCACGCGCGCCACCGAGTACTTGATGTTGCTCTTCGGATCGGCCGTGATCTTGAAGATCTGCGCGATGAACTCGCCGTCGGGCTTCGGCACGATCGGCGTTTCCTTGGCCGCCTCCCCCTCGCCGGTGAGCAGCGTCCGCTGCTTGCCGACCACGGGCGACGGGGCAAACCGCACGATCGCGTCGAGCAGCTCCTTCACGCCCACGTCGTGCCGCGCGCTGACGAACAGCACCGGGATCAGGTGGCCGCTGGCGACCGCCTTCCCGATCGCTGGCGCGAGCCGCTCCGGCGGCACGCTGCCCGTTTCCATGAACTGCTCCATCAGCGCATCGTCGGTCTCCACGATCGCGTCGATCAGCGCGGTGTGGCACTCGCCGACGTCGAGCACGTCGGCCTCGCCGCTCGTATTGGCGAGCACGTCGATTACGCCCTTGCCGCCGTTGGTCGGCAGGTTGATCGGGTGGCACTCGTGCCCGAAAGTCTCGCGGATGGCGGCCAGCACGTCCGGCAGGTTCGCGTTCTCCGCGTCCAGGCGCGTGACGATGATCATCCGGCCCAGGCCGTGGTTTTTCGCGATGTTGAACATGCGCCGCGTGTTGACACCGATGCCCGCGGCGGCGGAGACCACGACCGCGGCGGTCTCGACGGCCGCAATCGCGGCGATGGCCTGTCCGCAGTAGTCGGGCATGCCGGGTGTATCGATGAAATTCAGCAGGTGGCCTTCGTGCTGGAGGTGGCAGAGGGCGGAATCGACGGTATGGCGGCGGTCCTTGGACTCATCGTCGTAGTCCAGGACGGTCGTGCCGTCGTCCACGCTGCCGAGGCGGGTGGTGAGGCCGGCCTTGTGCAGGATGGCCTCGCCCAGGGTGGTCTTGCCGGCGCCGGAATGTCCGACGAGGGCCACGTTGCGAATCTGGTCCGGTTGGTAAGCGCCCATGCACGCGTCTCCGAGTCCTGGGGCGCGGTCACGCCGCGCCAAAAGTGGGCAAAACACCGAGTATAACACCCGGCGCTAGCCTGCCAAGCCCCGCCCCCAAGCGGTCAGGACCGGCGCCAGACCGGTCAGGACCTGCTCTCCGCGCGCCGGAATAGCGTCCTGATGCCTTTTTTCTCGGGCTACTCCTGCTCCTCTGCCGGGAACGCCCGCTCCATCGCCTGCAAATACGCCCACTGCGCGTTGATCCCCGCCTTCAGCAGCTCCAAATCCACCAGCTCCTTGCGATACCGTCGCTGCCGCGCGATGTAGTTCTCCAGCGGCGTGCCGTCCGGCCGCGCGTTGATCCGATACCGTCGCCCGTCGTAGACCTCGTACAGCGGAAACAGCCCGCAGCGGACCGCCGTCAGGATCAGGTCCACGCTGTCGCCCGGCTCCGACTTCCACCCCGTCGGGCACGGCGACAGCATCAGCAGGAACCGGAAGCCGCGCATCTTGCGCGCCGTCCGCACCTTCCGCATGAAATCGTCGCGATGCGCCACCGACAGCGTCGCCGCATACGGTACCCGGTGCGCCGCCATGATCCCCATCATGTCCTTCTTTGGCTCGGCCTTGCCCTCGGTCGTCGTGCTGGTGCGCACGCCGCGCGGCGTCGCGCTGCTGCGCTGCCCGCCGGTGTTGCCATAGATCTCGTTGTCGTAGCAGAAGTACAGAATGTCCTCGTTCCGCTCGGCCGCCGCCGACAGCGTGGCCATGCCGATGTCGTACGTCCCGCCATCGCCGGTCCAGCACACCGTCAGGTCCGGCTCATCGTTCATCGCATAGACGGACGACACGCCCGACGCGACCGCCGCCGAGCTGGCGAACGTCGTCGCGACCGTGGGCACGCCGTAGGCACTGGTCGGAAACTGCCCCGCCGTCACAATGCCGCAGCACGCCGGAATGCACAGCGTGGGCCGTTCGCCCTCGAGGGCCTGCTCCAGCCATTGCAGCCCGATCGACATGCCGCAGCCGGCGCAGTTCGTGTTGCCGGGCCGCAGAATGCCCCCGCTCAGCAGCTCCGCCTGCGACGGAGTCGTCGTCATGCCAGCACCTCTTTCCACACCGGCTCGTCCGATCGCTGCCGGGCCGCCAGGTCGTCGCATATCTCGTCAATCAGCTCCGGGGTAACATCGCCGCCGCCGAGCCCCACGAGGTAGTCCTGCAGCAGCAGGTTCGGCTTCTCGCGCAGGCTCGTCGCTACCTCGGTCCAGAAAATGCCGCCCGACCCGGGCGAGTGATTGCGGTCCAACACCGCGACGCGCTGCGCCGCGCCGACCGCCTGCACATACGCCGCGCGCGGGAACGGCCGGAACAGCTTGGCCTTGATCATCCCGATCTTTTCGCCCTTTTCACGCCGCCGCTTCACCACGCGCCGCAGCGTACGCGCCATCGTGTTGCAGGCAATCACGACCGTGTCCGCGTCCTCCGTATACTCGGCCGACAACAGGCCATGCGGGCGCCGCCCGAAGATCTTCTCGAACTCGTCGATCGCCTCGGCCAGCACCTCCGGCACGCGCTCCATCGCCTGCTGAATCTCGTGGCGGTGCACTTCCGTCTCGTGTGGAAACGTCATGCCGCCGACCGTGACGCTCTTGCCGTGCAGCCGGTGCGGCAGGTCGCAGGGCGGCAGATATCGATCGACTTGCTCCGGCTCCGGCAGATCCACGATCATCTGCGTGTGCGACACGACGAACCCGTCCTGCGCGACCAGCGCCGGCAGCAGGATGCGATGATCCTCCGCGACGCGGAACGCCAGCAGGATCGTGTCCACCAGGTCCTGGTGCGACTCGGTGTAGAACTGGATCCACGGCGCATCGCGCAGCATCAGCGTGTCGCCCTGGTCGGTCCAGATGTTCCACGGCGGGCCCAGGGTCCGATTTACGCCGATCATCACGATCGGCAGCCGGTAGTAGCCGGCCGCGAAGATGTTCTCGACCATGTACGCCAGCCCGTTCGACGAGCTGGCCGTGAACGAGCGCGCCCCCGCGAGCGACCCGCCAATGCACACCGCCATTGCGCTGTGCTCCGACTCCACCGGCACCACCCGCCCCTTGGTGAAATGGAACTCGCGCAGCACCTCGATGATCTCGGTCTGCGGCGTGATCGGATAGGCCCCGCAGATGGCGCCGCGCGCCGTGCGGTTCGCTTCGCCGGCGAGGGCCAGGACGTGCCCGGCGGCGTGATTTCCCGTGTCGAGTGCCCGAGCCACCAGTCTCTCCTCGTCAGGGCCCCGGCCGCCCCGCGCGGGCCGGCCGGCGGCGGACTACAGCTCCGCCATGTACACGACGCCGCGCGGACACTGCGAGGCACAAATCCCGCAGCCCTTGCAGTAGTCGTAGTCAAATTCGTAATTGCGATTGCCCCGGAAACGCATGATGCCCTCCGGGCAGTACGTCAGGCACCGGTCGCATTCGTTGCATACGCCGCAACTCATGCACCGGCTGGCTTCGATCGCCGCCGCCGCGTGCCCGGGCTCGTCCATCAGCCCCAGTCGCACCTCGGTGAAGCTGCCCTGCCGCATCTGCGCTGGCACCACCACGCCGCGCTCGCGCTGCGCGTGCCCGAAAATGTGCATCGTGATGTGCTCGGGGCCGGCAACCTCCGGCGGCTGCGGCGGAAACAGGTCCTCGCCGGTCAGCGTCCGGTGCATGTGCAGCGCGGCGCGCCGCCCGCTGCCGATCGCCGCCGTGACCGTACCGTCGTTCGTCGCGAAGTCGCCGCCGGCGAACACCGGCGCTGCCGTCAGCCCCAGCAGCTTCTCGCCTTCGCGCACGTCCGCGCCTTCCGGAAAGATCGACAGCTCCGGCGTCTGCCCGAGCGCCAGGATTACCCGGTCGCAACGCACCTCAAACTGGGCGTCCTCGCTTTCGATTGGCACCGGCGTCCGCCGCCCGGATGCGTCCGGCTCGCCCAGGCGCATCCGCTGGCAGGTCAACACCGGCCCAAGCGCGTCCGCGTGCAGCCGCAACGGCGCTACCAGCTCACTGAGCTCGATGCCTTCCTCCAGCGCCTCGTCGATCTCCTCCGCGATCGCGGGCATCTCGGCGCGCGTCCGGCGATAGAGAATCTGCACGCTGCGTGCGCCGACGCGCCGCGCCGAGCGCGCCGCGTCCATCGCGGTGTTGCCGCCGCCGATGACGACGACGCGCTGTCCGGTCAGCGACTCCTCGCCGCGCCGCACGCGGTCGAGGAAGTCGATCCCCTGGGTGGAGATCTCCGACGTGAGCTGGCCCAGGTTCAAGGCCCGCGCTTCCTGCAAGCCGGTGGCGACGAACACGGCCGCATGCTTGTGCGTCATGTCGAGCAACGTCTGCCGGTCGATGTGCTGGTCGGTGCGCGCCTCGACGCCGTGCCGCAGGATGAAGCTGATCTCGCGGTCCAGCACGTCGCGCGGCAGGCGATAGCTCGGAATGCCCGTCCGCAGCACGCCGCCCAGCTCGCGACACGCCTCGTAGATCGTCACGCGGTACCCGAGCCGCGCGAGGTGATACGCGCAACTGAGCCCCGCCGGTCCGGAGCCGATGATCGCGATGTGTTCACCGCGCGTCGGCTTCGTCACGCTGGGCCAGCGGGCGTGATCGGCCACGTAACGCTCGATTTCCCGCACGTTGACGGCTTCGTCGTGTTCGCGCCGGTTGCACGCTTCCATGCACGGTGCCGGACACACGCGCCCACACACCCCCGGCAGCGGCGACGTCTGGAGAATGATCCGTAGCGCCTCGTCGTATTCCTTCTTACCCACCGCCTGCACGAACCCGCGGACGTCGTTCCCCGCCGGGCAGCCGTCGTTGCAGGGCGGCGTCAACTGGTGCCGCTCGGGGCGCCGCGACGCCCAACTGCCGGTCTTGATCGTGGGCAACCCGCCCAGGTCACTGTCGAGGATGCTCGCCGCCCGTCGCGCCGCCGCCGCCGGCACCGCGGTCTTCGGCTTGCCCGGCAGCGTCTTGGACAGGACCTTCTCGAACGCCTGGCGGGCCGAAACGACGTTGGGTCCCCCGAACCCGACCAGCCGCAGCGCGCCGTCGACATCTTCCAGCGTGAGACCGAGTACCTTGGCGACCGCCCCGAGCATCGTCGTGTTGACGATCGGCACGGTCCGCGTGCCCAGACCGTTCGCAACGGCGATCCCCGTTGCGTCCACCGTTGCCACCGGACGCCCCGGGAACGCCTCCGCGAACGCGTCCGGCGGGTCCGAAGCGTTCAGGATGATCCAGCCCTCCGGCTTGAGCCCGGTCAGCACGCGCGGGCTGACGAGCGTCCGATCGAGGACGATGATGTGGTCCGGCGTGCGCACCTGGTTGTGATTAACGATCTCCTCGTCATCGATGCGTACGAACGCCTGAATCGGCGCACCGGAGCGCTCGGCCGCGTACACGCCGAACGCCTGCACGTGCTTGTCGCGCAGGAAGTAAGCCGAGGAAATCAGCTTGGCGAGCGTGACCCCACCCTGTCCGCCGCGTCCGTGGATAGTCATTTCAATCATTCAACACCTGTGCCGTTTCGCCGGGGCCGCGGAATCGTCCCACGGGGCCGGGGCAGGGCTGAGATGCCGGACTCGTCATGTTTCTGAAATGCGACATCGCCGCGTCCGTCCGATACATGCCCGAGCAATTCACGTTCCCGCGACAATCGTCCAATAATTGCCGCAATGGGTCGATTGCGGCGGTTCCGTGCGCGGTTAACAGCGTGTGTCGATTGAACGCCCGCTGAGCGGGGCGCGCTCGGCTGGGGGATTTTCGACGCGGTGTGCGGAATACGGCGCGACCCGCGCGGGCCCTGACTTCATGCGAACTTACCGCGGCGCTCGGCCGGCCGGGGGCGCGGCGAGCCTACAGACCCACGCGCACCTTGCCCTCGCGCCATTCGGCGACCAGTCCCCGGAATTCCTCCACGGCCTGCGAGAGTCGCTCGGCCGTGACGGTCATGGCTTCGTACAGCTTGTTGTCCATGACGAGCTGGCCCAGGTTGCCCTGCCCGCTGGCGATCTGCGCCGAGATGGCGTTCATGGAGTCCAGGAAGCTGTCCGCGCGGTCGAGCGTCTCTGCCATCGAGCGCGACAGGTCCGCGATCCGTTGATCGACGCTGGCCACAGTGTTGTCCGCGTTGGCCACGAGTTTGCGGGCATCGTCGACGAACCCACGGGCGTCGGTGGCCGCCGCCTCCAGGTCGCCCATCACTTTCTTGCCCTTCTCGGACATCTCGTGCGCGTTCGCCACCGTGTCGCGCAACTGGCTCTTGACCTGCGGGTCACCCAGCACCTCGTTGAAGTGCTTCAGCGCCGCATCCATGCGCGCGATCGCACTGGAGATGTTACCCTGCGGCCCGCCGGGCTGATCCACTTTCCCCGGCGCGCGGGATTCCAGGAGGCCTTTCAACTCATCAAGCACCGGCGTGAGCGCCTCGGCCGCATCGCCGATCTGGCGGGTGGTCGTCTCCAACGTCGAAACCACGCCGGGCGGGAACACTGAATCCAGGGCTTGTCGCACGCGGCCTTCGATCGTCGCGCCCGGTGGCAGGGGTTCCCCACCCGACGGCCCCGGGATGATCTCCACCGGCGGACGCCCCGATCCCAGCATGGGCTCGGTGGCGATGGCCGTGCTGCCCCTCGGAATCAGGTAGCGCTTCTTGATGCCGAGGACCACGTTCACGCCGGCCTCCTGGGCGACGAGCACGGCGGCACCCTCGGCGGTGGGGGGCGCCGCGTCGCCGACATGCAGATCGACGGCATCCACGCGTCCGATTTCCATTCCCTTCACCGTGACCAGGTTGCCCTCGCGGATGCCGGCGACCTCGCTGAAGCGCACGTGCAGCGGGTAGGTGCTGCCGCTGGCGAGCCAGGTCGGAGCCCGCCCGAACAGCACGATCAGCGTCCCGAACGCCGCGATCCCCAGCAGAACGAAGAGGCCCACCAACAGGTTGCGACGTCCTTCGTCCATCGGTCTGCACTCCCTTTTCCACGGCCATGGCTGAAACCGGTCCCCGACCGGACCGTACTACTTCACAGAGGTCCGTGCGTTGTATGGGGACCGCAACAATAGTACACTGCGGGCCTTGGAAGGAGAATGCCGTGTCGCAGAACCTGGCAGGCAAAACGATTCTCGTCGTCGATGACGATCCGGATATCCTGACCGCCATCAAGGCGGGACTGGCGGACACGGGGGCCACGATCGAGACCGCGTCCGACGGTAGCAGCGCGGTCACCCTCGTTGAGAAGCTCGCTCCGCAACTGGTGATCTTGGACATCATGCTCCCGGGCAAGAGTGGCTTCCTCGTCCTGGAGCAGTTGCGGCAGAAGACGCCGCGCAAGTCTGGCCCGCGCATCATCATGATCACCGGTAACCAGGGTCAGCGCCACCGGCAGTACGCCGAAGCACTTGGCGTCGAGGGCTATCTTAATAAGCCCTTCCGGATGGAGCGGCTGCTGGAAATCACTGAAAAACTGCTGGCCGACTGACGTGGCCGCGGCGGAACTGGCGGCGTGGTTGGACTCGTACGGGGTCGTGCTGCGCGACAGCCTGCGGGTGGCCGCGAGCCAGGGCTACAGGTTGGCCCGGGCCAACACCGCGTCGGGGGAGCTTGATCCGCGCGCCTTTACGGATAGCGCGCGGCGGCACTTGCGCAAATATTCGCGCGACATCGGATTGCAGCTCGATGGCCTCTCTTTGCATTATGCCGGGGCCGGCCTGGCCGACGCCGCCACCGCCGCGGAGCGGCTCGCGCGCCTGAAAGGCACGCTCGAGCTGTGCGCAGCGCTCGACGTGCGTCACGCGGGCGTCAGCCTCGGGGGCTTTGACGACCCGCGCTCCGCCGGGCTCGCCCGCGAGATGGTGGGCGAGGTTGCGGATCTGGCCGACCGCATCGGCGTGCGCACTGCGATCCTTGTGCCCGCGGGTGCGTGGGAGTCGGCGGGCGCGCATGTGCGCCGCCTCGGCTGCCCGGCGCTCCGCCTGGCCGTGGATACCGCGGCGCTGCCGTCCGCAGACGCTTTGGCCGCCGCCGCGGACCTGCTTGGCGACGTGCATCTGCGCGACGTCCGGCCGGTCGGCGAGCGTGTTGAAGAAGTCCCGTTCGGCCAGGGCGTGGTGGATTTCCGCGCGCTGCTGGCGCAAGTCGCCGCCGGGCCGACCGACGCCAGGCTGATCGTGCGGCACGACGGGGCCGGCGGGGTTGACGCGCTGCGCCAAGGCCGGGAGTATATGGAATCCATGATTGGCCGACCGGAACGCCGCTGAGGACGCGGGCGGGTTGGCGCGAATGAAAGTATGAATCCTCTTAGCGGGAGGAAAGGCGGAAATGACCTACCTGGCCCTGATGTTGCTGCTGTTGCCTCAAGTCCCGGCCTCGCCCGCGCAGGAGGCGCCGACGCCCACGACCGCGCCCACGTACGATGAGGGGCCGCTGCGGTTGGAACTGCTGGCCATGCGCGAGATCCGCTTCAGCGCGACCGACCCGGAGATGGCGGCCCGTCTGCGCTCGGAGCTCGGCATGCAATTCCGTCTGCAAGGTGAGCGCATCACGCAGGTCGTGCGGCAGGGCAACCTGATCTTCACCGAGCTGGTGGATGACACCGGGCTGACGCTGCTCGATGCGGACACATACACCGAGGCCGAGCGCACCACCACGCGCGCGGTGCCCGTGCCGCCCGAGCGGCTGCGCAGCGAGGGGCTGGTGCTGACGACGCGCAACAAGCCGTCGGCCCGTGGCGCGCGGACTCTGGCGAAGGTGCGCGGCGCACTCCGCCTGATCCTCGCCGACAAGACCGAGTCGATCACGATCGAAAACCCGCTGCAGTTCTACGGCCAGCCAATCGTCGATCCGCGCCTGACGGCGCTGGGCATGGAGGTCGCCATCCTGCCCAACGAGGAGCTCGAAAACGCGCCCCCGGGCAACCGCTGTCTGCTCCTGCACTTCAAGACCAAGGCCGACCACCTGCAGCGCGCCACCTTCCACGACGGCGCGATGAAGCCGATCCCGGTCCGCGACACGCCGGTCACGACACGCAGCGGCGTGCAGTGCCAGATGTACTATTTCGATGCGGCCGCCTTCAACGACGAGATGCAACTCGTACTCGAGGTCCATCCGCAGATCGAAGACGTGCTGGTCCCGGTCGAGCTGGAGAACGTAAATCTGCCCTGAGTCGCGCCCGCTGCTGAACAACACGCTCTGGGCCATCGCGGGCACCACCTGCTTTCATGCCTGCCAGCTCGGCGCGCTCGTTCTCCTGGCCAAGTTCGCCACGCCGGAAATTCAGGGGCAGTACTTCCTCGGACTGGCCATCGCCACCCCCATCGTGCTGCTGCTGGGGCTCGAGCTGCGCGGCGCGCTGGTCGCCGACGCTGGCGGGCAATTCACCCCCGGCACGTATCTGGCGCTGCGCCGCTGGACGATGCTGGGGGCCGCGGTCGTGCTGGCCTTGATCGTGGTCTGGCACGCGACCCGCCCCGGGGCCCGGCTCAGTTTCCTGTTGATCCTGGCCGGGGTGTTCGCTGGCAAGGTGTTGTGGACCGTGGCCGAGGTCGGGTGGGGGCTGTACCAGCGCCGCGAACGGCTCGATTGGCTGGCCCGCAGCCTTGGGTTGCGTGGGCTGGTGCTCGTTGTGCCGTTCGCTGTGCTGCTGCCGCTGTACAACCATGTGAGTCGCACTGGCCCGGCGGCCGCGTCGCGCCTGGCCGAGGGGACCGCCCTCGCGGTGTTCATCTACGCCCTGGGGCTCGCGGCCGTGTGGCACTGGTACGACCGGCCGCGGATCGCGGACCCGCGCCACGTGAACCTCGCGACGAGCTCGCCAGCCATCCGCGCGCTGGCGGCGCAGACGCTGCCGCTGGGCCTCGTGGCGCTGACGATCAACCTGTGCGATACGTTGCCGCGCCTAGTGATCGAGAGCCAGGCCAACGGCAAGACGCAACTCGGCTACTACGGCGCGCTGGCCTATGTCACGCTCGTCGGCAACCTGGTGGTCGTCCAGGCCGCAACGGCCGCGTCCAACCGGCTCTCTCGGCATTATCAGACCGACATGCGTGCGTTTCTGCGGCTGGGGGCACGCCTGGCCGCGACCGCCCTCGCCGTCGGCGTGTTCGTCGTGCTGCTCGTCACGTTCTGCGGTCAATGGCTGTTACGCACGCTGTATACCGCCGAGTACGCGCAGTTCACGGACGAGTTTCGGATCATCGTCCTCGCGCATGCCCTGGGACTGCTGACGAGTGTCTGCGGCGCCGCCACCACCCAGATGCGCCTCTTCTGGGTCCAGGTCCCCGCGCAGGTCGTTACGCTCGCGGCCACCGTCGTCGCCGCGATCCTGCTCATCCCCGGCGACCAACCCGTGCGCGGTGCCGCCCTGACTGCGCTGGTGCGCGCCGTAGTCCAATTCATCCTGTACGGCGGATGCGTCGGGGCGGGGATTGCGCTACGGCGGCGCATTCTCGGACGCGCCGCGGCACAGGTGCCGCCCGCGGTCGGTGACTGGGAATAATCGGGGGGAGAAACGAGGTCGACGGGACTCGAACCCGCAACCTCCGGCGTGACAGGCCGGCGCTCTAACCAATTGAGCTACGACCCCGGTCGCCGGCGCTGGCCGGCCGATCAGGTATAGACCCTCAGTATTGCGTGCGGGCGGCAGCCTGTCAAACGCAATTCCGTCGTGCCGCCGTTCCGATCCGCATCGGCGAGGAAACCTCGCGGGAGCTTCTCCCGATATAAATGCAGTGCAGCCGCGCGCCGGCCGCCAAGGCGGGTGGTGTGCATCTGGAGCCGGCCCGGCGTGCCAGGGCTCGTGGCTCGCGGGTCACTGGGTTCTGACCCGTACGAGACGACGGGTTGTACGCCAGCGAGGTCGGCAGGAAAGAGAGTAGTCTGATGATCCGCGTGCTTGTGGTCGACGACAGCGCCATCATTCGCGCCATCATCGGGCGCGCGCTCACCCAAGACCCGCTGATCGAAGTCATCGGCACCGCCGTCGATGGCATCGATGCGCTCACCAAGATCAGAAGTCTGCGACCGGACGTCGTGACGCTCGACGTGGAGATGCCCCGCCTGAACGGCATCGGCGTGCTCGAGCGCGTGGTCGGCAAGGCACCGGTCAATTTCCTGATGGTTTCCACCCTGACGCAGGCCGGCGCGCGGGTCACGTTTGAGGCCCTGCAGAAAGGCGCGGTGGACTACATCGCCAAGCCCACCGCGGCCGGCAAGGCGGCCCTGCCGGAGTTCAAGGCCCAGCTCATCCAGAAGGTGCGGGCGGCCGCCCGCGCACGGGCCCGCCGGCGTGTCGCGCCGGGTGCCGCCTCGGGCGCGGCGCCAACGCTCCCGCCCAACCAGGTGCGCGGCTTTGTCGTGGCGATCGGCATCAGTTGCGGCGGTCCGCAGACACTGCACCAGATGCTGCCAGCCTTCCCGAGCGATTTTGTCCCGATTGTCCTCACGCAGCACATGCCCGCCCAGTTCACCGGGCCGTTCGCCCAGCACCTCGATCGGGACTGCGCGATGAACGTGCGGGAAGCCCGTGATGGGGAGCCGCTGGAGCAGGGCACCATCCTGGTGGCGCCGGGCGATCGCCACCTGAAGATCGTGCGGCGCGGCGCTCATCTGTACACGGCGCTGGACGCCGGCCCGCTGGTTACCGGACATCGGCCGTCGGTCGACGTGATGTTCAAATCGCTGGCTGCCGCCTGCGGACCACGGGCGATCGGCGTGATCATGACCGGGATGGGCCGCGACGGGGCCGAGGGCATCGTGGAGCTGAGCAAGGCCGGTGCCTACACGATCGGCCAGGACGAGGAGACGTCGTACGTTTACGGGATGCCGAAGGCCGCGGCGGCGACGGGTTGCCTTGATCATGTCGCGCCCTTGCCGCAGATCCCGGCCATGGTGGCGCGCCTGCTAACCGCGCCTCAGAAGTCGGTCGTGGCGGTGCGCTGATTCGGGGAGTGACGGGTGGCTGGGACTATCGGACGTAGCCCTGGCTCTCCCGGCTGTTCACGTCAGATTTCCGCAACAGCGCCCCGGAAGCAGACGATGTTATGCATGGAGTGGTGCCCGCCGGGGCGCAAGCTGCGCAGCCCGGGACGCGCGGTGCCGCAGAGAACACGTTCGACCCATTCGGGCAGCGTTGTTGAAGAGTGGTTCGGGCGGAGGAAATGCCGTGGATGTGAGCTATATCAACCCATTCATCGAGGCCGTCGACACCGTGTTCGCCACGATGCTCTCCGTCAAGCCGAAGCGGAACGGCCTGAAGGTGAGCGACGGGCAGGCGAAGGGGCCCGTCGTGACTTCGCTCGTCGGGCTCAGCGGCCAGGTGAGCGGCGTCGTGGCGCTGCGTTTCCCGCCGCCAACCGCCCTGAAGCTCGCGGGGCGCATGCTCGGGTCGGAAATGTCGACCATGAGCGAGGAAGTGACCGACGCCGTGGCCGAGCTGGTGAACATGGTGGCGGGCTCCGCGAAGGCCAAGTTCCAGCACGATCCGCCGCTCGAGCTGGGGTTGCCCACCGTAGTGGAGGGCACGGGCTATAAACTGCGTTACCCGAGTAAGTCCGTCTGGCTGGAAGTGCCGTTTTCGTCGGACGCCGGCGATTTCACGCTCGAAGTGACGTACAACCCGAACTAGAGGTTCCTGCGATGAAAGCACTGGTCGTCGACGACTCCATGACGATTCGGCGCATTGTGATCAAGGCCTTGGGGATCGTCGGCATCACCGACGCGACCGAGGCCGGCGACGGCGTCGAGGCGATCAAGGCGCTCCAGGCCGGGGGCTACGACTTGATCCTGCTCGATTGGAACATGCCCAAGATGACCGGCATCGACACCCTGCGGACCATTCGCCAGGCCGGCAACAAGACGCCGGTCATCATGGTCACCACCGAAGCCGAAAAATCGCGCGTCATCGAAGCCATCAAGACCGGCGCCAACGACTACCTGATCAAGCCCTTCTCTCCCGACCAACTGGCCGCGAAGGTCAAGAACGTCCTCGGCGCCGCGTCCGCAGCCGCCGCTGGCTGAGCACGGCTTTCCCGTGCATACCGGCCACAGCGTCGCTCGGGGGGTGCACCGGGGGGGCGGCGCGCAACCCCCCGCGCGCCGCGGGCTGCCCACTGGCCGCGCGCCGCGCCGGCGAGTACCATGCCGCACAATCAGGGACTGGACCGCCGCTTCGGGCGTTGTTGATCGGGAGACCGCAGGTGCACCGCGGCGGTCTCGCCGGGGAGCCCGCCGCGCCGGTCCGGCCCATGTCCCGCATGGCGGCGAAGCATGCGCCTGATCGTTCTGCAAGACGATGCGATGATTGCCGACGTCGTGTGCGGCCGCGAGGCCGTGTACATCGGCGCGCATGAAGACTGCCGCATCCAGCTCGCGGACTCCCGCGTCGCCCCCCAGCAGGCCGTGGTCTGCCCGGAGCCTGACGGCGGCTGGTCGCTTGTCCAACTGGACACCGCCTGCCTGGTGCACCTGAACGGCGCGACGGTCGCCGAACGCGCGACGCTCAAAGCCGGCGACGAGATCCGCATCCAGGACTACGCCGTCCGTGTCTATCCCGACTACGACGAGACCACCGGACCACGCGTTGAGCTGGGCACCTCGCGGGCCCAGCTCGCGCGGTTTGCCCAGTCCCGATTGCCGTTTGGCGCCGTGCTCAAGCGGCCGGACGAGCCCGTGACGCTCAGTTCCGGTCAGCTCGACGGCCTTGGCCGGGCCACCCTCGCCGTCTCCGGCTGCGCCGCGATCGAAGAACTGATGGACGTCACGCTCAAGCACCTGCTCACCGTGTTCGCGGCCCAGCGCGCATGGATCGGCGTGCGGCGCGTCAACTACGGGCCGATGGAGTACGAGGAGGGTCGCCTCATCACCGGCCAGGCGACCGACCTGCCCGAGCTTGGCGACGAACTCAAGCCGCGCATCCTCGACCGCGTGCAGTTCGTGCTCGTCCCCGTCGTCAGCCGCGAGGACCAGACCTCCGCCCTCGCCGGCCCGCTGATCGGCCCGGACGGCAAGCTGGGCATGGTGTATCTCGACAGCGGCGACTCCGGCCGGCACTACGACGCCCACGACCTCGACTACTTCGTCATGCAGCTCAACGTCGTCGCGTACCAGCTCGACGCCATCTTCAAGACCATCGCCCGCAACCGCGCCGCGATGATCGACGGCCAGGTCAGCGTCGCCCACGAAATCCAGGCCCGTCTCACGCCCCGCAAGCTCCCGCAGTGGGATGGCCAGCTCCAGTTCGGCGCCTTCCGCGAGCCCGGCCGCGAACGCACCGGCAACATCTACGACGTCGTGCGCCTCTCGAACAACCTCGCCGCCATCCTCATCGCGCACACCTCCGCCGCCGGCGCCCTCCCCAGCATGCTCATGGTCCAGGCCCAGACCGCCTTCCGCTCGGCCGTCATGCACCAGGACAACCCCGGCGTCTGCCTGCGCATGCTCAACTGGATGCTCTACGACGGGCAGAAAGATCACCCGCTCGAGTGCTTCGTCGGCGTCATCGACCCCGACAGCGGCGTCACCCGCTACGCGCTCGCCGGCCACCTCGGCGCGTACATCATCGGCCAGCGCGGCGAGGCCCGCGCGCTCGGCGGCGACGAGCCGCTCCCGCCGCTCGGGATCGTTAAGAGCACCGTCTATCCGCTGTTGCCCGAGCAGCTTGAGCCGGGTGAGACGCTGGCCCTCTTCACGCCGGGCGTCACGACCGCCAAGAACCGCCACGAAGAGACGTTCGGCGAAGAGCGCTTCGTGAACATCCTCTGCGACGGGTTCGGTCAGCTCGCCAGCGCGATGCTGAAGGAGATGCTCACCGATCTGCGCAACTTCACCGAAGGCGGCACGCAGCCTGACGACATCACCGTCATCCTGGCGCACCGCCTGTAGGACTGGCCAATCACGGTGTGGGGGGGCGGGCGGCGCGTGCGGGGGCATGCACTGCGGTTGGGAAGAAATTGGCCGTTCCTTCACGCCCGACTTCGTACACGACCCGGTTGCCCGCGTTCATGATGTCGATCATCGTCGGCCATTGATCGACGTGGAATTGCCGCAGGCGTATCTCACGCACCTCGCCACTCTCCAGCCGCAAGCCGATGGTGCTGTCGCTGCCATCGTAGGCGACGTACGCCAGGGTGCCCTCGACACGGATGCGCTCGCCGGGCTGCTGGGCGGCGGCACGCGGTACGGTCAGCCACGCCACGGGCAGCGCGGCGAGCAGTGCTGCGGATGCGGCAAGCAGGCAACGGGTGCGCGACATGCTGTGATCCTCCGGTAAGGGGCTGGCCGCCCCGCGGGGCGGTAGAATGCGGCAATGAACATACGTGGTCTCTTACTGGATGTCGAAGGTGTGCTGGTGGCCGACAAGGGGTACGCGGCCGTACCCGGGGCCGTCGCGTTCGTCGCCGCCGTGCGGGCGGCAAGCTGCCCGTTTCGGCTCATCAGCAACAACACGACGGACGATCGCCCGACCATCATCGCCAAGCTCACGCAGGCCGGCTTCGATTTCGCGCTCGACGAGTTGTACACCTGCACGGCGGCGGCGGTGGCACGGCTGCAGGCGGCCCGCGCCCGCCGGTGCCTGGTGCTGGGGAATACCGCGCTCCGGCGGATCTTTCTCGACGCCGGTTTCGAGGTGGTGGACGACGCCGACGTGGACGCCGTGGTGGTGGGGCTCGACACGGACCTGACCTACCAGCGGCTGCAGATGGCGTGCGAGGCAGTCGTCGCGCGGCAGGCGCTGCTGTTGGCGCTGCACCACAACCGCATCTATGACGACGCGACGGGCCGGCCGGCGCCGAGCGTCGGGGCGCTCACGGCGGCCATCGAGTACGCCACGCGCGTGGAAGCCGCCGTCATTGGCAAGCCGAGCCCGGCGTATTTCCAGCAGGCGCTCGACGCGGTCGGCGTGCCGCCGGCGGATGTGCTGGTCGTCTCGGACGATCCGTTATCCGACCTCGCGGGGGCCAAGCGCATGGGCATGCGCGCAGCGTTCGTGCTGTCGGGCAAGTACCGCGACGAGAGCGTGCTCACACAGCTCCCCCTCGACGAACGGCCGGACTGTGTCACGCCGCGGATCGGCGACCTGTTGACCCGCCAGATCATCGCGCTTTAGCACTTGCCGCTGTGGGTTGCCGGCACCCTGGATGCGGGCGGGGCGCTCCGCTATAGAGTACCGGCGCGGTCATTGCGGAGTCGGCGGAATGCGGCTTGAGCCTGCACGCGAGGAGTCCGGCGCTGCGGCATCCAGGGATGCGGGCGGTCGCGGGGCTGTCGGCATTGCGCTGGGTGTCGCGATTCTGAGCGTGCTGCTGTGGTACGTGGTCCTGTTGTCCGCGCGTCCCGCACTCATGGGGGACGAAGGCTATCACGTGCCGGCCATCCGGGCGCTGGCGCGCGAGCTGCCGCCGCTACGCGCCCTGCTGCGTGGCGACTGGGGTCCGGGCCGCATTCTGCAGATGCCGCCCACGTACCATCTGCTCGCGTCGCTGCCGGCACGCCTCGTCGGTTCCGACCTGTGGATGCTGCGCGGCTTCAACGTGCTGTTCGCCGTCGCCAGCATCGTGTTGCTGCACACGGCCGCGCGGGCGTACCACGCGAACTACGGCCCGTCGCACCTGCTGCGCTATGCCTGGAACCCGCTCCTGCTGCCGCTGTGGGCCCTGGTGTACACCGATCTGGCGGCGCTCGCCGGTATCCTGCTCGCACTGCATTTCCAGGTCCGGCGACGTCTGACGTGGGCGGCGGTGGGCCTGGCCGGCGCGTGTCTCATTCGACAATCCAACCTGGTATGGGTGGCGTTCTTCATGGCCTGGGGACTGCGCACGCTCTGGTGCGCCCGCCCGGCCGCGTCGCCGCGAGCCGCGCTGCGCATGTTCCTGCTGCGGCATGTGACGACCACGTTTCTACCGCACCTGCTAATGTTCGCGTTGGCGCTGGGTTACTTCGTATGCAGCGGCGGCCTGGCAACGACGCTCCGCGAAGAGAATCGCCCCCACGTGAACATCACGCAGTTCTACATCTTCGGCCTGACGGCGGCCGTGCTCTGGGTCCCCGTGTGGCTGCCGCAGTTCGCGCGCCTCTGGCCGCGCCGGGTTGAGCCCCTGTTGGCGCGCGCGTGGATCTGTGCGGCGGCCGTGGGCGTGATCGGCCTGCTCGAGCTGGCGTTCCGTAACCCGCACCCGTGGAACCTGGACCCTGATTACCTGCGGAACTGGTTGTTGGCCGGGATGACCACGCACACCTGGGTCCGCTACCTGGTGGCGGTGTGCCTGGTGCTCTTTGTGCCCACCTTGGTGCACAGCACGCATGCCAGCCCCGCGCGTGGGCCGTTGACCCTGCTATGGGTGTTCGCGCTGCTGTTCCTGCTGGGGCACTACCTGATTGATCCCCGCTATTACGTCGTCCCGCTCGTGCTGGCCGACTTCCTCACGCCGCTGCCGGCGCGCTCGGCCCGGCATCTGGTCGGTTGGTATCTGCTGCTGACGCTCGGCGTTGCCGCGTTCATCGTTACCCAGCCGGGCGGTGCGCAAGGCATTCTCTGACCGCACGCTGGTCTAGCGCCTCAGTACGACTCCGACATGGGTGGTATGGGCATGCTGCCCGTCCGTGAGTGGTATCGGCATCTTGCCTGTTCCTACGACGGGCGGGACGCCCGTACCACCTCTGTTACCCGTGCCACCCCTGTCGCGCGTACCACCCCCGTTTTCAATTGCTTTCAATGACGCAGTACGCTAGATCGGCTGTCCCGCCTCCGGTTGTCCTACGCGCCGCACCAGCGCGGTATCCGTTGCCCCCGGCGTCGTCGGCCGCGTCGACGTGACCACCACGACGATGTCGCCGTTCAACGCGAGCTGACGTTTGAGCAGTTCCGCGTCCAGCGCGGCGGCCATCGCGGCGGGATTGTCCAGCGGCTCGACGCGGATCGGCGTGACGCCGTACAGCAGATTCATCTGCCGCGCGACACGCGCATCGTAGGTCAGTCCGACCACCGGCATCGGCAGCCGGTGCCGCGCGACCAGGCGCACCGTGGCGCCCGTCGCGCTCCATACCGCGACCAGCCGCGCGCCCAGGTCCCGTGCCGCCGCCACGGCCGCGTGGGCGATCGCCGCGGTGGGGCGGTAGTGCGTCGAGATGTAGTCCGGTGGTTCGGTGGGCGGGCGCTTGGCGAGGAACTCCTCGGTCGCGATGGCGACGTTGTGCATCATCTCGACGGCCTTCGTCGGGTAGCGGCCCACGGCCGTCTCGCCCGACAGCATCACCGCGTCCGTCCGATCCAGAATCGCGTTCGCCACGTCGCTGACTTCGGCCCGCGTCGGCATCGGGTTGTCGATCATGCTCTGCAGCATCTGCGTCGCGACGATGACCGGCACGCCGGCATGCTGGCACTCGGCCACGATGTCCTTCTGGATCACCGGCACACGCCACACGTCGGTCTCGACGCCCAGGTCGCCGCGGGCCACGAGGACGCCGTCCGTGTGCGCGATCAGCTCGTCCAGGTGCCACAGCGCCTCGGTCTTTTCGATCTTGACGATCACCTGCAGCGGGCTGTCGGCCTGCTTGATGAGGCGCTTCAGCTCGTACAGGTCGTCGGGCTGCCGCACGAACGACAACGCCACGTACTCCAGATCGTGGGCGATGGCCCACTCCAGGTCGCGCCGGTCCTTTTCGGTCAGGGCGGGCAGGCTGATCGGCGTGTCGGGCAGGTTCACGCCCATGCGCGTGTTCAGCGCGCCGCCGGTCCGGCATTCACAGATCAGCTCGTCCGCGCGGCGCTCCCGCACGGTCAGGCGCACGAGCCCGTCGTTGATGAGGATGCGGTGTTCGGGCGCGACTTCGTCGATCAGCCCGGGAAAGGTGGTGGTCAGGCGCTCGGCGCTGCAATCTCCCGTGCCCCGCACGATCCGGATCACATCACCCGCCTGCACCTCGACCGGGCCGCCGTCGAACCGGCCCAGTCGGATCTTCGGCCCGCACAGATCTCCAATCACACAGATTGGCTCGTCGCGCTCGGCCGCGACCGCGCGCACGAGCTCGAGCGTCCGCTGGTGCCCGTCCAGATCGCCATGGCTGAAATTCAGCCGGCAGACGTCCAGGCCGACGTCGAACATCTCGACCAGCCGCTCGCGGTTGGCCGTGGCTGGCCCCAGTGTTGCAATGATCTTCGTCTTCATGAACGGAGCTTGGGCTTGATCGCGCATTGCAGAACCTCATTCCGCACGCCCTACGCGGCCAGCGGCGGCCGGCGGGTGTGCCAATCGGTCTCTCGTTCGTACAGTCGCGCCACCTGCAACAGCAATTCCTCACCGAAGAGCGGCCCCAGCAACTGCAGCCCGATCGGCAGGCCAGCGGGGCTGAAGCCGCACGGCACCGACAGACCCGGGATGCCCGCCAGGTTCGCTGCAATCGTGTAGATGTCCGCGAGGTACATCGCCAGCGGATCGTTCAGCTTCTCGCCGCGCCGAAACGCGGGCGTCGGCGCCGTCGGCCCCGCCAACACGTCGCAGCGCCGGAAGGCGGCGTCGAAATCGTCCTTGATCAGCCGGCGGACGCGGGCGGCCTTGCCGTAATATGCCTCGTAGTATCCGGCCGAGAGGGCGAACGTGCCGAGCATCAGCCGGCGTTTCACCTCGGCCCCGAAGCCCTCGCTGCGCGACGAGCTGTACAGGTCGTAGATGTCGCGCGGATGTGCGGTCCGGTGCCCGTAGTGCACGCCGTCGTAGCGCGCCAGGTTGCTCGAGGCCTCGGCCGTGGCGATCAGGTAGTACGTCGCGATCGCGTACGGTGCATGCGGCAGCGAGACCGGCACGAGCGTTGCGCCCAGCGAGCGGTACACCTCCAGCGCGGCCTCCACTGCGGCCCGCGTCTCGGCGTCCAGACCCTCGGCGAAGTATTCCCGCGGCACGCCGATGCGCAGGCGCCGCACGCACGTCGCGAGCGCCGCATCCGCCAGCCCGGCGCGATAGTCCGGCACCGGCCGATCGACGCTGGTCGCGTCGCGCGCATCGCGCCCGCTGATCACGCCCAGCAGCAGGGCCGCGTCCGCGACGCACGTCGCCAGCGGCCCGATCTGGTCCAGGCTCGACCCGTACGCCACCAGCCCGTACCGCGAGACGCGCCCGTATGTTGGCTTCAACCCCACCGTCCCGCACAGCGCCGCCGGCTGGCGAATGGACCCGCCCGTGTCAGAGCCCAGCGCCAGCGGCACCATGTCGGCGGCGACGGCCGCGCTCGATCCGCCCGACGATCCCCCGGGCACGCACTCCGGGTCCCACGGATTCCGCGTCGCGAACCGCCCGCTGTTCTCCGTGGACGAACCCATCGCGAACTCGTCGAGATTGGTCTTGCCGACGATCACCCCGCCCGCGGCCAGAATGCGATCAATCACCGTCGCGTTGTACGGTGAGACGTAGTTGGCCAGGATCTGCGACGCGCACGTCGTGTGCCCTGTCTGCGTGCAGATGTTGTCCTTGACCGCGAGCGGCACGCCGGCCAGCACGCCCGGTCGCTGTCCGGCGGCGACCGCGGCGTCCACGCGCCCGGCCTGCTCCAGCGCGGCGTCGCGGGTCACTTCCAGGAACGCCTGCACCTGCGGGTCACGCGCCGCGATGTGCGTCAGCGCCTCCGCGCAGACGTCCACCGCACGTCGCCGTCCGGCCGCCACATCCGCCGCGATTTCGCCTGCACTCGTGCCCACGGGTCTTCTGCCGTCGTCCGGCGGGCGTGTTGCTGGGTGACCCTTGACGGCAGTGTGCCGTCCGCGCGACACCCGGCCCCAACCGTTCGCCGAACGCGTACAGTGTCCGGGCAAGCACAAGCGCCCGCAAGGGGCACGCTTTCCGGAGTATGGGCTTTACCGCTGGCGCCGGCTGTGCAGGTGGTGCGGGCTGTGCGGGTGGTACGGGCGAGCTTTCAGGGTGCTACGGGCGTCCCGCCCGTCGACGTGAATATCGGGCCCCCGGTGCAACCGCCCGTGTGCTCCTTCAGGGCCGCCCCCGGTTCAATCAGCGACACGCTTAGTTCGGCGTCGCCACACACGGTGCCGGATCGTACGTCAGCATGATGTCATCCAGCGTCAGCGTCGTATCCGTCGTCAGGCGCATCCAGGTGCCATCGCTGCCGACCTCGTAGAGCGCCGGGCCGGTGTACCATTCCGGCGCGGGCGTGCTCAGCCGCGACCACGTGCCCGCTTCGCCGCGACACGCCGGCAGCGCGAAGACGACGAGCTGGCCGTCCGCGTATTCCACCCA
The DNA here is from genome assembly GCA_017999985.1 of Phycisphaerae bacterium. NCBI lineage: Bacteria > Pseudomonadati > Planctomycetota > Phycisphaerae > Phycisphaerae bacterium. The sequence goes on along the minus strand of JAGNKU010000006.1, from coordinate 152,081 downwards.
ATACGTGCCGGCGAGTGCGTCCAGCACTTCCGACGGCACGCTGTCCGTCGGGCAGCCGCCGAGCAATGCGAGCGTGAGCGTACACAGGACGAAGCCGATAAGCTGCGCGCGGAATGCGTTCACAACACCCTCCTCGAGGCGGCGACGGCGAGGTTACTCGATTCTATGCCCAGGGCCCTTACCCACGGCATCCGCGGCCGAGCTTGCCCCCGGCGACCGAGTTCCCCGGGCGCCCCGCCGTCCACCACCGGATGCTATCGGACCCCGTGGGGCACCCCGGCCAGTGCGCGATAAGCAGCAGGCGAGGGCCGGTAATAGGCGTGGCACAACGCCGAACCGCCGCCTCCCCGCGCGTCACGCCTCCGCCAGTTCCCGCACGACCTCGGACAGCGCCCCTGGAATCTGCTCCGCGTCATCCGCGGTGAGCGTCCGCGGATCGAGCACCAGCGCCGCATCGCGCAGCCGGCAGATGATCGGCACATCCCGCCGCCGCAAGCCCTCCGCCAGCGCCTCCACCAGCACGCCGCTCGGACGCACGACGACCACCCGCGTCGGCAGCGGCCACGCCGGCAACGACCCACCGCCCGCCTCCGAATGGTCCGCCTCGGTGCGCACCTCCGCCCCCGGCAGCGCCGCCGCGATCTGCTCCGCCAGCGTGTTCGCCGCCTGCTCGAGTTCCGGCAAGGTCCGCGCGAGTTGCCGATACACCGGAATCCGCCGCACCACTGCCGCCGGATCGCGATACAGCCGCAGCGTCGCCTCCAGCCCGGCCAGCGTCAGCTTCCCCGGACGCAGACACCGCGCCAGCGGATTGCGCAGCAGGCTTGCGACCAGGTTCGCACGGCCCACGACGATCCCCGCTTGCGGTCCGCCCAGCAGCTTGTCGCCGCTGAACAGCGTCAAGTCCGCACCGGCGGCCACGCTGTCGCGCACCGTCGGCTCATCCCAACTCGCCGGGCCGGCGCGATCAGCATCCGGCGCCGCCGTCGCCGCATCGGTCTCCGGCGTCGGCCACGGCAGGTCGCGCGTGATCAACCCGCTGCCGAGATCATCGACCACCGCCAGGTTATGCCGCCGCCCCAGCTCCACCAGCTCCGCCAGTGCCGGCGTCTCCGTGAAACCCGTGATCCGGTAGTTGCTCGGATGCACGCGCAGCAGCACCGCCGTGTTGTCGTTGATCGCCCGCTCGTAGTCGCTGATGCGCGTGCGGTTCGTCGTGCCCACCTCGACCATTTGGCACTGTGCCGCCGCCATGATGTCCGGCAGCCGGTACGACCCGCCGATCTCCACCAGTTGCCCGCGCGAGATGAGCACCTCGCGCCCCGCCGCCAGCGAATTGAGCGTCAAGTACGTCGCGGCGGCGTTGTTGTTCACGACCAGCGCGTCGGCCGCGCCGCACAGCTCGCGCAGCAGGTCGCGCAGGTGCTCGTGCCGGTCGCCGCGCCGGCCGGTCTCGAGATTCAGCTCCAGGTTGCAGTAGCCCGCGGCGGCGTCCGCAATCGCCTCGATGGCTTCGTCGGCCAGCGGCGCCCGCCCGAGTCCCGTGTGCAGGACGATGCCGGTCGCGTTGATCACCGGCCGCAGGTTCGGGTAGGCCCGTTGATACAGCCGCTGCCGGATTTCGAGCGCGAGCGCCGGCACGTCCACCGGCAGTGCCCGGCCGGCCTTCAGCGCCGCCCGGCGTTCGTCGAGCAGTGTTCGCACGACGAGCACCAGCTCGCTGCGCGGGTAATCCTCCTGCAGGCGGGCGATGGCCGGCTGGTTCAGCAGATGATCGACGGCGGGCAGCTTGCGGAGCAGATCTTGAAGTGCGGTGTCGGGCGCGGGCGATTCCATGCGGGGCAATATACTCCCGGCGTCGGCCGATCAACAGGGAACGACCGGCCGGCCGGCGATTGGCGAGAGCGAAGCTCCAGCTGAACTGGGGAGAGCAAAGCTCCAGCTTCGCTCCGCGTGGCCCGGGCGTCCCGCCAGTGAAGTGTGCTCCCCCAATTCCTCACTTGGGGGACCGACCTCCGGTCGGTCGTTGGCCGGCCCCCGGCCAATCCCTAGCCCCACCGGGGCGTTTGTCAGTAGCCCAGGGCGCAGCCCTGGGACCGCGTCGCCCCTTTTCCCTCTCTTCCAAGAGCCCCACCGGGGCGATTGACGGCGGGGCCACCCGAGCCGCGCCGCGCATCATCCGACCCGCGAACGGCAGTGAGCGAACCGCCCGCCCGTCGCGTCCTTTTCCCTCCGTGGCTTCGTGGCTGCATGGCTATGAGCCCGGTGCCATCAGACTCAATTCACGGCCACTGCCTCACCAACGGAAATCGGCATGGAGTCCGCTCAAGGGAGTCGTTCAGTAATGTGCGCTGGTTGTCCCTCACGACTCGGTGGGGCATGTGACGCCCAATCTCGTCGGGGGCGCCAATTCGAGCCTCTACACTCCCTCGGTCTTTATCCGCCTCAGCCGCTCCAGTAGTTGCCCTGGGGTGCTTGAGAAGTGGCTGGCGAGCTCTACTGGGTCGTCAATGAAGGCCGCGATGTCTGCAAGCACCTCCCGCAATTCCTTCGGCAGGCGTGCCAACGGCGCGGCGAGCAGCTCGTCAGAGAGTAATCGCGTCAGCACCGGGTGGTGCTATTCGCGACGTGCATGTTCGCTCGCGGACTCTGCAAACTGCAGAAACGCCTCCGTCCGCAGCATAACCGACTGGAGATTCGCGTCTTTGTCGAGCAGCGCCGCTTCCAGTTGACCCAGGAGGTCATTCAGTTGGCTGGTGCTCATTCCGCGGTGGTCCTTCGAGCAAATCGAGTACGGGGGGACATCATACTCCCTTCTCGGCTGCCACGTGATCGGCGGGACCATCCTGATCCGGACCGCCAGACGTAGCCAGTGCGAAGCCAGCGCGCTGCGCGGGCCCCGCGCTGCCGCTTGAGGTTCCGAGAACCGCCACGCGGCCGACCGGGGGGTCGGCCGCTACGCGCGCTGCACGCCGCCGCCTGCCCGAGTATGCTCCCCGCATGCCCGCGCCCCGCTTCTGGCCCCACGTCCTCGTCCGCCTCGGCGACCTCCATCGCCGGCTGCTCGGCGTGTACTTCGCGCTGCTCGGGCCGCGCGCCGCGTACGCCGTCACCAGCTTCCTCGCGCGCATCCTCTATCGTCTGCTCACGCCGGTGCGCATCCGCAGCGAAGCCCAGTGCCGCGCGGCGCTCGCTGGGCGTGTCGCCGCCGCCGCCGTGCCGCGCATCGCCGAGCAGGCCTTCGTGCAGCGCGTCCTCAATCTCACCGACCTCCTTCTCGCCGAGCGCCTGCTCCACCCCGGCACATATGCCCGCTACGGCGGCCGCATCCCCGAGCCGCACCTCAGCGATCTGCTCGCCGCCCAGCGGCGTGGCCAGGCGGCGATCCTCGTGTCCGCGTACTTCGGCCCGTTCGATCTGCTGCCCGTGTTCCTCGGCTACAACGGCGTGCCGACCGCGGCCGTCTACCTCGCGCACGCGAACCCCGCGTTCGATGCGCACCGCCGGCGTATCCGGGCCCGCAGCGGCTGCGAGCTGGTCCCGGTCGAGCGGGCGTTGGAGCGGCTCCCGCAAGTGCTCGAGGCCGGCGGCACGATCGCGGTGATCGCGGACCATCACGCCGCCGCCCGCCGTGGGCTGCCCGTCACGTTCCTCGGCCTGCCGACGCGGGCGCTGCGCTCGGTTGGGCTGCTGGCCTGGCGCTACAGCGCGGACGTGGTCGTCGCCGGAATTCGCCGCACCGGCGTCTTTCAATTCGAGATCGACGTCGTCGACGTGATGAAGCAGCGCGACTGGGCGTCCGCGGCCGACCCGGTGGTCTACATCACGGAGCGTTACATCCGCGGCCTGGAGCGGCTCGTGCTGACCGACCCGACGCAGTACCTGTGGGGCTATGCACGGTGGGGGGAGGAATTCGCCCGGCAACTCATGGCTGAGGAGCCTGGATCGGGCGTTCCTCCGGCGTAGGACGGGGTGCGCGGCACGTCAATGCCGCGCGCGTAGTACGCTCATTCATGCCTCCCCCTGACGGAGGAGGCGCATCTGGCGGCGTCCCAGGACGGCGGCTGAATCAGCTTCGCCCGACCGAATCGGCGATCGCGGCCGCGAGGTTGATGCCAGCCCAGATGACGTCGCCGGTCCCTGCGACGGCCTGTTCCGTGAGCGGCATGCCGATCAGAAACGCGACGACGCCGGCGGCGTAGAGACGTAGTTTGCGGAGACTCATGCACGACTCCTTTCGTCCGTGTGCATCAGGATACACGCTCGGCAGGGGGGTGCAAGGCCAGCTTTGTGCCATTGCTCTTGAGCAGTGCGCCCGTTGGACCGCGCAGTCCGGTGTCGCCGCTGTGACGCCCAGCGCGCCGTCGGCCGACTGGGGCGTCGGCCGCTTCGCGCGCTGCCGCGATCACTTCGCCCCCGCCGGCCGACCGCCTTTGCGGACATCGCTCGCCCCGACCAGCGTGCCATCCGGCAGCACCTGGATCGCCTGCACGATCCCCGTCCGGCGTCGCGTACTGATCGTGTGGCCGGCACCTTTCAGCGTCTCGACGAGCGCCCCCGGCGGATCGCGGTCGAAATTGACCTCATCGGGCCGCCATTGATGATGAATCCGCACGGCGGTGAGTGCTTCGTCCAGCGGCAGCCGAAACTCGACGACGTTCAGCAGCACTTGCAGCACCGATGTGATGATCAGCGGCCCGCCGGACGCGCCCAGCACCAGCACCGGCTGGCCGTCCTTGAGCACGATCGTCGGCGACATGCACGACAGCGGCCGCTTGCCGGGCGCGACGGCGTTGCCCTCGCCCTGGATCAGGCCGAACAGGTTGGGCTTGCCGGGGTCGGTCGCGAAGTCGTCCATCTGGTTGTTCAAGACGATGCCATACGGGGCGGCGACGACGAACGAGCCGAAGTTGCCGTTGATCGTCTCGGTGAACGCGACCACGTTCCCGTTCTTGTCGATGATGCTGAAGTGCGAGGTGCCCTGGTCGTCCGGCAGTTGGGGGCTGCCGAAATCGTCGAGCTGCGTCGGGCATTGCTCGATGAGTTTCGCCGCGTACGCAGGACTGGTGAGGAGGGCGACCGGCACACGACAAAAGTCCGGGTCGCCGAGCCACCGCGCGCGGTCGGCGAAGCTGTGCTTCAGCGCGGTAACGAGCGCGGGCGGGTAGTTGTCATTACGCATGGCCGGCAGTCCGCCCGGGAAGTCGGCTGCAAAGGCACTCAGGATGTTGAGCGTTTCGATGATGCAGACGCCGCCAGACGAAGGCGGCGGCATGGCGATGATCTCATGGCCGTTGAACATGGCGTGCAGCGGCTCGCGCTCGCGCACGCGGTACGCCGCCAGGTCCTCGGTGGTCAGCACGCCGCCCGCGGCCTGGTTCGCCTTCACGAGCGCCGCGCCGAGCGGCCCTTCGTAGAACGCGTGCGGGCCGTCACTGGCCAATATCCGCAGCGCCTCCGCGAGGTCCGGCCGCTTCACGGTGTCGCCGTCCGCCGGTCCCTTGCCGCCCCCCAGCAGCGTGCGGTATAGCTCGGCGTGCTGCTCCTTCAACTGCGGCCACTTGTCGATGTCCTTCAGCGCCTTGCGGCACGCGCCTTCGTACGTGTCGTCCGCCCGGAAGCCCGTGTCCGCGAGCTTGCTGGCCGGCAGCACCAGGTCACGCCACGGTCGTGTCGCGTATCGCCGGTGAATCTCGGCCAGCCCCGCCACGAGCCCCGGCACGCCGGACGCGTTGCCGCCGTAGATGCTCGGCGGCGGCCCGTCGCCGGCTTCGGCGGCGAGCTGGGCGTAGCGTTCGCGCGTCGCGCCGGCGGGCGCGACCTCGCGGAAATCGAGCGCGACAAAACGCTTCTCCTTCGCGACGTACGCGACTAGGAACCCGCCGCCGCCGAGGCCGGTGCTTTGTGGGCGTGACACCGCGAGCGCACACGATGTGGCGATGGCGGCGTCAAACGCATTGCCGCCCTGGGTGAGCACGTCCGCCCCGATCTGCGACGCCTCGGTCGAGTCGCTCGCGACCATGCCCGTCTTGCTGCGCGCCACCCACGGCGGATCATCGGCGCGTGCGAGCGGCGAAAGCAGGGGAAGCATCAGACCGACGGTGATGAGGCGACGCAACATGACAGTCTCCTCGCAATTCGCACGGATTACTGCGTACCGCGCAGCATCATACCGAACTGCGGCACAACACTCCCCTTCCTCCCAGGGAGGCGGCAGGGGGAGGGTTGGGGGATCGATTCGCGCGCGTCGTTTGACCATCTGTGCTAGATCCTTGTACGCCCCACTCGCCGGGGTTCAAATGCGCGCCATGAAAGTCACCCACCACATTCCGACCACGCGCGCCGCTGTGGCGGCTGCGCGCCAAGCCGGCCGCACCATCGGCTTTGTGCCCACGATGGGCTATCTCCACGCCGGGCACCTGTCGCTCGTCGCCGCCGCCCGCCGCGACGGGCATTTCGTCGTCGCCAGCATCTTCGTTAACCCGATGCAGTTCGGCCCGCACGAGGACTTCGACCGCTATCCCCGCGACACCGCCGGCGACCTGCAACAGTGCCAGCAGGCTGGCGTCGAGCTCGTCTTCATGCCCGCCGTCGTCGACATGTACCGTCCGGACGCGACGACGACCGTTCACGTCGCCGGCCTCACGGAGACGCTCTGCGGGCCATGCCGCCCGGGCCACTTCGACGGCGTTGCGACGGTTGTGACGAAGCTGTTCAACATCGTCCAGCCGGACAGCGCATACTTCGGCCAGAAGGATGCCCAGCAGCTCGCGGTGATCCGCCGGATGACGCGCGACCTCGACCTGCCCGTGAAGATCATCGGCTGCCCGACCGTGCGTGAGCCGGACGGTCTCGCCATGAGCAGCCGCAACGCCATGCTGTCGCCGGACGAGCGCCAGCGCGCGATCGCGCTTCACCGTGCGCTCCGCGCCGCGCAGACGAGTATTCACGGCGGCCAGCGCGATCCGGCGGCCGTCGTAGACGAGATGCGCCGCACGATCGACGCCGTGCGCCCGGCCAAAGTCGATTACATCAGCGTGGTCGATCCGGAGACGATGCAGCCGGTGTCTCAGATCACGGGGCCGGTGTTGATCGCCCTCGCCGTGCGCATCGGCCACACGCGGCTGATCGACAACCTGACGGTGGACCCGGCCGGCTCGGCGCCGTAGGATGCGCGGTCACGCGATGGCGTGACGGCCTGGACCTGGATTTCCGCGGACTGAGAACGGTGCGACAGACATGATGCCTGTTGTATTCAAAGTGCCGGGGCTGGGGCTGGAAGTGCCCGGTTATGGGCTGATGCTCATGATCGGCTTCCTGTTGTCGATCTGGTGGGCGGCCCGGCGGGCGGAGCGTTCCGGGGCGAATCCCGACGTCGTGCTCAACTGCGGCTTCCTGGCCCTGCTGTGCGGCGTGGTCGGCGCCCGTTTCATGTACGTCGTCCACTACTGGGACCAGTTCAGTGGCGGGAACCTGCTGCAGATCATCCTCAAGATCATCGACGTGCGGCGCGGCGGCCTCGAAGTTTACGGCGGGTTCATTCTCGTCGTCGCGAGCGTGCTCGTGTACCTGTGGTGGGGCCGCCACTCGATCCGCTGGTACTTCGACATCGTGGCGCCCTCGGCCGCGCTGGGCATGGCCATCGGCCGGCTCGGCTGCTTCCTGAACGGCTGCTGCTGGGGCGGCGTGTGCGATCTGCCCTGGGCGGTGCGTTTCCCGTACGGCAGTGGCGCCCAAGTGCAGCAATGGAGCGACCGCGAGCCCGGCGCCGGCCTGCCGCAGGAACTCATGGTCTTCCCCCAGCACGGCCTCTATGCCGACGGAAGCAGCGCCTACGCCGTGACGCGCGAGAGTTTGCGGGCGACCGACGCCGAGCTCGCCGATGTGGCGCAGCGCTTGAAGGTCGCGACCGATCAGGCGAACGAGCTCAAGGCGCGGCTCGACCGCGCCACCGATGCCCGCGAGAAGGCGCAAATCCAGGCCGAGATGCAGAAACTCGATATCGGGTCACTCCGCTACGGCGACCTGCGCACGCAGATGAAACGTTACAACCTGACCGCAGCCGAGCTGCGCGATCTGGCCAAACAGCATCGCTCCCTGCCGGTGCATCCCACGCAGCTTTACTCGTTCATCACGCTCGGCCTGCTCGCGGCGCTACTGAGCGCGCTCTACTGGCGGCGCACCCGCGACGGACAGGTGATCTGCACGCTCCTGCTGATCGAGCCCTGGACCCGCTGGATCCTCGAAACCCTGCGAGCCGATAACCCCGTGGACACGCTCGGCGGCTTCACGATTTCGCAGTTCCTGGCCATCTGCCTCAGCGCCGTCGGCCTGCTCGGCCTGCTGCTCCTGCAGCGCCAGCCGCCCCGCTCGCCGCGCGCCCAGCGCTGGGAACCGCCGGATTCCCCCGCGCCCGCGACGAAGAAAGCCGGCGGTGCCCGGGCGGCCGGCCAGGCGTAATGTTGTCCGCCGCGCGGGCTGCGATTAGAATCCGCTGAACTAAAATCCGACCAGGGTGCTACATGCCGGATGAACAGAAGAAGATCATCGTTGACGACGACTGGAAAGCAGAAGCCAAGCGCGAAAAGGAGCGTCTGGCCAAGGAGCCGGAGCACACCGGGGCCTTGCCCGCGCCGAGCTTTGCCGAGCTGGTCAATATCATCGTGATGCAGGCCATGGCCGGGCTGGGCCTGTTGCCCGGGCCGGGGGGCGAGCGGTTCGCGCCGAATTTGGAAGTCGCGAAGCACTTCATCGACATGCTGCAAGTGCTCGACGACAAGACGCGCAACAACCTCACGCCGGAAGAGAAGAGCCTGCTGGACCAGGTGTTGTACGAGGCGCGGATGAGTTTCGTGCAGGTAGCCGGCGGTGGGGCGGCGCCCGGCAAGGTGCCTCCGCCGCCCGCCGGATGATCAGCGGCGCCGGCCACGGCCGTCGGGCCGCGGGCCGCGCACCGAGGGGGCAGGCGAGGGTCGCTGCGATGAGCGGGAGCCCCGGATCGTCGGGCTGGGATTCACGCACGGGTGACAATGCGCCCGCGGAATCGCCCGCCGACCGCGCGGCGCGCAACATCTATTTCCGCATCGCCATGCACCTCGGGCTGCCGGTCGGGTTGAGCCTGCTGGTCCACCTGCTGCTCGTGGTCTTCCTCGCCCTGAAGACCTTCGACGTCCTCTCGCGTCCTACCCCCGAGCTGGGTCCCTGGGAGGGCAGCGTGGTCGAGGCGGCCGACCTCAGCGATGCCTTCCAGTGGTCCGAAGAGCGCCTGCCCACCCCCGTGGACATTCCCGCCGAGGCGTCCATCGAGAGCCTCACCGCGCTGCCCGCTGTGCGGGCCCCTGATCTGAGCGACCTCGGTGCCGCCGCGCTGGGACGCGGCCCCGGCGACGGCGCGGGCCTCGGCCTCGGTGAAGGCCGCTTGAGCCTGCTCGGCACTGGCACCGGCGGCGCCGAGGCCGGTGCCGGTGGCTTTGGCGGCGGGCTCGGCGGCGGCGCGCGGCTCGGCCAAGCCGGCGTCTGGAGCCTCAACATCCGCGCCAACAAGATCGTCTACGTCGTCGACTTCTCCGGCTCGATCATCGTCGCTGTCGATGACCTCAAGCGCGAGCTGAAACGCTCCATCGGCCGCCTCCGGCCGACGCAGTCCTTCAATGTCATCATCTTCTACAGCTCGGGCGGCGGCACGGACGAACGCATTCGCACCGAGAGCTTCCGCGCGCGGCTCGAGCCCGCCGACGAGGCCACCCGCCGGGCATTTTTCGAGTGGATCGACCGCCAGGCGCCGATGGGCGTCACGCAGCCACTACAGGCCATAAAACGCGCCCTGGCCCTCGGGCCGGAGGCGATCTTCTTCTTCTCCGACGGTTACTTCGACGACGAGATCGTGACGGAGATCGAACGCGCCAATCGCGAAACACAAACGCGCATCTACTGTTTGGTCTTCGACGAGATCCTGCTGCAGGATACCAGCGGCCTGCCGCGCCGCGAGACCGAAGGTGCCCGCCGCCTGAAACGCGTCGCGGAAGCCAACCGCGGCCAGGTGAAGATCGTGACCGGCAAAGATCTGGCACGTTGACGGATCGGATGAGTCGTGCGGCCGACGTGGAACCCGGCCGCGCCGAGCGGAGTTGACATGCGAAGCACACTGGGACGCATCGGGATCGTGACACTCGCTGTGCTGCTGCTGACGAGCCTGCCGGCGTGGGCGCAGACCACCAGCGCCGGCGAGCCGCAAACCATGCTGAAGATCGTCCAGCGGGGGATCGAGGTCCCCACCTATTTCATCTTCGCCGGCTCGATCGTCGCCATCGCCCTGATCATCGAGCATTTCCTCGTGGTGCGCTGGGCCGCCGTCGCCCCCGCGCAGCAGCTTCGCAAGGCCAAGGAACAGATCGAAGCCCGCAACTTCCGCGAGTGCCTCGACAAGCTCAAGAAGAGCCAGACATTCTTCGCCCGTGTCATGGCCGCCGCGCTGCAGCACGCCCGCCACGGCTTCGACGCCATGCATGAAGCCGCGCTGGAAAAATCGGCCCAGCTCAGCGGCCGCATGTTCCGCAAGGCCGAGTACCTGAACGTCATCGGCAACCTGGGCCCGCTGCTCGGCCTGCTCGGCACCGTCTGGGGCATGATCCAGGCGTTCGCGAGCCTCGGCGCCGGTGGCGGTCAGGCCGATGCCGGCAGGCTCGCCGACGGCATCAGCCTCGCGCTGGTGAACACACTGCTCGGCCTGGCGCTGGCGATCCTCGGCATCGGCTTCTACGGCGTCTGCCGCAGCCGGATCGAGTCGCTCACCGTCGCCGCCACCGTCGAAGTGCTGGACCTGGTCGAGTATTTCCGGCCGGCGCCGGCCCCGGGGTCGCTCCGTCCTTCCGCGCCGTCCGTGCCGAAGGCTGCCACCGCCCCGCGCCCGGCCACCGACGCCCCGAACCCCGGTTGACCCATGTTCCGACCGCCCACGCCAGCTCGCATGACGCTCAACCTCGCGCCCATGGTGGACGTCATGATGTGCCTCATCATCTTCTTCCTCCTGGCCAGCCGCATGGTCGCGGCCGAGCACTACCCCGTTGATCTGCCTTGGGCGCTTGCCGCCCGCAACGTCGAATCCGCCGAGCTCGGCCCGCGCGCCACGATCACCGTGCGCCGCGCCAACGGCGGCGACGACGAGGCGGAATACGTCGTCGCGGACTGGGACGGCGAACGCATCGTGGAACGTGTGCTGCTGGCCGATGACATCCGGCGGCTGCTGACCGACCGCGCCGCCCGGGCCGAGCGTGGCAACCAGAAGCTGCGTTGCGTGATCCGCGCCGACCGCCAGGTCATGTACAAGCACGTCGAGGTCGTGCTGCGGGCGTGCGGCTTGGCGAAGGTCAGCGACGTTGTCTTCACCGCGAATGCCGGCCGGGACCCGGAGGAGCCGGAATGAAGCCCCGCGCCCCGGCCGCCGAGGTCGTCCCCAATCTCGCCCCCATGGTCGATGTGATCATGGTGCTACTGGTGTTCTTCCTGCTCGGCACGTCGCTCGATCTCGTCTCGCAGGGTGTGCTCCAGACCGAGCTCGACCCCAGCAGCGGGCCCGGTGCGGGCGCCGCGGTGGAGATCAAGCCGCTAGTGCGCATCGCGCTCGCCGATGTCGGGTCCGGCAGTGGTGCGATCATCTACGTGATGGACGAGCTGCTGGGCCAGGACGATTTCGAGAGCCTGCATCGCTTCCTGCTCGATCGCCGCCGCGCCGGGGCCGACCCGGAAAACCCGGTCGTCATCGGCGCCGAGACAACCGTGCGGTGGAAGTTCGTCGTTAAGGCGATGGACGCCGCCGTCCGCGCGGGCTTCACCAACGTGCAGTTCGCCGTCAGCTTCCGCGCCGGCAGCCTCAGCGATTCCGCGGCGGGCTCGCCATGAAGTCGCTCACCGTCGCAATTCCCCTCGTTCTGCTCCTCGCCGCCGGCACGCTCCGCGCCCAGGACGCCCAGCTCACCGGCGACATCGAACGCATGATCCGCGACGGCCTCGCCGAGCCTCTCGAAGCGCGCCTGCGCGGCGGCCGCACGCCGGAAGAGAAGCACCAGCTCGCGCAGGCCTACGCCAACAAGGCCCGCCGTACCCGTCAGCCCGCGGAACGCGTGGCGGCCTACACGGCTGCGGATCAGAAGTACCGCGCCTGGGTCGACGCGCTGGCCGAGCTGCCCCTCAGTGGCGACCTCGCGGGCACCGTGCGCCTGGCCGCCGCGCGGGCCGAGTACGGCAGCCTGCTGCTCTCAGGCCCCGTCGCGCTCGGCGTGGATGACCACGAGATCTCCGGTGGCCGCTGGGGTGACACCGCGGCGCTGCAAGGGTGGCTCAGCACCGCCCGGCAGCAATACGAAGCCGCAGCCCAGGCCCTCGCTCCGCTGGTCGACGAGGTGTCGGCGCGCGAGGAAGACCTGCTCGCCGCCGGCGTGTTTGACGCCTTGCTCCAGACCGATCTCGACGTCTCACTCAACCTCGGCTGGACCAACTACTACCTGGCCGTACTTGCCAAGGGCGAGGACGGGCAGCGCTTCGAGCGGCTCGCTGCCGCGCAGAAGCTCTTCCAGAAGCTGCTCGACAGCGGCCAGCTCGGCGGCATGGCCGCGCACTGCCGCATGGCGCTCGGCATGACCCAGCGCGAGCAGGGCCGGCTGCCCGAGGCGGAAAAGACTCTCGCGGCGGCGCTGGACGCCGATCCGAGCCCGGCCGTCGCGGCGCAGGTCCGCTACGAGTTGGCCCGCACGCAGCTCAAGGGCCGCAAGTTCGACGAGGCCCGCACGACGCTCCGCCCCTTGGTCGCGCAGGACCCGGACCGCCTCGCGCTCGAGCAAAACGCCGGCCGCTTCTACTTCAACCTCGCCCACCTGTGGGACGCGAACAGCTACCTGCTCGAGGCCGAGAGCGTGCGCGGCGAGGCGCGCGACGGCGTGGCCCGTACCGCGCTGTTGCAGAAAGCCCGCCGCCTGCGCGAGTCCGGACTGGCGAAGCTCAAGCGGCTCGCCCAGCGCGGCGACCCCTGGCCGACGCTGGTGCAGTTGTACGTCGCCGCCAGCGTCGATACGCAAACGCCGCTCCGCGAGCTCAGCGTCGTCGAGCTGCTCTACACCGCCGGGGCGCTCCTTGAAGCTCACAAATACGACGCCGCCCTGGAGCGTTTGCAGGAAGCCGCCGGTCGCACGGACACGGAAAAGGACCTTGCCGGCGACGTGCTGTTCGAGCTGGGCCGCTGCCGGCACCTGCTGAACGACACACGCGGCGCCGCGACCGCGTTTGCCCAGCTTGCCGCGGATCACCGTCAGCACGCCCGCGCTGCCCAGGCCGCCACCTTTGCCTACCAGCTCTGGGGCCAGCTCGCCGAGCAGTCCCATGCGGCCGGGGACTACTCCCGCCTGGCCGATACCCTCCGCAATCTGCTGGCCAGCTTCGCCGACCATCCGCAGCGCGCCGAGGCCGTGTGGCTCCTGCCGTGTGCCCTGCAACTCGCCGGGCGCTTCGACGAGGCCGCCGACGAGTTCGCAAAGCTGCCCGCCGATTCGCCGCACGCGGAAGAAGCCCAGTTTCGCCGCGTGCTCTGCCGCCGAAAAGCCGTGGAGGCCACGCGCGCGACACTAAGCGCCGACGAATATCGCGCCCGCGCCACCCAGGCCGCGACCGGCCTGCTGCGCTACGCCGACGAAGCCGCGGCCCGCGCCGGCGACGAACCCCTACGCTGGTCCGCCGAAGCCCGCCTCGCCGCCGCAGAACTGCTGCTTTCCACCGGCGTCGACGATGCGCGCGGGGCGCTGACGGCGTTGGAGAAATTCGACGACCGCGGGCCGGCGCATGCGCTGCTCGGGCGCGTGCTGGCGGTGCGGATTCGCGCCTATCGCGGGCTGCGCGACTATGGCGCCGCGTCGCGGATGTTGTCGCAATTTCTCCAGACCGCGGCGCCGGAAGAAATCGGTGCCACGCTCGCGGGCCTCGCGCTGGGCATGCAAAGCGAAGTCGAACGGCTGCTGGCGGAGGGTGCCGACGGGCCGGCCCGCGAATTGGCCCAGGACGCCATCGCCACCTTCGACGAGTTGGCCAAGTGGGTCCACGCCGACGCCAGCCGGTCGGCGAGCGAGGAGCCCGTCCTCGCCGGCCGCGCGCGGATGCTCTATCTCGCCGGCCAGTTCGAGCCGGCGGAAGCGGCGGTGCGCGATCTGCTCCAGCGCGCCCCGCGCAACGGCAATTACCAGTACTTGCAGGCGCAGGTGCTGACGGCGCGCCTGGCCGCCGACGCGCCGCCCGACGCATTGACCGCCGCGCAGGAAGCCTGGGCCGCGCTGCTCAGCGACCCGGCGATTCGCCGGCGTGCCCCGGAGCGTTACTGGGAGGCGCGTTACAACTGGCTCGCGCTGGCTCTGCGTCTGGGCCGCGCGGCCGAAGTGGACAGTGCGATCACGCAGGAGCGCATCTGGCGCCCGGAACTCGGCGGCACTCCGTGGCGTGAGAAGCTGGAAGCCCTGCTCCGCGCAGCCCGCACCGCGCAAGGCCTGCCGCCCGACTCGCAGCCCGCCACACAAAGCCAGGCTGCGACGAACGGGGGCTGACCCGCGCCTGCCACCGACAGCAGGGCAGGCCTCCGTACACGCCCGAGCACCGGTAGGGCAGGCCTCCGGGCCTGCTACCAGTCGTCGCGCCTGCCACCGGCCTCCATGCCACCGGTCCCCGCGCCGGACGTGGGTTTCTGTGGCTTCGCCGGCGCCGACGCGCGCCCCACTTCTCCAACGGGCGTTCCGGTGATTGGGAGGGCGAGGCTCGCGCCAGGCCGCACCACTCGCCGGCTCAATCTTGACAAACGCTCTCTGTAGCGCGATTGGCTGTCCCAGCCACCCTTGCCGAACTTTCGCAGATCAGCGACCGGAACCGCTTGGCGGGGCCGTGAGGGACAATTCGACCCCGTAGGTCTGCACTACAAAACGGGGGGTGCGCGGTTCAGCTTGGTGGGTCAGCGGCCGGCAGGTCGACTTGGCCGGCCCAGATCCGCAGCGGCGGCTGGGGCGGCAGCGTCAACCGCGACCCTACGTCTGGACCGCGAGTGCCAACCTGTTCCTGAAGAAGATCGAAGGACTTTGTACACGAATCAATTAGACACTACACTAGCGGGCGAAGGGAGCGCGGGTTCGAGAAACGGGATTCCGCGTGTGCGGGGCATCGACGGCGAGCAACGGAGCCGCAACCGAGTCCCCGGCCGCACGCCAACGAGGGAGAGCGGATCATGAAGCATCATCGGATGGGGTCGCGTCTTTGGGTGGGCAGCGGGCTGATGGTCGCGCTGCTGGCGTTGTGCCTGGGTGTGGGGCTGGTCGAGGACGCTGCGCCCGCCGAGCAGCCGGCCGCGGATGTCGCCCGGTTTGACGATCCGGCCGATGCGGTGGAGCCAGTGGCCGACGAGGACGACGACACGTGGCTACCGGCGATGGACCGTAGTCCATCCATCTACAGCAACAGCGGCGACCCGGACGACCCGTTCATGCTGACACTGGTTGGCGGTGCCTGCTCGGGAAGGGATGCCTCCGAAGTGCAGACCACGCTCGGACTGCAGGCGGCGGGGTTCAACTGCGTCGCGACCATACCGAACACCGTGGCGGACGATTTCGTCGTGCCCGCCGGCAAGACGTGGACGATTGACCAGGTCGTCTTCTACATGTATCGCACGAACGCCACCACGCCGAACATTGACACGGTCAAGCTGCGGCTGCAGACGGAGAATCCGCTCGGCGGCACGGTGCCGGCGCTGATGCCCTACACGCCGGCGAACACGATGACGATGGTTTACAAGCCGGACGACAGCGACCCGGCCAACTGCAATCGGCGCGTGCAGCAGTGCATCGTCACGCTGGACACGCCGTACGTGGCGGCCGCGGGGACGCACTACCTGATCTGGCAGGCGAGCGGGCCGGGCACTGCCTCGGGTCCGTGGGTGCCGCCGATCGTAGTGCCGGGCGCGGTGCAGAAGCCGGGGGCGAACGCGCTGCAGGCGATGAACAGCTCGGGTGGCGTATTCAACCTGTTGAAGGACCCGGGCCCGGCGCACTATCAGCAGGATCTCGTATTCGTGCTGCGCGGCACGGTGCAGAGTGCGGTGGGCGACCTGGATTGCGACGGCACGGTGGGCTTTGGCGACATCAACCCGTTCGTGCTGTATCTGGCGAACTATCCCGTGTGGGAAGCCACGTATGTCGGCTGCCCGCCGGCGAATGGCGACATCGACGGCGACGGCAACTACCCGTCGTTCGGCGATATCAATCCGTTCGTGACGCTGCTGACGAACCTGCCGTAGAATACCCGTTCACACTCCCCTCCCTCGCAGGGAGGGGCCGGGGGAGGGTTGAGGCGGTTGGCGTCTCACCCCCTCCCTTCCCTCCCCTGAAAGCGGGAGGGGGCTAGATGGCAAACCGCGCCGCACCACTGGCGCAGAGGAATCTCGATGGGCCCTGAACAGAAGCTGGTGCACGACTTTCATACCAAGTACGACCTGCCGCGCGCTGCGTCGCCGACGATGCCGACGCCGAAGGACCGCATGCGGCGGGCACGGCTGATTGTGAGCGAGGCAGCGGAGTTCCTCGAGGCGGCCGACCAGAGCAACTTCGTCGAAATGGTCGATGCGCTGGCGGACATCCTCGTCGTCACGTACGGGACCGCGGTCGAGATGGGCGTCGACCTGGAGCCAGTCTTCGCCGAGGTGCACCGGTCGAACATGTCCAAGAACGGTGGGCGCGACGCAGGCGGCAAGGTGCTGAAGGGCCCGGCCTTCTCGCCGCCGGACATCCTGCGCGAGCTGCGCAAGCAGGGCTACACGCCGGCGGATTGAGCGCGGGTGGGCACGTCGTTTGGGTCCCGACGCTCTGGACGGTCAGACATGCCAGGCATGTTGGGTCTTATGCGACAGGCGCGCGGACCAATCGCGAGATGGCTTGGCGTCATACCGCGTGGCACGCAGGTTGACCCTGCGTGCTTCCCAGACGACGAGTACCCGGTCTACTGCCTCCAATGTGGATATGCGCTGCGGGGTCTGCCAGATGGACGATGCCCAGAATGTGGGCGCGAGTTCGCACGTGGACACCTGCTGGTGGAGCAATACGCCCGTTTTCGGCGCCCCAAGACAGATAGATACCGCCGCTGCACGAAGCGACTGCTCTTCTTTTCACTGGCTGTTAACATCACAGTGCAGCTCGCCCTGTTCGGTCTTGCGCTGGCCGTGACGTTGGCTCCCGAATGGTCGTACGCCCACGACCTCGGCCCCTGGTTTCTCGCGGCGATCGTCATCGCGGCGGTCGGGTTAGGTGCAGGCCTCGTTGCGGCAGGGATCGAATGGGCAGTCGGACCACCGGCAGAGAAACGCCGGGCGGTTCAGGCCGCGGCGCGCGGGCAGCTGCAGAACCGTAACTGACGCACAGTGCGCGTCCACCGTTTTGCGCGATCGGCGACGTTTGCGGTTGGTGGGCGTGCGGTTACTACGGCGCACCCTCGTAATGGGTCCACGACTCGACCTGTTTGTCGGTCGGGGCGCTGCTGGTGTATGCGGCCGAGATCAGTGCGGAGAGCGTCGACGCCGCGTCGCCCATCTGGCCCATGAGCAGCGCTTCGCCGGCGGGGCCGTCGAGCTGACCGTCGCGTTCGAGCGTGTAGAGCGGCTCCAGCTGCGCGAACGAGCGCTGGAAGTAGGTGCGCACGTCGTTCCACGGATCGGCGGCTTGCACTTCGACGCCGTACTTGACGTGTGCGCGGAACTGGTCGGCGTTGAGGTGGTGCTGCGCGGCCCAGTCCTCGTCGATGTACGCGTGGAAGTTCTCGCGCCATTTGTAGCCGGCGGGATTCTCGCCCACCCAGCCGTTGTAGTGCTTCGTCGTATGCAGCGGCTGCGCGATGTCGGCGACGAAGTGGCTCAACTGGCCAAGGTGGTAGATCGCGATGCCGCGGGCCTCATCGAGCTGGAGTTGGCGGGCGGGATCGTTGAGCCGCTCGAGAATGCGGACTTGCTGGAATGCGGCCTGCAGCCGGGCGTAGTGCTCGGCGACGGCGTGCAGGACGAAGCCGGGCCACTCGTGCGTCCGGGCGGGGTCTTTCGCCGCGTCGTAGGGCGCGATGCGCTCCGGGTGCGCTTGTTTGGCGGCTGCCATGACGCGGAGGTACTCGTAGCGCAGCTTCGGTATCGAGTCGAGCGTCAAGCCGAACTGGTCAAGCAGCTCAGCGTCGAGGTAGTGCTCAGGATCGTTCTCGTGCTTGAGCACGGGGGAGTTCCAGCCGCGCCAGCGGTCGGGTTGATTGCATGCGAAGGCGATGCGTCGGCGGGCGGCCGGCTCACGCAACCAGGCGGGTGCGTCGGCGGGCAGCCCATCGAGCGCCAGCGCGGTGATTGTGCGGTGTACGTGCGCGCCCCAGGCCCACGCGGACGGGGTGACCAGTTGCACGACCAGCAGGGCAAGCAGGCTTTGGCGCATCGCTTCCTCCAGACTCGATCATTGATCGGAAACGGCAATTCGACGGCACAGGAGTGTAGCGGCAGCGGGGGGGCGCCCAAAGCGGGCACAACCGCTATGCATGTCTTGAGTGTCCTGAAATGCGCAAACGCCGGTCGGGGCAGGCTGGAAAGAGCGCCGGGAACGGGGCCACCCGAGTGGGTTGCCGGGGGGTTGACAAATAGAATCGAAATGATACTATATCGTAATGCTGGCGGGCAGGAGCCGGGCCGGCGCAGGCTTGCAAAGACAGACCGGGCCGCGTGTGGGCGCGGTGGAGGGCACGGTCGGGCCTAATCACAGGAACATTGGCAAAGACAGGAGTGAGCGATGAAAGCTTGGATGCGATCGACGTTGGCGGTGGTGACGGGTCTGGGGCTGGCTTCGATGGCGCTGGCGCAGTGCGGCGCGAAGGGCGAAGCCACCGCGCAGAGCGACGGCAAGAGCGCGATGTGCAGCAAGGACAAGGCGGCTTACGCGAAAGACGGGGCGCAGTGCGCGGACAAGGCACTCGCGGCGTGCATGCCGAAGATGGCGTACAAGGTCGGCGACAAGACCGTGTGTTGTCCCAAGGAGGCCAGCGAGCTGGCCGCCGGCAAGGATGCGGACATTCGCTATGTCGTCGCCGAGAAGGAGTACACGGACAAGGCCGAGGCTCTCAAGGCGTACGAGACGGTGCTCAATGAGCACCTCACGACCATGACGACGGTGCGTTACGCGGTCCAGGGCAAGTGCGTGGCGTGCCCGAACGCGGCGGCGGCGCTGGCCAAGGACAGCGGCGACAAGGTGAAGTACCAGGTGGCGGCGTACGTATTCGCGGACCAGGCGACGGCGGAGCAGGCGGCGACCGCGGCGCGCACAGCGTCCGAGAAGGTGACGATGACCAAGGTCGTCGACGGCAAGGAGTACACCTGCGCGAAGTCGGCCTCGGCGTGCAGCAGCAAGGGTGAGGGCAAGGAGCTGGCCAAGGCCGAGGGCAAGACCTGCGAGTACAAGGTCGGCGAGATGAAGACGTGCTGCCCCGTGACCGCGGAAGTGGAGCTGGCCAAGGCCCGGATCCAGGCGGCGTACGACGCCGTGCGTCAGATCGCGGAGAAGGACGGCGCCGGGCAGATTGTGGCCAGCGGCGTGTAGGCACGCTGCCTCGCAGGTATCGGGACACGCCGCCTCAGCTTCGCTCGACCCGCGCACCGGCGGCGAATCGTCCCCCAGGTGTGTGAGAATTCCTCTCTCGTTTCGCGCGTTCCTACGCGACTGGGCGGCGTCGGGTTTCCAGCTCGGCGCCGCCCTGCTTGTTTGGGCGGACGGTGCGCGGCGCTACGGCTTGGCCGCGCTGGACGGCTGCGCTGCGGGGGCCGACGCCGGGCCGGACGCGGGCGGCGTGGCGCCGGTCTCGTCGATGATCTCGACGCCCTCGGGGGCCTGGAACTTGAAGTGGTCGGGGTCGATGTGTTCGTCGATCTTGACGTCCTTGTAGGTCATGCTGGCCTGGGGCGTGTCGTCGGCGCCGAGGCCGACGATCCGCATGAGAAAGCCGGACTCCTGGTCGAACGAGAGCAGTTGCTTCACCGGCTGGAGGGGGGCGGTGCGCCGCGGGGTGACCTCGATGACATACAGCTTGCGGCCGTCGAGGGTGTCCTCGGGCATCAGGCGCAGGCCGCTGTCGCGGGCCAGGAACTCAAAGACCCGTTGCGGGTCGCCGCTCTGGCGCGGCTCGACCTTCGTCTTGATGACGGTCTTCTCGGCGCCCATCTCGCTGATGGTGTGGGCGATGTCGCCGTCGCTGATCGAGGTCATGGCTTGCTCGATTTTGCGCTCCTCGGTGCCCTGCTTCTGGACGAGCGTGCTGCGGATCTCCAGGCGCGAGAGCAGTTTGTCGCCCTGCTTGAGAAACTCGTAGGTGCCCGTGCCCATGCCGTCGACGACGCTTTCGCCCAGTTGCAGCCGGCTGGACATGACGATGTTGGCGGTCAGGGACTTGTGCTTGCGCCAGGCCTCGATGATGCGACGTTGCACGGCTTCGAGATCATCCTCCGCGAGAGCGGCCGTCGTGAAACCGAACAGGCAGCCTGCCAGCACCGTCAACGTCAGCCAGTTCTTCATGGGTGTGCTCCGTGGGGTTCGCCGCCTGCGCCGCGACACGCCTGTGGGCGGAGGTGGCTCGACCGGGGGCATTCTAGCTGTGGTCGGGTGCGAAGCCAATTGCCGGCGTGGGTCCGCTGGCGAAAACCGGTGGCCCGCGACATGATCGTGGCCGCTGGCGGAGGCGCGGCGTGCTGCGGGAAGCGCGACATTGGCTGACGGCACGGGTGACGGACGCCGCTCTGTGGGCGGCCCCGCGGCTGTCGGCGCGCGCGGCGGACCGGTTCATGAGCCGGCTGGCGGCGTGGGGGCCGCGGCTGCCGGTGGTGGGGCGGCAGGTGGCGGGGAACATGCGGGCGGTGGGGCTGTACTCGCCGGAGACGCACCGGGCGTATTTCGCGCAGTTGGGCGCGCACTTCGCGGGCGCGCTGCACGCGTGGCGCTACGCCGACCGCTCGCGCGGCGGGCAGATGTGCCCAGCACTGGCGGAACTGGTGGCGGAGCGTGTCGAGCTGGATGAATCGGTGAATCGACTGCGCGACGCGGCGGCGGGCGGGCGCGGAGCGATCCTCGTGGGGCCGCACATCGCGAACTATCTGCTGAATCTCGCGCGACTGAACCAGGAAGTCCCGCTCACCATCTATCTGCGTTATTCCAAGGACGCCCGGCGACGGGTCGCCAAGGAGCGCTGGTACCGGGCGAGCGGCGTGCGGTGGATCTCCGAGCCGGCGGACGCGGGCGGGGCCCTGGGGCGGCTCGCGCGCATGGCGGCGGCACTGCGGGCCGGCGAGACGTTGTTCATTACGCCGGATCTGCCGCAGAAGCGCGACGACGGCACGCCGGTGCGGTTCTGCGAGCGGGAGATCTACCTCCCGGCGGGGCCGGCGGTGTTGGCGCTGCGGACGCGGGCGCCGGTGTTCATGCTGACGGCGGAGACCTGCGGGGCGCGGCAGCGGCTCTTGGTGCGCGGGCCGTATGACGGGTCGGCGGCGGGGCCGGGGCGCGCGGCGCGGCAAGCGGTGATCGCGGAACAGATGCAGTGGTTTGCGACAGAGTTCGAGCGGTTCGTCCGCGCGCAGCCGGCGCTCTGGTACTTGTGGGGCGACAAGCGCTGGACGCGGGCGCTGCAAGGCGACACGCGGTACATGCGGCCGTGGGGGCAGGCTCCGGCGCTGGCAGGAGCGACATAACGCGATGCTTGCACTCGGAGCCTTGCTGCTGGTGCCGGTGCTGATGTGGGTGGGGCAGTCGGTGCTGCTGCGCGTGGCGGGGCTGCCGCTGCAATTGCGGCTGGGGGCGCCGGACCTGCCGCGTTCGCTCCGCGGGCTTAACCGGCTCGTGACCAACGTGGCGTTCGTGGTGGCGCTGTTGGGTTATCCACTGGTGCGCGGGCAATCGCCGTGGGCGTACTACGCACAGTTTTTCCCATTGGGCCCGGCGCCGCGCGCGGCGCTGCACGGGGCGGCGGCGGCGATTCTGTATCTCGCGCTGCTGTACCTGGCCTGGATGCTGACGTGCAACGTGCATTTCCGCATGCGGCATGCAATCGGGCGTTTGGCGCGGCGGTGGGCGGGCGTGCCGCTGACGGCCGTGCTGATTGCGCTCGTGGAGGAGCTGCTGTTTCGCGCCATGCTGCTCGCGGGGCTGCTGGAGGCGTTCGGCGCCTGGGTGGCGCTGCCCACCGGCACGGTGATCTTCGCCGCGGCGCACTACGTGCGGAGCGTGAAGCGATACTGGACGTTTCCGGGGCACGTGGCGCTGGGGGCGCTGCTGTGTGCGGCGTTTTACTGGACGGGCAATGTGTGGCTGTCGTTCGGCGTGCACGCGGGGGGGGTGCTGGTGCTGATGGCGGTGCGGCCGGTTGTGCGGTACACGGGGCCGGCGTGGCTGGTGGGGGCGAGCATTTTTCCGTACGCCGGTGCGGTGGGCATCGCTGCGCTGGTGTTGCTGACCGTGAACATGTGGCTGGTCTACGGTGGTGTGCGATGAGCGAGACGCGGGCGGCGAGCGGCGTGGCGGTGGTGTGCGAGCGGGGCAGCACTGCGGGGGCGCTCGTGGAGGACTACCTGCGGGCACGCGGGGTGACGGATGCCGGCTGGCACGCGCCGCGGGATGTGGACGAGGTGGAGGACGGGCTACGGGCTGGGCAGTACCGGCGGGTGGTGTTCGCGGGGCTGGCGGATTTTCTGGCGCTGTTGTGGGAGGATGCGCTGGCGGTGGAGCGCTGGCGGGGGGCGGGCGTCGCGATCGAATTCGCGCAGCCGGCGGACGCGGGTGCGGCGGGGCAGGTGGCGACGATCCTGGAGACGTGGGTGCGGGTACGCGCGCGCCGCCGGCGGGCGCAGGCGGTGGCGGGGCTGGTGCTCAGCGCCGTGGCGGTGGCGGCGGCGTTCATGCTCGTGGCGCTCATGCGGTGAACAGGGGCATGGTGGCGGGAGTTGACTCAGAATCACGAACACGCCCCGTCCCGTTCACGTGCGGTGATGGGACGGGGCGCGCGGTTTGGTCGCTTCACCCTCCCTCGGCCGTTCCCTGAGTGGCAGGGAGGACGGGAGCTGGCGGTTGTTACTTCTCTTTCTTCTCGGTTTCCTGCTGCTGCTCCGTGGTCTGCTGATCGGAGGCCGCCTTCGGCTCGCCGGCGGCGGACGCCTGCTGCGTCACGTCCATGATCTGCACGCCCTCGGGGGCCTTGAACACGAACCGGTCCGCGGCGATGGTCGGATTGATCTTGATATCGGTCGTGTTCGTAGTCATGACCGTCTTGCCGGTTGAATCCTTGCCGATCGTCCGGATGGTGAGTCCGCTGTCCTTGTCGAAGTAGTTCAGCATCGTCGTGAGCGTGCCGGCGGGCATCGACTTGGCCTGCTTGTTGGTGGCTTCGATGACCCAGGTCGACTTGCCGTCGATCGTCTCATCGGGCAGCAGCTTGAGGTCGAAGTCCTTGCGCAGGTTGTCGAAGTAGGCCTTATTCGTGACCATGATGTTTTGATCCGGTGCGCGGGTCTTCATAGCCATCTTCTGGCCGTCGTTGTCGGTCAGGGTGTAGAGAAACTCGCCGTCGCAGATCATCAGGACGGTGCTGTCGCTCTTCTGCTCCTGGCCGGACATGACGGTCGTGGATTTCGTGCGGCCTTCGGAGCGGTACAGCCACTTGTCGCCCTTCTTCATGAACTCGTAAGTCATGTCGCCCTTCGAGGTGAACTTCATCTCGCCAGCCAGCATGTCCTGGGTCGAGCTGGTCTTGCCCTGGAAGGACGTGTGCTTGGCGGTCTTCTCGATGATGGCCTTTTCGACCGACTCGATCGTGTCCGCCACGGCGGTCAGGCTGCCCGCCAGAATGAGCCCAATGCTGCCTGCCAACAGGTAGTTCCTCAACATCGCGTGATCTCCTCATATAGTGCAGTGCACGACTGCACGGTTCCTTTTGTTGCCATTGCAGGCGAGTGAACTGTTACAAATCCTTCTACTTCACGCTTGACTGGCTATGGCTGCTCTTGCCTTGTACCAGGCAAATTTCAGCGAATGGCCAGTTTACAGGGCCCGGAAACCATCGCTGCGTCTGAACGGTCTCACACTGGTGAAGTATCCGGGCCAACTCGCAGCCGATTCGCGGTGGCGCGCGGGCTGCGTACAGTCGGGGCGCCGGGTGACGTCCGCCGCTCGGTCAGGGCAGGAAACCCCGAGCAGGCACCTGCGGCTGCCTGCGGAGCCGGTTTCCCGGGCTCCACGCGTGAGCACGTCAGAAGCACGGCTGCGACGACCGCTCGAGCGGCGCCAGCCGGGCCGACTCCGATGAGCGGGCGTACCGCCGCCTGCCGCAGGCGCGCCGGCGCACACCCGGAACCCATGCGCCTTTCCACGCACCAGACACCGCTGGCTCGTACTGCGCATGCCAGGCGCGGGTGCAAGGGAGCGGCAGCTTCCATGCGCGGGGCTACGGGGTGCCGGCCAGCAGTGCAACAAAGGGATTGATGTCGCCGAACGAGCCCTCGCCATAGATGCCGTCGCTGTTGATGTCGCCGATCTGCGGCGGACAGCCGGTGTACGTCGCCGACCACATCGTGAAGTTGGTCAAGTATAACACAAACGGGTTAATGTCGCGGAAGCTCACTTCGCCGTCACAATTCATGTCGCCCAGCAGAAGCTGGCCGCAGTAATCGATGACGAACGTCCCCGGGCTGCCCACGTCGCCCCCGCTGGAAGCGTATGAGCCCTGCGTGTCCCCGAGCGTCGACAGCACCCATGTGTAAATGTTGTTCTCGCCGAGTCCGAGGGCACAGGGCCAGCCGCTGGCGCCTTGCGCGCGGATACTGCCGGGAAAATCCTGGTCCCCGTACTGCACCTCATCGACCAGCGTTCCCGAGGCATCGTAAACGTGCATCCAGTCGTTGCGACCGAGCTCGCCGGCCGCGATCACGATGAGCTTCACCGCGGCGGGCATGGCCCAATCCGTGCGAAAACTGTAAGGGGGATCGTCGGGCTGCTCTTCGGCCAGCACAACCGATTCCCCCGCCTGAATCGTGCCAAACGCGCTGAGGTCAAAAGCTCCCGGCAGATTGGCGCTGTCGGTGAAGCTCCAGCCATCCATGTTGACGGGCGTCGTGCCCAGGTTGGTGAACTCGATGAACTCGCCGCCCGCGCCCGAATACATGTACTCCGTAATCCGAACCAACGCGTTGCTCGGGGGCGGACAGGGGTTCGTGTCACAGTCAATGCCATCTCCCAGGTACAAACCGTGAGCGAGCAGGCATCCCGACAGGCCCAGTTCAAGGCACGCGCCGGCCACACAGCACGCGCCAAGAGGGGCATTCCAGAGCACGAACGTCCCCGGATTGCCGATGTCGCCGGATAGCGACTGAACGGAGTTCTGCGCATCCCCCACCACGGAAAGCCGCCAGCGATAAATGTTGTTGATGCCCACCCCATCCGCGTAGGGCCATGCGCTGACACCATTGGCGGTCACGCTGCCGGGAAATCCATCCGGACCGTAGCTCAATCGGTCGACCAGCGCCGCGGAGTTGTCGAACAGGTTGATCTCATCGTTGCCACCCAGGCCAACTGTCGAATTTCCGATGATCTTGATGCCCGCCAGCCCGTGCCAGTCGGCCATGAAGACGACGGCGGTGGTTTCAGTCACAATGGCAGACTCTCCAGGCGCGAGCGTGCCGATCGCCGTCAGGTCCAACGTTCCCGGTATGCGGCTGTCATCGTCGAAGCTCCACCCCGTCATGTCGATCGGCTCAGTGCCGAGATTCGTGAATTCGACGAACTCTGCACCCTCGCCGGTGTACATGTACTCGGTGATACGAATCTGCGCGTTGCTCGGCGGCGGGCATTCGGTGGTCGCACAGTTCGTGCCCGCCCCCTGCCACAGGCCCACCCCGAAACACTCCGCTTCCGTGGTCACCGTACACACGCCCGAGGCACAGCACGCACCGGTCGGCGCTTCCGGGCAGACGTAGTGCACGAACACACCTGGACGCCCGACGTCCCCACCGATCGAAGCATACGAACCCTGCTGATCTCCAGCCGTGGCGAGCACCCAGCCGTACGCGTCGTTGGCACCCAGGGCTTGCGCGCAGACCCAGCCACTGGCGCCTTGTGTGCGGATGCTCCCGGGGAAGGTCTCATCCCCGTAGGTCAGGCGATCCACGAGCGTACCGGTCGCGTCGAACAGGTTGATCTGGTCGTTGCGCCCCAGGTTCGCACTCGAGTTGTCGCCGATGACGTCGACGCCCCCGAGGTTCCAGGCCGCGATGAACAGCGCGGCTGGGCTTTCGGTCAGGATCACCGACTCGCCGGGGTCGACCACCCCAAAAGCGGTCAGAAACACAGTGCCCGGGACAGCGCTGTCATCGTCGAAACTCCACCCGGTCATGTCGATGGGCGTCACGCCGACGTTCGTGAATTCAATGAACTCCCCGTTGACCCCGGAATACATGTACTCGGTAATTCGCATTTGTGCGTCGGCGACCACGCCTCCGCAGACCAGCAAGCAGGCCACGCCGGCCAACAAAGTGGCCCAAACACTCCGATTCGCCTGTCCCGAATTTATCATGATCCACCTCCTGCAACGGACTTGGTCCGCCCCCGCACCAGCAACTATTGTATCTTTCTGCGCACAGTGATACAAGCACCAATTCGCTGGGTGACGTATCCTGCCGTGTGTAATCCCTGTTCGGCGGGAGAAGGTCTCCTCAGCAGAATTCGTAGGTGAGTCTCGGCGCGGCCAAGTGCGTGATGGAGGGCGATTTCGGCGGCTTCGAGGGTGCGGAAGCCATACGCCTCTCTGATGGTCAGTTTCACGCGGTAGTTCAGCCCCTCGACGATCCCGGCCGAGAACTCCTTCTTCGCCGCGAACCAGTTCAGGATCAGCTTCTGATGCGTGCGGATGCTGCGGGCCACCTTCTGGATCGGTTCCAGCCGACTCCGCAGGGCGCGCTTCAGCCAGCCATCGAGGAACACCCCCGCTCAGTGGTACGACGTGTACTCCCACAAGGCCTAGAAGCTCTCCTTGAGCAGATACGCCCGCACCGCCTTCAGCCCGTACTGCAGCAGGTCGTTCAGCCGCGTCCGCTGCTGGTCGGTCAGGTGCTCCAGCCGCTTCAGGAAGCACCAGCGGCTGTGTGTCAGCACGAGCTCGTAGCCGTTGCGGGCCATCCTTGGCCTCGGCCGCCCGCACCTCGTCGATAGCCTTGTTCAGCCGGGCCACGATGTGGTAGCGGTCCAGGATGTGCAGGGCCTGCCTGGCCTTCTTGGCAATCACCTTCAGGTACGGCTGGCACATGTCGCTGCAGACGAACTGCAACGCCGCGATCCTCTTCAGCCTCATCGCCACTTGCCAGCGGCACAAGGTCGAGCCGCTCGCCTACCTGCGGGACGTGCTTGCGCGCATCGCCGCCCACCCCGCCAGCCGTCTGGCCGAATTGCTCCCCGCCACGAACCCACCGGCCTGATCACGACCGCGGCGGCACCTGCGCCGCCAGTCGCTACGCGAGCGCGGCACAACCTGTGCTTGGCCGGACGCTTACCGAATTCTGCTGAGGAGGTGAAAAATGTGGCCGGAATTTCCGGAACGCGCACGCGTGTCGCATGAATGGACGTGCAAAACGGCGTTCTGCAACGGACCACTATGGCCGTGGTTGATTACAGTCGTGCTGCTTGCGTACCGGGCGAGAGAACCCATCGGCCCGCACGTTGACAGAGTATCGAGCGATCACCAGACGCGTGCCGAATACCGGCCGCGTTTGCATGGAGTGTGGCATCTGTAGCATCACTCCTCCAACACACCAAAGCAGTTTGCACACTCGGCGCAGGTTTGCGCAAAACACCCCGCGAAGAGCCCGAAGTCGGCGCCTCCAACGCACCCGTCCCCGTCGAAGTCCGCAACAAGAGCCGGATCGCCCGGTTCATAGCAATTACCGAAGTACCCGGCAAAAATCCCGAAGTCGCCACCACCGATTGCACCATCATCGCCCGCGTAAAGATCGAAAACACAGCGAACGCAGCTCCGCGTCAGTTCATCGCACTGTGTGCACGCGTCGCCGCAGGGATCGCCGGTGCCTACGCACGTGCCGCTTTGGCAACTGTCGACCAGCGTGCAGAAAGCGCCATCGTCGCAGGCCGTACCGTCTGCGACCGGCGTGAAGACGCACACGTCGTCCGCACATTCATCCATCGTGCAGGGATTGAAGTCGTCGCACTCGGCATTGACAATGCATGGCAGGCAGGTGTCAGCCAGCTCGTCACAATGGGCCTGGTCAACACAGGGGGGCGTCCCGCCAGTGCATGTGCCGTCTTGACAGCTCTCGTTCCCGTTGCAGAAGAGTCCGTCGTCGCACGACGTGCCATCGGGGTCGTTCGAGTAGCTGCAGCCCGCAAAACCCTCGCAAGTGTCCGATGTACAGGGGTTGCCATCGTCGCAGTCGGCAGAACTGTGACACGGGGCCGCCAGCTCGCGCAAGACCTCAAAATCCTGCCCGCTGACGCCATCGTCATAGATGTTGGGCGCTCCGAAGGTGCTGAGATATGCATCTTCGTATGCCAGGCTGGTCGCCATTGTCGTGCTGCTGGGATCAGCGGCCAAGCGAAAGACCTCATCCCCCCCAATCCCACTTGGCGGCGCGATGCCCTCGCCAGCTGGTCCAAACACGATACTGCCCAGCGCGTCGCGGATCGTTAATTGCCAGTTGTTGTTCGACACCTTGAAGCTCTCGGGCGTGATGTACGTACCGGCAGCTCCGTCCGCCGCCTGCACGTTGATCCACCAGTCGCCGACGACCGGATCAAAGCTCACTTCGTCCGCCAAGTTTTCAGACACCGTGATGATCGTGCCGCTGCGCAGATCCGCCCAGAGCTGGTGATCCGCCAGGGTCAGAGTCTCGACCGTGTGTCCGCTGCCGCCAGTGTCGTTGCTGATCACGAGTTGCCAGCCCCGCGCGTCGACATGATCCTTCGTGACGACCAGCTCAAACCAGTCACCGCCGTTGCCCAGGACTCGGCCCCAATACGTGTCACTCCCACTGTTCTTCAGCAGTCTGTCGGCGTCCACGGCGTTATACTCATTCAGGATCAGCGCCGCGCCGGGCGTCAGGACGTTCGCCGCCAACGGAGTTGCCACATCCAGCGTGGCGTACTCTGGGAAGCCATCCGGATACATCCCGTATGACACATCAAGCCCAAGTGATTCGTAGGTTACGTAATCAATGAGGGCTTGCTCCGGCGTGAACAAACCCGCCACCCCGGCTGACTCGGCGAGCCGGAAGTTCGTGTGCAGCGGTCCCTCTGCGGGTTCGTTGTCGCTCCAGACGATGAGCCAGCTTAGTGCGGCGATAGTGGTGTTAGGCGGAAAGGCCCACTTGGCCGGGATCGCGAGATCGTCGGTCAGATACATGCCACCCAGGTCCACATCGACCGCGGAACCGTTAAAGATCTCGATCCACGGGTCATAGTCACCCGCGCCGTCCTGATTCACACCTTCATTGCGGGGCAGGACCTCGTTGATCCAGAGAGGGGGCAGTTCCGGCAATGTCCCAGCCGTGCTGTTCGAGGCGCCGGGCGTGCCTCCCGGGGTAACGCTGGCCGCCCAGTTCGTCACGCGCATGTTGTCGCGGGCAAGGTCAATCAGCTCCAGTGACGGTCCTGTGCCATCGGGAGCTGTGGGCCAGGGCGGTTCATCATCGTAGCGCACCGCATCAATCAGCAGTCCGGTCGCAGTACGTAATTCCAGCGTTTCTCCGCCCACTGCGAGCGCACCGGGAAACACGCCCAGCACATGGTGTCCACCGATGTAGGCGGCGCGAAACGCCGGATCGTCTTTCACGACCACCCCGTAGTGCTGCGGCAGCAACACCGTACCGGGCGGGAATCTGAATTCGAGGCCAATCAACTGCCAGCCGGACAGGTCGACGGCCTCATCGGCCGATGGGTTGTACAGTTCCACGAAGCTCTGTGCCGAACCGGTTGCCGGGTTGTACATGATCTCGCTGATGCAGAGCAGTGGGGTGGCGGACTGCGCCGGCGGGATTTCGCCGGGGACCTGGTGCGTGACGAAGAGGTGTGTGCGGCGGCGCGGCAAATAGTCGTTGAGGATCAAGTCGACGGCCTGAGACAGAGTCTGTGCCTCGCCATACTGGCCCCAGCGACCAACGTCCAACACCGCCTCGGGACCGATCGGTCCCGTCAACTCCGTGATGCGCTGCTCAAAGTACCCATTTGACAGCACGGCGTCCATTAACGTCCGCAGCCGACGGTAATACATTGCCCGAAACTCGAGATCTGCGAAAAGAGCGCCGATCGCACGGTTCCAGAGGTTGTCATACTTCCGGTGATAGTAATCGCCAAAGAGCGGGTGGCTCGGGGATCTATACTCCAGCCCGATGTCGTCGTTGTCCGCCCAGATGCCGTCGCTGAGTACACCCCCTCCAGCACCATAGTTGCGCCCGAACACCAGATCCAGGTCCCAGGCGTGCATTGTCCAACGCTGCGTGCCCATGGTGTCGCGGTAGAGCAGGTAGTTCTTGGCTACATGATCGTTGTTGTGGATGATGCTCATCGCAGCGAGATAGTTTGCCATGCCTGCAAGGTCAACGTTGTTGAACAGGAAATCATGGCGCGCCTGACCTGTGAGGTTATAGACGTTGTAGAGAAACTCATGCAGGTCGTCATACCCTTCGTACTCGCGGGTCTTCTTCTGATATGCGGGCGGGAGTGATTCGAGCGGCAGGTAGCGACAGTCGCTGTACGCCTTGTACCAAGCCCCGTCTGCGTCCAACCCATTGTAGTCCAGGTAGTCGTCGTCAATGCCCATGCGCAACGTGTACAGGCCGTAAAACGCGCCGTTCTGGTGGAGCCGGACGTGAAATGCCGGACAGCTCGGGGCGCTGACGGCGTGGAGCATCTCGTACGCCAGGATCTCGCGAACCCACGCTTTGTCCGAGTAGTTGGACTGAAGATCGAACTGATCGAGGGGCAGCGCGAGCCGCGCTGCGTCCTGAAAATCGTGGCCCTGCGGGAAGTGGATCTTCCAGTTCTTCTTGGGCCAATACCGGGACATCTGGCCGCGGACCCGGAATTGGATATTGTCGTACAGCTTCCCGTTGTAACACAGGACCGCAGGCTCAAGCTCGTTTGTCAGGTAGTGAGACAGCGCCTGGGCATAGTCGTCGGGATGCACGAACCATTCCACGACGGGCAGGGCCGTCGTCACGGCCGGGTCCGCCACCTTGGTCCCGTCGTAGGTGATCGTGTCGTCGATGCGCGGGTAGCGCATGGTTCCGGTCGGCCCCGTGGCCGTGATGTTGAAGCGGACCAGGGCGTTCGCCGCCTGCCCGGGGATTTCGGCCCCGTAGATTCCGTTGCCAGCGTCAGTCATCTCCACCGTGACAGCATCGCCAAAGTCGATTACGTATGTGAGCTGCACCTGAGACGCGTCCTCCGCCCGCGCGGTCACCAGCAGTGGCGTGTTCGGCAGCGGCGAGAGCTGAAAACTGACGTCGCTCAACCACGGAGGTAAGCCGCTCGCAACAACGCTATTAGCCGCTTTAGCAGTGTGCCCGGCCTCCGCGGTCGCGGCGCGCCAGTTGCGGGGCGTATCGCCTGCCAGCGTCGGATCGATCCGTTCGAGCGACGGTCCGAGTCCGTCAGGCAGCACCGGCCAGGGCGGCTCATCCAGGTAAACGACGCGATCCACGATCTGGTCCAAGGCGTCGCGCAACGTCAACGACTCGCCGCCGTTGTCGAGTTGGCCGGGGTAGACGAAGTCTGGCTCAAAGCCGTAGCGGACGGTAAATGCCGCCGCGTCGCGGGCCAGAACCACGTACGCTCCCGGCGGCAGGCTGATTCCGCTTCCAAAGCAGAAGCCGACACCGTCCAGGCACCATCCGCTGAGATCAACGGCTTCCACCCCGCCGTTGTACAACTCGATGAACTCCTCGCCCTCGATGAGCGAGTCCGGGTGGTACATGATCTCGTTGATCACGCAGTCGGCTGGTGCGCGTCCGCCAAGACACACGAAAAGCAGAACTGCGAGTATCTTCCCCGAACGGTAGAGCATTGCTGTGGTCCTCAATCGACATGGCCAGGCGCGCGTGCGGTGCCGCCGCTGCTACCGGCTTTGGAGTGCACGTCGCCTATTCCGCAACCCGAATCACGCCCGACCACGTATGACATCATAGGCGCGACACACCGCTGGCCGCTACACGTTTTTGGGTTTTAGCGCGCGCCGGGAGCGCGCCCAGGCTCAGCTCCTCAACGCCGTGGCGCCGCCGGGCCCCGCGCTCGACCGCGCCGTACCTGGTGGGACACCGGCAGCATGCGGCAAATGACTCTGGCCCCGAGCGGATCTGCTGTCCCTGCCGGCCAGTGTATCCGCGACTCGCTGGTCTCGTCCCCGCCCAGGAACCCGCGCGCGACACCGCCAGCCAGTCGGACTGCAATACTCGACGGTTCGACGAGCACGCCGCCGCGCAGATAGCACCGCGCTTCCCCGATGCGCGCCGGTCGGGAATTCCACTCCGCAGTGTTCGGCGGCGCCTCACCCACACCGGATCGCGGCCATTACGGCGCTTCCATCCCGGAGTATCCAACAGCGGCCGCCATGCATCCGCACGGACCGGTGACGCGGGGCCAAGCGGCGTCTGCCGCGCCCGGTCTCGATATCCCCGCCGGACCACGCTACTCGCGGCTGATGTTCGGGACCGGCTCCTCCTGTGCCTCGATCGGGAACAGCGCCTCCAGTCGTGCCAGGCGCGCCTGGAACTCGGGGCGCAGCACCAGCCGGTGCCGCGCCGCGAACCGGCGGACATCCTCCGGTCCAATCCACCCGTCGCCATCCAGATCCGCTGCCGTCGCGTCTGGGATACCCAGCGCCGCCACCGGCATGCGCACCGCCAGCGGTTCCACCGCGACCTCGGGCACTATGTGGCCCTGCTGCTGAGCGAACGCTCCGCAGCCGCTTGGCGGATCGCTGATCTGGGCGAAGTTGATCTGGATCACCGTGAAGTCGCCCGTGCCCTGCCAACCGTCCCCGGTGGCATCCGCGAGCCAGTCGAGATTGGGGTCGACTGGATCATTCCAGTAGATCGCCAGAATGGCGAAGTCCTGGATGTCGACGAGGTCGTCCTGGGAAACCCACGGCGGGTTCGAGAAGTCGCCTGAACGGAGCCGGTTCGCGCCGGTGAGTTCCGCGACCACGCACGTGGAGCCGAACGTGAGCGGCACGAGCGTGCTCAGCGTGTGACCCTCGGTGGCCTGAATCCAATCTGCCGCCGTATTGATCCCGGGTATGACCACCTGGATCGGGTTGGCGGTGAACGTGACGGCGACCGGGATGGTCTGCACGGTGTTGGTCTGGCAATCGGTCGTGATGAACGTGACGGTCCGCGTCACCGGCGGGCTGTACACTCCCAGGCCTTCCACCTCGAGCGTGACCCAGCCCTCGGTTACCTCGTGCTGGCAGACACCGCCGACGCACGTGTCGGCCGTGCACGGGTTGCCGTCGTCGCAGTCGAGCGGCGTACCGGCGCAGGCGCCGGCCGTGCAGACGTCACCGGTCGTGCACGCGTCGCCGTCATCACACGGCAATGTGTTATTGACGTGTGTCACGCTGCCGTCCGCGTTGCACACGTCCGTCGTGCACGGGTCGTCGTCGTCGATCGGCGTCAGAGTCCCGCTGGTCGGGTCGCAGCACTGACCGGCCGGCGGGCCCGTATGCGTCACCGTGCCGTCCGCGTT
>JAGNKU010000006.1:0-118175 GCA_017999985.1 Phycisphaerae bacterium | reverse complement strand
ACTGACCGGCCGGCGGGCCCGTATGCGTCACCGTGCCGTCCGCGTTGCACACGTCCGTCGTGCACGGGTCGTCGTCGTCGATCGGCGTCAGAGTCCCGCTGGTCGGGTCGCAGCACTGACCGGCCGGCGGGCCCGTATGCGTCACCGTGCCGTCCGCGTTGCACACGTCCGTCGTGCACGGGTCGTCGTCGTCGATCGGCGTCAGAGTCCCGCTGGTCGGGTCGCAGCACTGACCGGCCGGGGTCGTGTCCAGATGCTCGCACGTGCCGGGCCCGAGATCCGGGATCGCTGCGGGATCAGTGAGCCACGTCGGGGAGTTGACGAGTGTCCCAGGGCCCGTGGGCGTTGAGCCGGAGTCGGCCGTCGTCGCGCCAGTGCCTTCATCCAGCGCCCAGCGATGGCGCAGGCCTGCTGCTGACAGCACCTGCTTGCCCATGTAGCTCTCGAAGTCCGTCGTCGTCCATGCATAATCCCAGGTCCGAATCTCATCGACCTTTCCGTTGAGGTACGTGCCGGCGAGGATCGCTCCCCCCGAATCGCGTGCCACACCCAACCATACCGCATCAGTTGGATACTTGTTGCTGATGGCTGACGTGCCCCAGGCCGTAGTGTCGATGTTCTTCTTCTTGACCCCGTCGAGCCAGAGCTCGAGCTGGTTCGTAGTCCGGTTCACGACCATCGCAAAGTGGTGCCACCCAGTCGGGAACGAGAGCTCCGTCGCAATGTCCTTTTGATTGCCGGTGTCTGTCTCAACCGAGAGCGCCAGTCCGGCCGGCTGATCATTGACAGCGGTGTTGTATTGCACCACCACCTGGGGATTACCGCCTTGGCGGCCCTGACGGAAGATGCCGGTGTACTGTGCCGGGGCGGCCGTGTTGTCGAAGGCGAACCAGCCTTCGATCGTGAAGCTGCCGTTCCCGAAGTTCGTCATGTAGTTGACGGCGGTCGTGGCGTCGTCATTCCCGAGATTCACGTACTGGTTGGTGCCGTTGAGCTTGATCGCCGCGTCGTTCGCCGTGTTGCACGTGTCATCCGTGCAGACGTTCGAGTCTTCACACTGGGTGTCGGACTGGCAGCAGTCGAGGATCGGCGTGCCAGCGCACACGCCGGCGGAACAAGTGTCGTTCGCAGTGCACGGGTCGCCGTCGCTGCACGTAAGTGTGTTATTCGTGTGCACGCACTGGTTTCCGGTGCACGCGTCGTCCGTGCAGATGTTGCCGTCGTCGCACTCCGCCGCAGTATTGCAGCACCCGGGGATTTTCGTACCCCCACCGCACACGCCGGAACTGCAGGTTGTGCCGGTGGTACAAACGTCGCCGTCGTCGCACGGTGTGCCATTTGGGCCCGCGCTGTAGCTGCATTCCACGTTCCCGAGGTCCGGTGCGCCAGTGACCCAGAGCGGCGGATTCGCGGTCGGAGTGAGCGTACCGTTGTTCTGCGTCGGGATTGTCGTCGAATCGACGGCAGTGGTGCCGGTGCCGTCATTCAATCCCCATCGACCGATGAGGCCTGGTGCTGTCCGGATTTGCATAGACATGCCGGCCTGTATCTCGGCGGCCGACCGCGCGTAGTTCCACACCCGCGCCTCGTCCATCATTCCGCCGAAGTAACCACCGGGGTTTGCGCCCGTGCTGTTCAGCGCGACGCCCAGTCCCGCATGCTGGATGCTGTCGTAACGGGGCTCGACCCCTGGGTCCGCCACGCAATACGCCGCGTTTGAGCACGTGGACTCGGTACCGCAGGTCGCCGGCAAGCCGTCGGCGGCCGTGACATCGGTGCCGTCCAGGAACATCGTCCATCCCGCCGCCGCACTATAGGTGACGGCGACGTGGTGCCAGTTCTGGTCAGTGATGACCCCGTCTGTCGCCCGGCTGCAGATTGGTCGGTTCTGCCCGGCCGGGGCGCCGTCGCCGCTGGCTGCGTACTGCTCGAAATCGGCCACGAGCCGGCCCGCTGCCGTAATGCCAAAGAAGTAGTTGCAGTCGGCGGTTGTGCCATCGGCCTCGCTGCGTCCCTTCGTGACGAGCGCAACGACGTTCTGGAGCCCGCCTGTGCCCGTTGATGCGTTCGCAGTTCCCCACGAGGCCCCGTCCTTCTTGATCCAGGCCTCGAGTGTGAAGGCCCGGGCGCCCAGAGCGGCTTCCCCGGCGGCCGCCCCCATCGTGACGTAGTCGTTGGATCCGTCGAACTTCAGGGCATAGGAGTCTGTGCCTGTGCAAACGTCTGTAGTGCAATCATTGCCGTCGTCGCAGGTTGGGTCGCCCTCGCACACTCCGCCGGTGCAGACCTCTCCGGTCGTGCAGAAGTCGCCGTCGTCGCACGCCGTGCCGTTCGGCAGCGGGTTGTTAACGCATTGGTTGCCGACCTCGTCGCAACTGTCCGCCGTGCAGGGGTTGTCATCGTTACAAGTCGCCGTGCCGCCGGTGCAGTTGCCACCCTGGCACGTCTCACCCGTGGTGCAGAACAGGCCATCGTCGCAGGTCTGACCCTCGTTGGCCGGCTGCGCTTCGCATGCATCGGTGGTCTCGTTGCAGACGCCCACGTGGCACTGGTCGTTCTGCGCCGAGCAGTCCGTAGCTGTTCCGCCGGTGCAGGCCCCACTCTGACACGTCTCCCCAGTCGTGCAGTACTGCCCATCCTCGCAGGGCCCTTCCTCGTTGGTGTACATGCACACCGCGAGACCCAAACTCGGCGCCCCCGCCACCCATGTCGGGCCGTTTTTCAGTGTCCCGCCGTAGGCGTTGCCGGAGGAATCCGCGGCGGTCAAACCCGTCCCTTCGTCCAGGCCCCAGCGTCCGACGAGCCCGGGCGCCGCCGGGATCCGCCTGATCCTGTTGGCTGCGATCTCGCTAGCGGTCAGCGCATGATCCCAAACGCGGACTTCGTCGACGTTGCCGGCGAAGTAACCCGCGGGAGCCGGGGTGTTCGGATCCGTCCAGCCGTCAAAAGCGGTGGCGATCCCGAACGGGTGCGCGCTGTCGTCACGCGGCACCGACGTTGTGGCCAGAGTGGCGCTCGCGCCGTCCACGGCACCATCCACATACAGTTTGAGGCTCTGACCATCGTAAGTCACGGCCGCGTGGTGCCATTGGCCGTCGTTGATGTTCGTCGCGCCTTGGACGACGTTGTCCCCGCCGACTGGCGCCGGGCTCTTCTGTTCGAAGTTGAAAGCGAGCGTGTTGCTCGCAGAGATCCCGAGGAAGTAATTCTCATCCCTCGTGTCGCCGTCGCCGATTCCACGACCCTTCGTCACGAGCGGGACGGCGTTATTGGGTGCCACCGCCGCGAAGGCGGTCTCGACCCCAGCTCCGGTCTTCTGGAACCACAGCTCGAGTGTGAACTGTGCGAGTCCAAGCTCCGGATGGGTCGCGGCCAGGCCGAAATCAAGGTACTGGTTGCTCCCGTTGAACGCGAGGGCGCTCTCGGAGGTCAGAGACGCGCATATCTCGGTCGTGCAGACGTTGCCGTCGTCACAACTGACCGGAGTGCCACCGGCACAGTTGCCCGCGCCGTCGCACGTCTCCCCGCTAGTGCAGGCGTCGCCGTCATCGCAGGCGGCGCCGGGGTTGGGGGCGTGCTGGCAGGTATACGTGCCGGTATTGCACGTGTCGACCGTGCACGGGTCACTGTCGGTACAGTCGGCGTCGACGCAGCACTCGCCGACCGGCGGATGCTGGCACACGTGGTCAACGCACGTGTCCGCCGTACAGGCGTTCCAGTCGTCGCAGTCGTCGTCCGTGTTGCAGCACCCGTCGATCGGCGTGCGCACGCACGTGTTGTCGCCGAAGGTCGGAATGTCTGCCGCGAGCGTGCGCCACGTCGGGCCGTTCACGAGCGTCCCTGCCGTCGTCGGCGTCGAGCCCGAATCCGCGATCGTCGTCCCGATTCCCTCGTTCATCGCCCAGCGGTGGCGCAGTCCCGGCGCCGCGAGCAGTTGACGGTTCACGTTATCCAGAATTTGCTGTGCGGTCCGCGCGTGGTCCCAGATCCGGACTTCGTCAAGCCGGCCATTGAAGTAATAAGTGTAACTGCCGCCCGGCGCCGTCCGGACGGCACCTAGAATCACGGGGTCGCGCACTTCGTTCGGTGGGGTCCCGGTATACGTGTCGTTGATCGGGTAGGTCCCCCAGGCGTTGGCGGCAGTCTGCGCGCTATCGACCAGTGCTCCGGTCGAGTCGTGCAGGTAGACGGTCAGCGTTTGCGCCCCCGGCGTCCGATCCGCCACCATCGCGTAGTGATACCACTGGCCGAGGGTGAATTGCGTCGAGACCGTCGTGTCAACCTGGGTTCCAGAGGTCGACGTCTCGATCGAACCGGCAATGCGGTTGTAAGGGCTCGATCCTGGGAACTGTACCACGACTTGTGGGTAGGCATTCTGGCTGCCCTGCCGGAACAGGCCCATGTAGGTGGTCGCGGTGTTTGCGAGGAACCAACCCTCGATCGTAAAGCTGCCCGTGCCGTAGTTCGTGAGGTAGTTCACCTCTGCGGTATTGCCGTCATTCCCGAGGTTGATATAGTCGTTGCTGCCATCGAATGACAATGCCGCGAGATTCGCCGTGTCACACGCGTCGTCCGTGCAGACGTCGCCGTCGTCGCAGTCATTGTCGGCATCGCAGCAGTCAGAGATGAGCGTTCCCGTGCACACTCCGTTGATGCATATATCATTTGTGGTACACGCGTCGTCGTCGTCGCACGCGCCGTTTTCGTTAATCGCCGTATGGACACAGCCCGTTGCTGGATTGCAGGAATCCTCCGTGCACACTTCGCCATCGTCGCAAACCACCGCCGCATGCTGGCAAACATTGTTTACGCACGCGTCCGTGGTGCAGGCATCACTGTCGTTGCACTCCGCGTCGCTCGTACACGGCGTGCAGTTCGGGATCGGCGTATGCGAGCAGACCCCGGGACTCAGCGGAGCCTTGTCCGTCGGACTCCACGTCGGGCCGTTCGTCAGGGTCCCGTCTTCCGCGGGAGCGGTCGAGTCGTGGGCCGTCGTGCCGGCATTTTCGTCCAGTCCCCAGCGGCCGATCAGGCCGGTTCCGGAGGTGATCGCCTGTTGCATCCCGGCCTGGATCTCAGCCTGGCTGAGCGCGCGGTTCCAGATCCGCACCTCGTCCAGAATCCCCTGGAAGGCGCCGAGCCGCGAGCCGGCCGACGTCAGCATGGCACCGAGCCCGAAGTGCTGGATACTGTCGGAACGCGGAGTAAAGGCACCGACTACGAGCGTGGCTTCCGGGTTTCCATTCAGATACAACCGCCACGTCGTTCCGTCGTAGCTCGCGGCGGCGTGATACCAGGTGTTGAGGGTGATCTGCGTTGTACCCGACACCGGATGGTTGAGGCCCGTGGCGGTATCCTCGAAATCGGCGGCGAGGACGTCTCCCGCTGTGTTGATTCCGAGAACATAGTTCGCATCCACGTTAGATCCGTCCGCCTCCGGTGCACCCTTCGCAACAAGTGGCACAAGTGAACTGATCCCGGAAGTCCCGGTAGTATTGCCGACGCCGGTCCCGGTCCGCCTGAACCAGGTCTCGATCGTGAACTCGGCAGTGCCCAGGCCGGACGCCACACCCATGGTCACGTAGTCGTTGGTGCCGTCGAAATTCAGCGCCGAGACGTTTTCTCCAACGCACTCGTCCGTGGTGCAGGCGTCATCGTCGTCGCACTCTGCATCGCTGGTACACGACACGTTCTGCACGTTACTGCAATTTCCCGTCAGCTCCTCACACGCGTCCGACGTGCCGGCATTGCCGTCGTCGCAGTCCGCGTCAGTGGTGCAGCAACCGTCCTGGGGCGTGTAGCTGCTCTGGCACACGCCGCCTGAGCAGACGTCGGTGGTGCAGGCGTTGTCATCCGTACAGGAATTGGCGTCGTTCGCCGGGTGCGTGCAGGTGCCGCCGCTGCAGACGTCATCCGTGCACGGGTTGCCGTCGTCGGCGCATGACAGTGAGTTGGGAGTGCTCTGACATACTCCGTCGTCGCACACGTCGTCCGTGCATTCGTTGTTGTCCGTGCACGTGTTGCCGTTGTTCGGCGGGTTTGTGCAGGTTCCGTTGTCGCATACGTCGTCGGTACAGTCATTGTCGTCGGCGCAGTCCTCGTTCGTCGTGCACGTCGTGGCTGTCGTGAAGTCCCACCGGCTGCTCGTCGTGGTGGAATTCCCGTCCGAGATCGTCACGTACCACTCGTACTGCGTGTTCATCGCGCGCCCGGGCCAGCTCACGCAGGCCGTGCCGCCGCTCGCGACGACTTGCGCAGCTCCGATCTGCACGAACGGCTCGCCGGCCTCCATGTCGTAGGGCAGCATCAACTCGTTGCCGCCGGCGGCGTACGTTCCGCCGGGCTCGACGTAGCAATCGCGCGCGCAGGCGTCGTTGGGCGCGTTATCGCCGTGTGCCGTCGGCTTGTTGATGAACCGCCCGCCGGTGACAACGGTCGGAGAGAAAGTCTCGACGTGGATCGTGTCCGACTGTGGGTCAAACGTCAGAATCCGCAGCCAGCCGTTGCCGCCGTTGGAGCGCATCTGGTAGTCGGAGATCAGTGTATAGATCGGGTGTCCGTCGGTGCCCGGGTCAACGCGATGGTTGGCCTGGTCCAGGTGGCCGCAGTTCATCAGGAAGACATTCGGGTTGTCCTTGAGAGCGTCATAGAGCACTTGCCCGTGGCCGTGGAACGCCCCGGCCGGCGCCATGAGGGCGTGGCTGATGATGATCGCCCGGTGGTTCGGGTAGGTGTTCGTCAGCAGGTCATCCACCCACTGGACAACGGCGAGGCAGGTGGCCGAGGTGCAAACGCCCTGATACGTTCCCCCCGAATCCATCTCCGATTCCAGGAAGAAGACGATGAAATCCATCCCGCCGGCGTTGAACAACACGTAGTAATTGTCCATGTTGTTGGGGTACGTCCCGCCGAACGTGTAGTTGTCGACGAAGTAGCCGTTGGCCTGGATCCGGGACTTCGGGAAGGTGGCGTTGTAGTTGACCGTGGTGGCGCCCTCGTCGGAACCAGTCCGCGCGGAGCCCGTGGGATTCTGGTCGTGGTTGCCGACGCACATGCCGTATGGCAGGCCGGCCATGTCGAGCGTCGCGAACGCCGTGCTGGCGACACCCCACTGCGTCGTGCTTGCGTCGTTTGTCATGTCCCCGAGGCCCGCGACGAAGACAATATTCCGCGAGACGCGGTTGTCCACGCACCACTGCGTCTGCGCATAGTAGGTGGACGGGTAGCTCTGGGCGTAGTTCTGCGGATCGGGCAGCACGACGATTGTGAACGGATCGCCCGCTTCGCCGGTCACTTCGCGGCCCCAGAACGTGACCGTGAGTTCCTCCGCTTCGGGGTCGCTCACGTCGACGCACAAATCCGGGCTGAGCGCGACGTTAATTGCGCCATCGACCGGGGAAGGATCGGTCGGCTGATCCGGCGGCGCATTCGGCGCGGCGACCTCTTCCAACTCGGGAATAAGCGAGAAGTCCGAACTCCCTATGGTCGCGTTGTGCCCCTGGCACGCGAGGACGTTGTAGCCCGCAGTCAGCACCCCGGGAGCCACACTTGTGAGCACGGGTGTTCCAGCCTCGTGGTCCACGCTGATGTGACCGCTTGACTGGCTGGCGTTGTACGGCGGCGGAGTGCCCGTGATGTTGCTGCTCCGCGCGACCTCCGTTCCGTTGATGTAGCAGACGTAGGCGTCGTCGTAGTCCACCGACAACTCGAGGCCGTATACGGACGATGGATCGGACACGTAGAATGCGCGGCGGATGTACACGCTCAAGTAGTTGTTCTGCATCGCCGGGGGATTGCTCGCGTCGAGCAACGTGTTATCGTCGCCATCGGCGTATCCGAATCCACTCGGGCCGGTTTCCCACGAAGAATCGTCAAATGCAACTGTGTTCCAGTTGACCGGCGGCTCCGACTGCCCGCGGAAGTACTTCCACTCGTTGCCTTCCACGATCGGCAACAGCGGTGCCGGCGGCTCACACACGCCCGTGGCGTGGTTACATATCAGGGGCGGCGTGCACCCATCAGTGCCGGCGCACACGCCCTGGTTGCATAGGTCGTCGCCCGTGCAGGCAATTCCATCATCGCACGTGTTCAAGTCGTCGTTAGTGCCGACGCAGACGCCGCCCACGCAGACGTCGTCCGTGCAGTCATTGCCGTCGGAGCAGGGGTTGTTGTCGTCGGCGACATTCGTGCAC
This sequence comes from Phycisphaerae bacterium, assembly GCA_017999985.1. Taxonomy (NCBI): domain Bacteria; kingdom Pseudomonadati; phylum Planctomycetota; class Phycisphaerae; species Phycisphaerae bacterium. The sequence goes on along the minus strand of JAGNKU010000006.1, from coordinate 109,983 downwards.
TCGCCCGTGTCAACGTCGCATGTATCATCGGTGCAGGGGTTGCCGTCGTCGCAATCGGCGTCGCTGTCGCAGCCGGTAGTGTACGTCACCGATAGCAGCGGCCGGTACGAGACGGTCGTGGACTCGGAAGATTGCACGCGCAGCCCGTCCGTCCCGGTTGTCATCAAGATCACCCACCCGTAGTTGCTCGACGGCGCAGCCGACCACGCCTGGACAGCCCCCGTTACGTCCACCGGATAGGACGTGTTCAGGGCGCCCATGGTCGTGGTCGCGTCGGCGATTTCCAGCGCGTCGTCGTCATCCGCCTGGACCCCGGCCTCCAGGTTCCACGGCGCCACGCCGTAATCGGCCCAGACATCGGTAGCGTCCCAGGGATGGAGCAGCCGGTGGAAGCCCACCGGGTTCGGGCTGTAGTCGTTGGTGTCGCCCCCGACTCTCATCGTCAGGGTCGCAGACTCGATGGTCGATCCGGCTGGAATCTGGTTCGCGCCGGACCCGAAGATTCCGTCGAACCGAATGAGCGCCTGTTCGACGACCGGGTCCAGATCGACGACCAGCGGGTTGGCCGTAGCCTGGCTACCCAGGGTACTGTCAATGTACGTGTCCGCCGTGCCGGTGTAACCGTTCGCGTCCCCCTGCTGGAACGTCACGGTGACGGGTGCACGCTCACAGTTGCCCGTTGTGTGGTTGCACACCTTTCCACCCGTGCAGTTATCGACGTGCTGGCAGCCTGAGGCCGGAACGCACGAATCGTCCGTACACGCGACCTCGTCGTCGCAGGTCAGAGGCGTTCCATCCTCGCACACGCCCGCCACGCAGGCCTCCGTGCCATTGCACACGTCTCCGTCGCTGCATTGCGCGCTCGTCAGGCACTCCACGCACGTCTCGAGGGTCTCGTCGCAGTAGGGGGTCGGGGAGCTACAGCTCACCGGCGTGCCGGCCTCGCAGACGCCCGTGCCGGTGTTGCAGGTTTCATCGCCGTTGCAGAAGAGGCCGTCGTCGCAGTCGAGGTCGCTAGTACACGGCGGCGGCACATAAAGCACGGTCAGCTTCGGGCGCTGCGTCTGCGTTGTCGCCTCGCTTGAAGCGCACTCCTGGCCGTCGGTCGTGTTCGGCCGGATGATCCAGCCGCGGTTGGCGATGGGCGTGGCCGCCCAGTACGCGATGCTCGACGTGACGTCGATGTCCGAGGTGGTGTTGATTGTGCCCAACGGGACGGAGCCCACTGTGGCGCCGTAGTCCTCGGCTTGAACACCTGCCGTGGCACCGAAAGTGTTCCAGGTGACGGCGTCTTCGGTCCAGTCAACCGCGACCTCGTTCATGGTGGCAGCGGTGGCCGTGACGTTCGTGATGTACAGCGTCAATGTCGCAGCGAGGATCGTGGATCCGCTCGGAATCTGGTTGGCGTCGCTCCCAAATACACCATCGAAACGGAACAGGCCGTACGAGTACTTGCCGCTGCTGTTCGGCTCGTCAGTGTCCCACTTCACTACCGCTGCGCTGCCGTAGTTCGTGGTGAGGTAGTATTCCATGATATGTGCGTCATGCGTGCCAGCATAGCCGTTCAATCCGTTCTGGAATGTGATCGACTGCGTCCCCGGGGGGTAGTACTTCACAGTCAGCAGAGGGTGCGTCGCACCTTCGGAGGAATCAAAGGCCAACGTGTCGGCCCCAGCCACGAGGAACACCCAGCCGAAGTTGCTCGCAGTGTTGGTCGACCAGGCCTGCAGGCTGGTCGTCACGTCGATGGTTCTCAATCCGGCCGGGGTGACGGTGGCCGGTGCGGCATCGGGCGTTGACACTGCGTCCACGCCGTCGGCCTGCACGCCCGCCGTCGTGTTCCACGGGCTGCCGTTCCCGAACGTGCTCCAAACGTCGTCATCGTCCCAGGTATGAAGCATGCGGTGGATGTTCGTCACGATGGCGATGTCGTTCGAGACGTTCACAGTCAGCGTGGCGGAAGTGATGACCGCACCGGCGGGGATCTGATTGGCACCAGCCCCGAAGATGTTGTCGAAACGAAGGAGAATCTGCCGGATGTCCGTATCGGGCGGTGTACCGTCGGCCGAGAGCGTGGTCGCGCCGGCGTTCGGACTGGTCACGTTGTACTGGATGTACGTGTCCACCGTCCCGCTGTACCCGTTCACACCTTGCTGGAACGTCACCGTCACCGGGTCTGCCGCACGGGCCGCTTCAGTCGCCGCCAGCACCGCACCGATTACGATCAGCGAGGTCATAGTTCGCCGCATGATCTTCGCTCCTTTGTTCGCGCTCGGCGGTGTCGACAGCGTCGCCCGTGCGAAGCGCAGCCCCACGGCTTGCAGTCCCATCCAGCCCCCCCGATGTGTTCTGTTGCCTGCCACGACATTGCCTCCCGATGCCCGCGCGCCAGACGCCACGGTGCCAGTCTGCAGCCCGCGCCGAGACGTGAACATCTCGCGATCCTCATGTTGTGCGCTGCGCCGGCCGGAATGCCGCGCGGCCCGGCGACAGATGCACTACCCCAACGCAAGACGGGACATGGGACTCAAGTGACCCCACTTGGCTGTGCCCAAACCATTCAGCCCCGCCAACGCAGCCGCCTCAGACATGCGCTTCGTTCGCACACCTACCCCGCATGCGGGCACACTGCCCGCTACGTGTCCTGTTAGCATGTTACCGGACGCCTTGGTTGGCTTCAAGGTTTTTCTTATTTCGTCATCGCCCGCGGCCTGCGCGCGGGCGCTGCGCCGGTCCCGCGGTGACCCATTGGACGAGCGCGGTTGGGCGCGGAGCGTGTCCTGGTCTGGCGCGACGCGCGCACCAGTCTCGCATACCACGCTTGCCGGTAGGCGCCCGTCCGACACGTGCACGGCCCGTGCCCGGCCAGGCCGCACGGAGCGGGCGCGCGTCCACAGGGGCGCGTGCAGAGACGATCACGGTTCGCACCGCAAAAGCGCGGCACGCGTTGGCCCAGCGCAGCTGGGCCTCAGGATCGCCCGGCGCATCGCGTCGCTCAGTCAGGCTTGGCGTGCCAGCGACACTTCAGGGCCGCCCCGCAGACCTGCGGCGGACTCGTGAACGCTCGCCAAACCGCAACGTACCATCCGGCGCGCCGCCCGCCCACCACAGTCGGGCCGGCGAGATCGGAGCCTCACGCTGCCCCGGTTGTCGGGGCCGAAGCGCCCGGACCCGAAACCTCAAGCGCCAGCGACGTGGTCATTTGCCTGCCGGCGGAGCGCTGCCCGGCTCGGGCTTTGATTCTCCCAGCAGCGCGGCGAGCTGTTGCTGGAGCATCTGATCGATGTTGTCCTTCGCGCCGATGTTGACGTGCGCCACCGTGCCGTCACTGCGGATCACGAACATCGTCGGGTACGCAGTGGCGAAATACGCACCGCCGATCTTGTTGCCAGGGTCCATCGCCAGTTCGAGGTTCGACCCGCGCGAGGTGTACTCGGCGGCGGCCTCCTCCGGCGTGTACGCTTTTGCGCCCATCTGCTCGTTGATATTCACGAAACGCACGCCCTTCGGCTCGTACGTAGCACGAACCTGCTCGACCTTGGGGATTTGCCGCGCGCAGAAGCCGCAGTTCGGCGCCACGAAGTTCAACACGGTGGCCGGGTGACTCGTGAACTGCGCGTTCCCAACGGGCGCTCCCGCCATGGTCGTCAACGCGATGGGAGGGGCCGGCTTGCCGACCAGATCCATCGCCGGACGGCGCGGCTCGGCCTTGGGAGCGGTGGCGTTTTTTGAGATGACCTGCAGCTGGCCAAGAATCGTGTTGAGTTTCTGATCGATGGCGGCCAGCGATATGGGCTCGTCCACCGCCTCGGCGTTGTTCTCCACGGCCGCCGGCAGACGGGCCTGCAAGTCGGCCAGCAATCGGCGCAGACTCTGCAGTTCGGTCCGCAGATTGTTCACGTCGGCGCGAAGTTGCTGCTGTTCTTTCTGAAGACTCTGAATCGTCGCCGCCGTGCCTTGATCCTGGGGCTCAGCTGCGACGTTATACACCAGCGCGAGCGAAACAAAGATGATCATGCCCCGACCCATACGCGTGCTCCTCATTAGCGTCCGTTCCCGAGCCCAAGGCCCGCTTGTGGGCGAATTATCGCCCCGTTTTCCACCCATCAGAACCTGCAGTCAACTCCGGCCGCGGCTCGCCCACCGCCCCGAAGCAGGCGCACAGCACCCTTTCATCGCCCACTTGTATCGCTGAGCCCGGGACGTGTCAACGTTCGACGACGCGGGGGGAGAGTCCGAATCGGCTAAGAGAACGTCGTGCTTATCGGACTGGCCCTCCGGAGTGCTTGCGAAAATGGGTAATCTCCGCGCCGTCTTTTGGCCGAAGCACTTATGGGGCGGCAACGATCGGCCGTCCCAAGCTTCTTGGCTCTACGCCCGAGAATGGGCTCGTTGCCGGCGGATGCATGCCGTCGGCGGCCAGGCAGTTGAGCGTGCGATCGCCCCAAGCTGTTTGCATCGGAGAGGGAGATATTTTAAACTTACTGGAGTTGTTCGTAGAGATGTTAATTTAGGCAGGACTCCGTGGTCGGTTTGTACCTCTGTTTGACAGCCGCGGAATCTGGAGGGAGAAGAAGATGAGCCCAACCCTCAATCTCAGTTTGTTCCCTCCGGCGCCGCGCATCGCTGTCATGTTCCTGATCGTGCTCGTGGTGCCTGCCCGCGCCGAAGTGCCGTGGCCGGCAGAACCGGCGGCGCAGGCAGTCAATCTGACGGGCATTGAGGGTCCGGGTCAGAACGACTTTTATTCGGACATGAGCGGCGCAGCTTGGAACCCACTGACGCGCCGTCTATGGGTCTGCCGGAACGGCCCGGGGGGCGACGCTTCGAAATTCTGGGCCATCCGCGAAAACGGAAGCGGCGGATACGAAATTGACTATCGCAATGGAAATCGTGGCGAGTGGACCGGCTTCGGCGATCTCGAGGGCATCACCGTCGCGCATTACGACGAGGATTCCGTCTACGTCATCATCGAAGGTGAGGAGCGGATCAAGGAATACGACGTCTCGGTGTATGGAACGGCGACGCTGCGAAACAACTGGAATACGAGCCCATACCTGCCGCTGAATGGCGGCAGTGGTGCAGAGGGCATCGCCTTCGTTCCTGACGAGTTTCTGGCAGCGGAGGGATTCGTCGACCAGAACGGCAATCCGTATACGAGCCAGAACGGCATGGGCGGACTCATGTTTGTCGCCCATCAGAATGGCGGTCGCCTTTACGCTTTCGACCTGAACCGGACCAATGGCACGTTCACGTTTGTGGGGGCCTACCAGACCGGCTATTCGGAGAGCGCCGACCTGGCGTTCGATCGATCAGAGGGGTTGCTGTACATCTTCCATGGCGCGGACTACAACCGCACTGAGGTTGTCACGCTCGGCTCCACGTTGGTTGGTGGGGAACGCCGGCTGAACCAGGTCGTGATGTACGGCAGCCCGATGGGCGGCAACCTGGAAGGTATCGCAGTCGTACCAAACGACGACTGCGTGGGTGGCCAGCGGGCCTTCTTCCTGGTGATTGATGGGGGCGGGGCCACCTCGCTACTGCTGTTCAACCAGTTTCCGTGCTGCATTGGCGACGGGAGCTACGGCAGTGATGAGGATGGAGACGGCGTGCACGACTGCAACGATGACTGCCCGAACACGCCGCCGGGTCAGCCGCCGAACGCGGACGGTTGCTCGTGCAGCCAGTTGGACAGCGACGGCGACGGGGTGAACAACTGCAACGATGCCTGTCCGAACACGCCGCCGGGGCAGCCGCCGAACGCGGATGGTTGCTCGTGCAGCCAGTTGGACAGCGACGGCGACGGGGTGAACAACTGCAACGATGCCTGTCCGAACACGCCGCCGGGGCAGCCGCCGAACGCGGATGGTTGCTCGTGCAGCCAGCTCGACAGCGATGGCGACGGGGTGAACAACTGCAACGATGCCTGTCCGAACACGCCGCCAGGTCAGCCGCCGAACGCGGACGGTTGCTCGTGCAGCCAGCTGGACAGCGACGGCGACGGAGTGAACAACTGCAACGATGACTGCCCGAACACGCCGCCGGGTCAGCCGCCGAACGCGGACGGTTGCTCGTGCAGCCAGCTCGACAGCGACGGCGACGGGGTGAACAACTGCATTGATGCCTGTCCGAACACGCCGCCGGGGCAGCCGCCGAACGCGGATGGTTGCTCGTGCAGCCAGCTCGACAGCGACGGCGACGGGGTGAACAACTGCATTGATGACTGCCCGAACACGCCGCCGGGGCAGCCGCCGAACGCGGATGGTTGCTCGTGCAGCCAGCTGGACAGCGACGGCGACGGAGTGAACAACTGCAACGATGACTGCCCGAACACGCCGCCGGGGCAGCCGCCGAACGCGGATGGTTGCTCGTGCAGCCAGCTCGACAGCGACGGCGACGGGGTGAACAATTGCATCGATGACTGTCCGAACACGCCGCCGGGCGAGGCGCCGAACGCGGCCGGCTGCTCGTGCAGCCAGCTCGGCAGTGATTGTGACGACGACAATGTGTGCAATGGGACTGAGACGTGTACGAACGGCGAGTGCGTGGCCGGCACGCCGCTGAATTGTGATGATGGTATCGACTGCACGACGGACACCTGTGACCCGACCGCTGGCTGCGTCCATACGGATAATTGCCGCTTCGGCGAAGTGTGCGATCAGGACACTGGCGGCTGCGTGCCACTGCCCGCGCCCGAGCCGTTGCCGATCGAGCCAGGCGACACTTGGCGCTACTTCAAGGGTATCAACAGTGCCCCGCCGGCTGACTGGACGACTGTCCCCTTCGCGGACTCCGGCTGGCTGAGCGGGCCGGGCGGGTTCGGGTTTGGCCCGGACTGCATGGCGCAACGCGGAACGACGCTGAGCGATATGCAAAATGGGTACCTGAGCGTGTACGCGCGGCGTCTGTTCCACGTGGACGAGCCGGAGATGATCAGTTCTCTGACGCTGACTGTGGATTACGATGACGCCTTCGTCGCCTACCTCAATGGGCAAGAGGTGGTGCGGCGCAACGTGACCGGTAACCCGCCGGCGCACAATCAGCCCGCCACCCAGGATCACGAATGTTCCGCGTGCGGCGGGGCCTGCAACGCGGCGGAGGTCATCGACCTCAGCGCCTTTGTGAGCCTGCTGGAGAACGGCACGAACGTGCTGGCGATCCAGGCCCACAACCTGTCTTTGGGTAGTTCGGACTTCACGTTGACTGTGTTGCTGACTGCGACCCTGGGCCCCAATTGCCAACTTGACGGCGACGGTGACGGCGTCGGCGACTGCGACGACGAATGCCCGGACACGCCGGCTGGACAGCCCGTGAACGGCGACGGTTGCTCGTGCAACCAGCTGGACAGCGACGGCGACGGAGTGAACAACTGCAACGATGATTGCCCGAACACGCCGCCGAGTGAGGCACCAAACGCGGACGGTTGCTCGTGCAGTCAGCTCGACAGCGACGGCGACGGGGTGAACAACTGCAACGATGCCTGCCCGAACACGCCGCCGGGTGAGGCGCTGAATGCGGACGGCTGCTCGTGCAGCCAGTTGGACAGCGACGGCGATGGGGTGAACAACTGCAACGATGCCTGTCCGAATACGCCGCCGGGTCCGGCGCCGAACGCGAATGGCTGTTCGTGCAGTCAGCTCGACAGCGATGGCGACGGCGTGGACAACTGCATCGATGCCTGTCCAAACACGCCGCTAGGTCAGGTGCCGAACGCAGACGGTTGCTCGTGCAGTCAGCTCGACTGCGATGGCGACGGCGTGAATGACTGCGACGATACTTGTCCGGACACGCCGCCGGACTCGTCAGTCAACGACTGCGGATGCGCAGTGGTGCCCACGGACCCGGACAGTCCCGTACCGCCGGATAATCCAGGCTGGGAGCCCGCTAGCGTACCGGTCGAAGGTGAGGATGAGGTGGTGGCCGGGGAGGTCGAGTCACTGGACGGGAACGGCGAGTCGTGTGCGGGGCAGGATGAAGATGCCGACGGTGTGGATGACTGCGAGGACGAATGCCCGGGCACCGCGTTCGGTGCGGCCGTTGACGAACACGGGTGTTCGTGTGACCAGTCAGGCGACTGTGTCGACGGCACGACGGCGGCTCCGGTGGTTGGCCTATGCGGGGCCGGGCTGGTGCCGGGCGCGGTCTTGTCGCTTGCCGGCTGGCGTGCGATGAGGCGAGCGCGAGCCGCCCGGCGGTTCTTGCCCTGACGTGCTCCGGAGCTCGTCCGCGTCTTGCCCCGCAGACTGTGGGATCGGCCCCGGGCGGCTGACGGCAAGGGAAGACGCGGACGACTCGGTTTAACGGTCACGCCCGCGAGGGGGGGCTCGTCCCTGAAATCCTCCAGTCTGCCTGCCGCTGCTTGGCGAGTCGAACGACCGCCGCGTCCAGCAGCCCGTCCTGCTCCACCCGCGCCGCTGCGTGCCGCCCCGTTAACTGCAACTCGCTACCGCGTGACATCCCGGTGGAGTCCGGCGCGATCGTTGCCCCGGCGACGTGCGCCCTGGTTTGCGGTTTCTATCTCCCGATCTGAAAACGCGTCGACTGCCGTTGGTCTGCCCGCAGAACGCCGTACCTCACGTGTCACTTTACTGGCCCAGGCGCCTCAGGGACCCTACTATACATGTTAGCGTGCGCGCTGCCGGCGGACTGGTAACAGGAAGACGCGAGTGCCCGGACGTGTGCAAAACCGGGTGTCCGTCCGCGAGGGCGCGACGTGCCCGTGGCGGGCGCCGTGGCGTGCGCGCGAACTGTCCGTCTGTCGAACTGCATCACTCTGCGCGCGGGGAGGTCACGCAGTATCGCGAGTTCCGAGTCCGGAGGGCCAGAGCGCGCCCGGCGGATTTTCCTTGACAATGCAGCGTGAGCGAGAGTATGGTTCACTAGTAAGTGCCTTATGGGTCCTCTGCGCCGAAAGGAAGGGTGCAGGCGAGGAGGATGGGAGCCGGCATGTCTTTGGGAAGGGACCTCATGTCGGGGGAGCCGCACACGTGTGCACTTCCGCGTTTGACCGTTAGCAGCTGCATGTGGGGTTGATTGTCTATCAACCTCTTCAAGGGAGTAAAGCGATGAGCACGCGGCCCTTTTACTGGGCGACTGCCGTGGCGATGTTGGGCATGGCCGTGGTCAGTCCGGCGCAGCAGATCGTGATCAACGAGATCCATTATCATCCATCTGGCGCGGGGGTCACTCCACCCGACGACCCTGAGTGGCTGCAATACATAGAATTGCACAACACGGGATCAGCACCGGTTGACCTGGCCGGGTGGTCGTTCGGTGCGGGAGTTGAGTTCGTGTTCCCCGCCGGGGCGAGCATCCCGGCGAATGGCTTCATCCTCGTCGCGGATAATCCGACCTTCCTGCGAGCGATGATTCCGGGCATTCCCATTGAAGTCCAGGTGTACCAAGTGGTTGCGGGCAGCGATCTCAGCAACTCGGGTGACCATCTGGTTCTTCTGGACGCCGCATCCGCCGTGGTTGACGACGTGACCTTTGACGACGTTGCGCCGTGGCCCGCGGCGGCCGATGGTTCCGGCCCGTCGCTCGAGCTCATCAACCCGACCTACGACAACGCGTATCCGGCGGCCTGGAAAGCGTCCGTCGGGCTCAACGGGACCCCCGGCCAAATCAACAGCAGATTCACCGAGGGGCCCGCCATCCTCTGGGAAGACCCGCCCCGCAGTTCGGTGGTGCCGGATCTGACGCAGGTCGAGGTCATGTTCGCGGAGAGCGTGACCGGCGTCGTCGCGGCCGACCTCACGGTCGCTGGCTCGCCGGCGACCGTTGTCACGGGCAGCGGCGCCGGACCCTACGTCTTCACGGGCTTCGCGGCGCCGACGCAAGTGTCGGTCAGCGTGACGCTCGGCCCCGGGGCGATCCAAGACCTGGATTCGCACGCCTACGCCGGCGACGCGTGGCTGTATTCGCTCGCGGTGCCAAAGGTCGTCATCAACGAGATCCACTACAACCCGCCAGAAGACCCGGACGTATTGGAGTTCATCGAGATCGTGAATGCCGACTCCGTCGCGGTGGACATCTCCGGATGGCATCTGACGGAATTTGCCAGCCCCGGCGTTACGTTCCCGGCCGGCACGATCCTCCAGCCTGGCGCCTACGCGGTCGCAGCCAAGGACCCCGATGCTCTCTGGGCGCAGCTCGGATGCGCCGCCTACGGGTGGGGGACCAACGACAGCCTCAGCAACGGTGGAGAGCCGGTCGCACTGCGGGACGCGAACGGAGTTCTTGTGGACCGCGTGTATTACAACGACGACAGTGGTTGGCCGACGTCGCCGGACGGAAGTGGCCCCTCGCTCGAGCGGATCAACCCGACGTTGGGGGAGCCGTGCACCGAGGCCACGCAGGCTGCCTGTTCCTGGCAGGCGTCGGCGTGGAGGGCCTCGTTGGTCCTGAATGGGACATGCGGCGCGACCAACAGCGTGTACTCCACTGCGCCGCTGGTTACTGCGACGGATCCCGTCCGCGGCTCGGTGGTCGAAGTCCTGAGCCAAGTGTCGGTGACGTTTTCGGTGCCAGTGACCGGAGTGACTGCCGATGATCTGATGGTGGACGGTGACGCCGCCACGGGCGTTTCCGGGAGCGGAGCGGGCCCGTATGTGTTCACGGTAACCCCGCCGATCCCCGGAACGCTTGAAGTCGTTCTGCGCGGTGATGGTGGGATCCAAGATCTGAATTCCGTGCCCTTCGCCGGCGACAGCTGGCTCTACTTCAGCGGCCTTCCCAAGATCGTCATCAACGAGATTCACTACCACCCGGCGACCTCCTCGGTCTTGCTGGGAGAGAACCCGGAAGATCTCCAGTTTCTCGAGCTTTACAACTACGGCACCGTGACTGTGGATCTTTCCGGCTTCGCGCTATCGGCGGGCGTCGAGTTGACGTTCCCCGCAGGAACGACAATGGCCCCCGGCGCGTACCTGGTCGTCGCCGAGGACATGGCTTTCCTCCAGTCGAAGGTGACGATCCCCGGTGGCGTGACGGTCTTGGAGTGGGCGGACGGCAATCTGGCCAACAGCGGGGAAACGGTCGAGCTTACGGATTCCTACGGTCACATCCTCGACTCGGTCCCATTTGACGACGGAGGCGAGTGGGCGCCCACCGCCGACGGAGACGGTCCGTCCCTCGAGCTCGTGAATCCGCTCATGCCGAACGAGTACGGCGGCGCCTGGAGGGCGTCGCTCGTGAATCTGGGGACCCCCGGAGCGGTCAACGGCCGCTATGCCGCGGTACCGCCCCCCGTCATTAGCGCGGTCCGCCACGATCCAGCGATCCCTGGTGCAAACGCGCCGGTCACAATCACCGCGTTCGTCATCGACGAGAGCGTGACCCCGACCGTGACGCTGCAGTACCGGCAGGATCAGGAACCCACGATCGCCTACACTGCGATCCAGATGCTGGACGACGGCCTGAACGGCGATGGTGCGGCCGGCGATGACGTGTACGGCGTCGTACTCGCAGGTCTTGCGGAGGGCCAGCGACTCGACTTCGCTGTCCAGGCGAGCGACGGTGTTGCAACGGCAGTCGCCCCGAGCGGTCACGACGGGGTCTTCCCCGGGGCCGGTGGCCATCCGCCGCGGGTCTTCCTCTGCAAATTCTCGAGCGCCGCACTCCCGAGCGACTTTCCCTCCTATCACCTGATCACGACGCAGTACACGCGGAACCTGCAGGAGACGCGCAACAAGAACGAGTATGACGCCACGTTCATTCGATGCCCGGCGGGCGGCGCGGTGTCGCAGTGCGAAGTCTTTTACAACGTCATTGAGCGCTACCGCGGCCAGTCCAGCCTCTATCAGAACCCGCCGTCGTATCGGATTGACCTCCACCGCCCCCTGGCATCGGAGCTGGGTTTTGAGGTTACTTCAGTTCTCATGATGGCGCAGCAGGCGGCGCGCCAGTCGCTCGGATACGACATGTTCGAGGATGCAGGCCTGCCTACTCCGAAGCATCACCTCGTGCGGTTCAACACGAACCCGTTGGCGAGCGGAGGAACTCAGAACTGGGTCTACATCAACGCCGAGCGTGTCGACGAGGACTTCTTCACCTCGCAGGACGGGGCCATCCAGCCCCTGCGCTTCCCGGACCGCTGCGAGAGCGCCGGGAACATCTGCGACAGCGACAGTGATTGCCCGCCCGGGGATGTGTGCATCAGCACAGATGACGGCAACTGCTATCGCGGCCGCCACAACGACGCAAGCCTGTACTGGGAAGGCTTTAATCCCAACAGTTACCGCACCGATGCCAATGATCAGAACGGGTACCAGAAGGTCACCCGGGAGGACGAAGACGAGTGGGACGACCTGATCGCACTCTGTGACGCGCTGACCTGCAGCACGAGCGACGGCGGAGTCCTGTGCCTCGAAAACAACTACCAGGGCTGGTTCGAGGAAAACCTCGTTTCGTACGTCGACGCCGAGCAGTGGGCCCGCTGGGTTGCGATCCACATGCTCCTGGACAACACCGAGGGCGGCATTTACCGCGACACCGGCGATGACTATTTCCTCTATTTCTGGCCGGGTCCGGGATACGGCCACGCGACGTTCGTGCCCTGGGACATGGACGCCATCATGCCCTCGTTCCACGAGACGATCTGGAGGACGGGTCAGAGCAACGCGAACTTCCCCCTGCGCCGTTTCCTGCGCAGCAACGAATACGCTGGGCTCTTCGTGGGCGCGATTTGCGAGTACATGGACACGATCTTCAGCCAGGCGGCGATGAACGCCCGGATTGACGCGCTCCCTGACGTGCTGTTCCCGACGGGAACTCCCCAGGGGAGCGGGCCGCAGACGAAACAGGGGCTGAAAGACTGGGTCGCGGCGCAGCGCACGGCGATTAACAACGAGATCCGCCGGCAAACGACGCTGCAGGGGGTTCCGGCGAGCCCTTACGAGAGCGAGGATCCGGTAATTCTCCTCAGCGGGCAGCTGAACCAATGCTGGGCGCGGGAAGTGCGGGTCAATGGCGTTTCGGCGAATTACACGATCGCGAATCCCGACGGGGTGGGAGCATCCTGGACGTACAACTTCACGCTCAATCCCGGTCCCAACTCCATCATCGTCCAGACGCTCGACCACAGCGGTGCGGAGATCGACCGCGCCGAGGGCTACGTGACGTACGTTCCGCCGGCAACCGGCGATGAGCAGGCCTTGAAACTCACGATGCCCACCCGCATGGTCAGCGACAAGACCTTCACCTTGAAGGCGGAAGTCGTCGACGGTATCGGCCGGATCGACTGGCGGACGTGGACGGAGGTGGGGATCGTGTCCGCGCGGCGCGTGTCCGACCAGGTCGCGGTGCCGCTGACGGTGACGGTCTTCGAAACCTACCCGGCGGGGACCGGGTCCGGCGGGCCGCCCACGAGCGACTCGATCCGGTTCTACAACGGCGTCGGCACGGTGTCGTTCACCTTCAATGATCCGGCCAGTGTCGCGGACCAGGACGTCGAGATCACGGTCACCGTGGGAGAGCTTTCCGAATCGCGCGTGGTCCACGCGCTCGCGAACGTCCCTGGAATCTACCGCAACCTGTCCGGGACGCTGTCTGGTGCCGGTCTGACGTGGGGGCCCGGCGACGGCGTCATCCACCTGACCGGCAATGTGACGGTACCCAGCGGAAGCACGCTGACGATCCAGCCGGGCACGCTGGTCATGGCGGAGCCGGGGCCGACCGGCGACGGGACCAGGGTGATCGTCAACGGCGTGGTCAACGCGCCCGGAACCGAAGCTGAGCCCATTTTGTTCTTCCCGGCGGCCGGGCCGGCCGCCATGACGCTTCCCGACCACAACGTAGCGAACCCGTCCTCTTGGCGCGGATTCACCCACACGGGAAGCGGGACCTCGACGTTCTCCCACGTGTTCGTCACCGGCGCCGGTAACGCCCCTGTCGAAAGCCACCCGCGCCCGCTTGTCTTTGGTGTGGAGAGCTCAGCCTCACTCAGTCTGATTGATTGCGTTGTCGCCGATTGCGGCGGCAAGATCGTCCACATGACGGGCAGCGGGACGATCACGCTCCGGCGCACCGTGTGGTCCCGCGTCGGATACGGCGGTGAGTTCCTCGGAGGAAGCCACACGCTTCTCGCGGAAGATTGCTGGTTCACCCGGATTGGCCGGGCTCCGGAAGCGAACGACGCCGACGGCGACGTGTTCCACCTCGACAACGCGTCGAGTCACCAGACGATCCGCCGGTGTATCCTGGCGGACTGCGGCGATGACATGATGGACCACAGCGGGGCGAACCCGGTGGTGGAGGACTCGATTATCTGGGATGCGGACGACAAGTGCGTCAGCCTGTCCAGTGGCGGCAGCATCAGCTTTGACAACGTCCTGGTGTTCAGCATGCCGATCGGCATCAATGGCGCCGGAGGGATCGTCACGCAATCTACCCTGGCCTGTGGGGCTCCGATCAACGGGGCACCGATCAGCGTCGAGCGCTCCATCATCTGGCCGAACGGCATCAATACCGGCGCCTGCAACGGCAATATCAATTACACCGATGCGGGGAGCACGGCCCACATCGCATGTGGCACGGGGAACATCAACGTCAACCCACAGTTTGAGAGCACGGCGTCCCTGGCCTGGGATTACGATCCGGCGGTGGGCTCACCGGCGCTGACGGCCGGTCCGACCGGCGGGCGAATCGGCTGGCTGGGGTTCCCGGACGGTTCGATTTGCACCGTGGCCGACGATTGCGAAGACGGGAACGCGTGCACCGTCGACACCTGCGTGAACGGGGCCTGCGTGTTCGAGGCGATCCCCGGGTGTGAAGCGTGCGAGACGGCGGCCGAGTGCGATGACGGGAATCCATGCAATGTGGATGCCTGTACCGCCGGCGCGTGCACGCACGTGGCAGGAAACAACGGCGCCGTCTGCAACGACGGCTGGGACTGCACAATCAACGATACCTGCGTCGCCGGAGCATGCGTGGGTACTGAGAGCTGTCCTCCGGGACAGAGCTGCAGCCCGACGACCGGCGAGTGCGTCGCTGGTCCGCAGACGCTGACGTTCCAACAGGGCGTCAACGGCTACTCCGGCACCGCCGATACGTACATCGACGCTGCGTTGGGCAGCCAGGCGACTACGACGCCGATCGTGATCGACGGAGATCCGGTAGAGCACGTGCTCATCCGGTTCGACGGGATCTTTGGATCCGGTGCGAACCAGATCCCGGTGGGATCAACGATAACCTCGGCCACGCTGACGCTGCGCGTTGGCAGCGGCGCGAACGACCAGAGCGCCAACGCGGTTAACTACCACCGGCTGCTTCACTCCTGGGTCGATACCGATGTCTGGGCCGCGTACGGCGTGGCGCCATGGAACGCCACGGGCGGAATTCAGGCCGACGGCGACGATGCCGTAGCGACGGCCGAAGCGACGGCCACGATGAGCACGGCGAGCACGGCGTACCCGGTCAGCGTGACGGGGAGCGTCCAGGCTTGGGCGCTGGATCCGTCGACCAATTACGGCTGGGCGATCCTCCCAACGGGAACCGACGGTCTGCGACTGGAGTCCTCAGAATCGACGACCGCCTCCTATCGGCCGCTATTGTCGATTACGTACACGGTGCCGGTGACTACCTGCACGAGCGATGCGGAGTGCGACGACGGCCTGTACTGCAACGGTGACGAATGGTGCGATCTCGGCGCGTCCGTCTGCGTGCCCGGGGAGCCGCCCGACTGCAGCGACCTCCTCGTATGCACGGTCGACACGTGCGACGAAGCTACCGATAGTTGCGTGCACACGCCGAACGCGGCGCTCTGCGACGACGGCGACGTGTGCAACGGGGCCGAGACGTGCAGCGAACTGTTCGGCTGTGGGGACGGAATCCCGCTGGACTGCGACGACGGCATCGCCTGCACCGCGGACACCTGCGTCTCGCTGACGGGGTGTCAGCACACGGACGCCTGCCCGGCCGGCCTGAGTTGCAATCTCACGACTGGTCTGTGCGAGGCTGGGCCCCAGACGGTGACGTATCAGCAGGACGTGAACGGTTACACCGGAACGCAAGATACCTATTTGGACGAGAGCGAGGTGAGCACCGTCGAGGGCGCGCTCGACACGTGGCGGTGGGACACCGAGAATCCGTCACCTTACCAGGAGTTCGGGCTGATCCGCTTCGACAACATCATCGGAAGCGGAGCGAACCAGATCCCACTCGGTTCGACGATCAACTCTGCAACGCTGACGCTCGTGGTGTTCAATGCTGGTGTGACCCCTGCGGGCAACGTCAACGAAGTTGCGGTGGACTGGAGCCAGGCGACGGCCACCTGGAACAACTTTGGCGACGATCCGGGCGTTCAGTCGGACGAGTACGGCGACTTCGTCGCCAACGCCCCGATCGCGTCGGGGACGGTCAATATCACGGTGACGAGCAGTCTGCAGGCTTGGTCGAACGACCCGGCTGCGAACCGCGGGTGGATCTTCATTCCGCAGTCCAACGACGGTGTGCAAGTGCGCTCGGCGGAATATGCGACCATCGCCGACCGGCCGCTGCTGACCATCGAGTACATACCTCCCTCCAGCCCCTGCGACAGCAATGATGACTGCGACGATTTCAACGCTTGCACCGACGACGCGTGCGTCGACTTCGTGTGCCAGCACACGGCGGTCAGTTGCGATGACACGTTGTTCTGCACCGAAGACACGTGCAATCCTGCCACCGGCTGCGTCCATACGCCGCGCAACTGTGCTGACGCCGTGGCTTGCACCATTGATGTGTGTGATGAAGACAACGACGTGTGTGTCAACACGCCCGACGATCTGGCCTGCGACGACGGCGTCGGGTGCACGACGGACAACTGTGACCCGATCGCCGGCTGCACGCACACAGACAACTGTACGGGCGGTCAGGTCTGCAACCACGCGACCGGTTTGTGCGAAACGCCGACCTACCCGCCCCTGCCGATCGTGTACGGTGACACGTGGAAGTACTTCAAAGGCACTGAGGAGCCGACCCCGACGGACTTGACCGCGTGGACGCAAGTCACCTTTGACGATTCGGCATGGTCCGAAGGGCCCAGCGGTCTGGGATATGACTTCTACGTCGAGACCGGCGGCACCAACGGTAACGGTGACTACGGGCCGTTCATCGGGACCGAGCTGGACGACATGTGCGAGTGTACGACACGCCCGCCGTGCGTCCCGGCGGGCCAGGGATACCTCAGTGTCTACATGCGGAAGACGTTCACCGTCATCAATCCCGCGGCGGTGACCTCGTTGACCTTCCAGATGTATGCGGACGACGGCTACGTCGCCTACTTGAACGGTACGGAGGTGGCGCGCATCCGGCTGAACGGCACGCCTCCCGCGTACAACACATCGGCGACAACCGCCGGGCCGTCCGTCGCGCCGCCTGTCGAGCAGACGCTTGATTTGACGAGTTACACGTACCTCCTGCAGGCGGGCGTCAATGTGTTGGCAGTCCAGGGCCATAACGTGAACCTGACCAGTCGTGATCTCTTGATGATTCCGCAGTTGTCGAGCACACAGGGTTGCACGACGAATGCCGACTGCGACGACGACAATGTCTGCAACGGCCTGGAGACGTGCAACACTGGCACCGGCGAGTGCGTGGCCGGAACGCCGTTGTTCTGCGACGACGGACTTTACTGCAATGGCGCCGAGACGTGCGATCCGATTTCCGGCTGCGCGGCCGGGGCCGCTCCGTGCGCGGCCGATGAGGCCTGCGACGAGGCCAACGACGTTTGCGCCGGCGCTCCCACGGTGGAGGCCGTCGGCGGTCGCTACCTGATGGTCACGCCGCCGCCCAGTTTGCCCGCCGTGGCGCTGCAGGTGAGCTCAGCCGGGATCACGTGCCTGCCACGTTACGTGGATGCGACTGGCCGGCTGGTGGACGAGCCGGTGTACCGCAGCTCCGCGGACTGGGACACGATCCTGATCGCGGACGAGGAGACCGTGCCGAGCACGCTGTACGAGGTTCG
This sequence comes from Phycisphaerae bacterium, assembly GCA_017999985.1. Taxonomy (NCBI): domain Bacteria; kingdom Pseudomonadati; phylum Planctomycetota; class Phycisphaerae; species Phycisphaerae bacterium. The sequence goes on along the minus strand of JAGNKU010000006.1, from coordinate 92,039 downwards.
CAGCGCGGTGCTCAGTGGTGGCAGTCCGGCGTTTTCGGGGCCGGCGTCGGCGACGACCTGGCTCTGGGGTGACACGACCGGGGATGCCGCGACGACCGTCCTGGATATTCTCTGCGTGCTCGACGGGTTCCAGGACGTCTTCGGCCAGTGTTCGCTGGCGGGCGACGATCTGATGGGTGAGGTGCCGGATGCGGACATCAATCTGCTGGACATCACCGCCGTGTGCGATGCGTTCGGCGGATTGCCCTATCCGGACTCGAACCCATGTGGCGCCAGTAAGGCGGGTCGCGGGCCGGCGGTGCTGCTGATCGTTGCGCCGCGGGCGGCGACCGTGTACGCCGGCGAAAGCGTGGCGGTGGACGTATTCGCGCGCGGGTCGCCCGACCTGCGCGGCTACCAGCTCGCGTTGTCCGTCGGCCCGATGCAGACGGACATGGGCGGGCTGGAGATCGCGACACCGCGCCCCGTGCGTCGTGGGGACCGGGCTGTGCCGCCGCCAGTTCAGGGGCTCACGGTCGAGACTCTTGAAATCGATGTCGTCCGTGAGGACTACGTGTTCCAGGGGCTCGAGAGCTTCCCGGTGGTTGACGCCGTCCGGGAGCGCCTGGCCAGTGCGACGCTGGCGGGCGGCGTCGCCGTGGCGGATACGCGGTACCTGGCGACGTTCGTGTTGCGGGCCTCGGCCGGGGCACGGGGACGCTACCTGGTCGGCCTGAGGCGGGACGCCTCGATGGCGGTAGATACAGCCGGAGCGCTGTTGGAGATCGAGCAGTGGTCGAGTGGTATTACGGTCATCCGTAACGACGTGCCGGTGGAGTGACGGAGAAGAGCAAGTGGATATTCCCGGGGCGCAGCGCCCTCCGCCGCGCCCGGGTTTGTTCGGAGGGCGGCGCGTCCGAAGACTGCGCCGGGGCCTGCGGCCACCGCGGCCGCGGGTCGGAGAGAGTATGAGGCCCAGCCACGACGGCGATGCGAGATGTCGTCGGCGTGGTTCGCTGCCGGGTAAACAAAGGAGTGGCAGTGATGCGTACCATGGTTCAACTGTGCGTGCTGGCCGTTCTGGTGCTTGGCACCCCGGCGATCGCGGACACGGTGACGTTTCAGCAAGGGGATGCCAACTACACCGGGACGCAGGACACATATCTCTACCAGAGCGGGCCAGACACTATCGAAGGCGAGGCGAGCACGTGGCGGTGGGACACCGATGACCCGCCCAATTCCGGCCTTTACGAGTACGGACTCGTCCGGTTCGACAACATATTCGGCGCCGGCGCCGGCCAAATCCCCGTCGGGGCGACGATCATCGCCGCCACGCTCACGATCTATATCGAGAACGGCACTGTCGAGCCGGCCGGTAGCGTGAATGAGGTCGCGGTCGACTGGACGGAGACCGCGGCTACCTGGAACAACTTCGGCGGGGACGCTGGGGTGCAGACTGATGAGTACCGTGCGACGCCACAGTACAGCGCGCCGATTGCGACTGGCACCGTGACGGTTGATGTCACGGCGAGCCTGCAGGGCTGGTCCACCGGCGCGCGGACCAACTACGGTTGGATCTTCCGGCCGGCCGTCACGGATGGTGTGGCGGCCACGTCGAGCGAGGGCGCGACCGTCGCCAACCGGCCGAAGCTGATCGTCGAATACACGGCCCCGTGCGACGGTCCCGAGGACTGCAACGACAACGACCTCTGCACGATTGACACGTGCGAGAGTCTCATTTGCGTGCACACGCCGAAGTGTCCGTCCGGCCAGACGTGTGATCCGTTGACGGGCGAGTGTCTGTCATCGCCGGGATTCACGGCCTACAACGATTGTGTTTACAGCAGCGTAGCTCAGCAGACGGACCCGGAGGGTGTGCTGGTTCCGTACCTGGGAGCGAATGTCACGACGTACAGCATCGGGACGAACAGCCCGGGACCGAGCTCCGGTGTGCTGCTCGACCAAGCGACCGGCAACCCCACGGGTGTGACCGTCACGCTCACCCAAAGCGGTGGCGTCATCTGGAACCACACCATCGGCGGCGACTGGAGCGGCGGGTATACCACTCATGCCGGTACGGACGCACGGACGACGTTCGGCGGGATCGCGGACATCACTGGCGTGGTGTACTACGGGAGCACAGGCTGGTGGGTGGACGCGACGTTCACCGGGCTGAATCCGCAGAAGACCTATACGTTTGCGACGAGTGCCTCGCGGGCCAACAGCAGTTACACTACCCGGATCACGCGGTTCACTCTGTCGGGCGCGGATAGCGCGACCAACGCCAGCACGGCTGGCGTGCAGGAGTACAACGGCGACCCGCTGCAGGTGTACTTCAACACAGGAGACAACCACACCGACGGGTACGTGGCGCGCTGGACGCAAATCAATCCCGGGGCGGACGGGAGTTTCACCGTGCGGGCCCAGGCGCACAGCGCCAACCAGGCCTATGCCTTCTCGGTGTTCATGCTCGAGGAAGCTGGGGAACCGTGCGACGGTCCTGAGGACTGCAATGACGATAACGTCTGCACGAGCGACGACTGCGTCGGCGAGGTTTGCACCCACGATCCCGTCAGCGGTCCGTGCGATGACGGCGACTTGTGCACTACCGGGGACACGTGCGTTGCCGGTGCCTGTGTGGGGACGCCGAAGTGTCCGCCGGGCTCGACGTGTGACCCGGAAACCGGCGAGTGCCTCAGTGCCCCGCAGACGGTGACGTTCCAGCAGGGTACGGCTGGCTATGCGGGTGAGGTGGACACGTACCTGGAACAGGGCAACCCGGATACGGGCCACGCGAGCACGACGCCGCTCATGATCGACGGGTCGCCGGTGGTCCAGGCGCTGCTTCGCTTCGGCCAGTTGTTCGTGTCCGACGGCGGCCCGATCCCGGATGGTGCCACGATTATCTCCGCATCGCTTACGATCAATGTGACAAACATCAGCACCGACGGTGCGGAACTCTTTCGGATGTTGGTCCCATGGGCTGATACGGCCACGTGGAACAGCATGACGGGCGGCATCCAGGCCGACAATGTCGAGGCCGTGAGTACCTATGACGCAAAGACCACGTACAATACGCTGGGAACCTGGACGTTCGATGTCACACCGAGCCTCGCGGCCTGGTCCGCGGGCGCGACGAACTACGGGTGGGCGTGGCTGCCGCCGTCAGGCGGCACCGATTCCTGGCAGTTCGACTCCGCCGAGGGTGCCACGGTTGCCAACCGGCCGCTGCTGAGCGTGACGTTTTCGCAGCCGGGCCCGGAGGTAGTCCTGGTCGCGCCCGCCGACGGTGCGACGAACGTGTCGGCCCATCCGACGTTGAGCGTGACCGTCACGGACCCGCAGAGCGACCCGCTGGACGTGTCATTCTACGGCCGCGAGGTGGGCGGGACAGTGCCCGCGGACTTCACGATCGTCCACATCACGGACACGCAGTTCTGCTCGGAGAGCGCTCCGGATGTGTATCGCGCCCAGATGCAGTGGGTGAACAGCAACCAGGCCGCGCTGAACATTGTCCACCTGATCCACACCGGCGACATCACCAACGTGGACGTCGAGAATCAGTGGGTCAACGCGGACTCGGCCATGGATCTGCTGGAGGCCCCCCTGCCGGGACTGCCCTACGGCGTGCCTTACGGCATTCTCCCCGGCAACCACGACAGCGCCCCCGGCAGCACGCTGTTGTACAACCAGTATTTCGGGGTCAGCCGATTCAGCGGCCGGCCCTACTACGGCGGCCACTACGGCTCGACCAACAACGCCAACTACACGTTGTTCAGCGGCGGCGGAATGGATTTCATCGCGGTCCAGCTGCATATGCAACCGGACAGCGCCATGCTGGATTGGGCCGACGCCGTGCTGAAAGCAAATCCCAATCGCCGAGCGATCGTCAGCAGCCACTACATCATGGAGGTTGGCGAGAACGCCCCGATGAGCAGCACGGGGCTGGCGATCTACAACGCCCTCAAGGACAACCCGAATCTCTTCCTCATGCTCTGCGGGCACATGCACGGCGAGGGGAAGCGCTATGACGACTTCGAGGGGCGGCGTGTCTGGACGATGATCGCCGACTACCAGGAGGTCCAGAGCGGTCATAGCGGCTACATGCGGCTGCTGAAGTTCTCGCCCGCGGACAACAAGATCTACGTTCAGACCTACTCGCCCACGGCTAATGGCGGGGCGGGCGGGTATCTGACCGGAGCAACGAGCCAGTTTGACCTCGACTATGAGATGAACGGTTCTGGCCCGTTCACGCTAATCGATTCGTTCTTTGATGTGGTCAGCGACGACCAGGTTGATCTGCCTTGGCCGGGGCGCGCGAGCGGCAAGACCTACGAATGGTACGTCGAAGTCTCGGACGGCGTCTCGACAACGGTGGGCCCGACCTGGTCTTTCACCAGCAACGGCGCCTGTACGTCCGACACCGACTGCGACGACGGCCTGTTCTGCAACGGCGTAGAGGACTGCCCGGACGGCGGCGGCACGTGCATTCCCGGAACGTATCCGTGCGGGGAGCAACTGTGCAATGAAACCACTGACGCGTGTGTGGCGTGCGTGAACAATGACGACTGCAGAGATTCCGACCTCTGCACGACGGATACATGCGTGGGCGGTTCGTGCCAGCATACCGAAATCGACTGCTCGGCGCTCGACGACGACTGCAACGAGGGCGTGTGCGACCCGAGTTTCGGCGTGTGCGTGGTTGATCCGCTGGACAACGGTACGCCTTGCAGCGACGACCTGACTTGCACGATCAATGACCAGTGTGTGAGCGGCACGTGTGTCGGTACGGATGACTGCGCCGGCGACCTGGTCTGCAACCCGCAAACCAACAGCTGCACGATGCCGACGCCGACCGTGAGCTTCCAGGAAGGTGCCTCGGATTACGCCGGCACAGTGGACACGTATTTGCGGGAGCAGGCCCCCAGCACCGCCCACGGCAGTCTCGACTGGATCGAGTGGGACGCGTCCGAGAGCACGAGCAACCAGGAGACGCTCGGGCTGCTGCGGTTCGAGCAGATCTTCGGCGATGCCTATGGAAAGATTCCGGTCGGCGCCGAAATCCTGTCGGCTACTTTGGAATTATACGTTTACGACTCAGGTGACAGTGGTTCTGTCCGTCCGGCGCTGGTGGCCTGGGACGAGACGACCACTTATAACGACTTTGGCGGTGACGCCGGCGCTCAGCCCGATGAATACGGCGCTCAGGTGGCCTTGGTGGGGGGCGGCAGCGGGCTTCAGACCGTCGATGTGACCGCGAGCATCCAGGCTTGGGCGGACAACCCAGCCACCAATCGCGGTTGGCTGATCCTCCACACCGGCAGTGCCGGCACTGGCGTCCGCTCGTCCGAATATGCGACTGCCGACCAGCGCCCCAAGTTGACGGTCACGTTCCGCGCGACCTGCGGGAGCGCCGCCGACTGCGACGACAATAACGAATGCACAAACGACGCCTGCGTTTCGGAGGCGTGCGAATACACCAACGTCAGCGGCTCGTGTGATGACGGCAACATCTGCACGATCAATGACACGTGCAGCGACGGGCGCTGCACGGGCGTGCCCAAGTGTCCGTCCGGCCAGACGTGTGACCCGGTCACTGGCGAATGCGCGCTGGCCCCCACGGCCGAGCCGCTACCGATCGAACCCGGCGATACGTGGCGTTACTTCAAGGGCACTGCGGAACCGCCGACCAACTGGACCACCCTTCTGTTCGACGATTCCGGCTGGCTCCAGGGCCCGGGTGGCTTCGGCTACGGTACGGACTGCGACCCGTACGGTACCGTTCTGAACGACATGCTGAATGGTTACGTGAGCCTCTATACACGGCGGCTGTTCCATCTGGACGACCCCGAGCTGATCAGCCGGCTGATCCTGACGGTGGACTACGACGACGGCTTCGTGGCATACATCAACGGCGTCGAGGTCGTCCGGCGAAACATCGCGGGCACCCCGCCCGCCCACACGGACCTCGCCACGGTGGACCACGAGTGCTCCGGCGGAACGTCGGGCAGCCCGGCCGAGGTCATTGAACTCAGTGAAATCAACAACATCCTGATGGACAACTCGAACGTTCTGGCGATCCAGGCGCACAACCTGACCGCGGGCAGTTCGGACTTTACTCTGACCGTGTCGCTGACTGCGATCATGGCCCCCACGTGCGTGTATGACAGCGACTGCAACGACGGCATCGCCTGCACAGCCGACGCCTGCGTGAACGGCGACTGCGTGAGCATGGACGATTGCCCGGCGGGCCAGACCTGCAACCACACGACCGGCATCTGCGAGACGCCGACGGTTGACCCGCTGCCAATCGAGTACGGTGATTCGTGGAAGTACTTCAAGGGCACGATCGAGCCGCCGGCAGGCTGGAACACCGCGGGCTTCGACGATTCGGCATGGCTCGAGGGGCCCAGCGGTCTGGGGTATGACTACTACGTTGAGACCGGTGGCACCAACGGCAACGGCGACTACGGTCCGTTCATCGGGACGGAACTGACCGACATGCGCGGTTGCACGCCGCTCAATCCCCCGCTCTGCAACAGTCCTGGCTACGTCAGCGTCTACATGCGTAAGGCGTTCACGGTCACTAATCCCGCGGCGGTGACCTCATTGACCTTCAGGATGTATGCCGACGACGGCTACGTGGCCTATCTCAACGGTACGGAGGTGGCGCGCATCCGGGTGACCGGCACGCCTCCCGCGTACAGCGCTCTGGCCACGGGCGGGCCATCCGTTGCGCCGCCTGTCGAGCAGACGCTTGATTTGACGAGTTTAAAGGGACTCTTGGTGTCGGGAATGAACGTGCTGGCAGTCCAGGGCCACAACGCGACGCTGGATAGCCGTGATTTCCTGATGATCCCGCAGTTGTCGAGCACGGGAGGGTGCACGTCGGACGCGGAGTGCGATGATGGCAATCCGTGCACGGATGATACCTGCAACGTGGGTACGGGCGTGTGCTCGAACACCAATGACAACACCAACTCCTGCACCGACAACATTGCCTGCACGACCGACGCCTGCATAGATGGCGACTGCGTGAGCACGGACAGCTGCCCCGCGGGCCAGGCCTGCAACCCCACGACCGGCGAGTGCGAGTCCGGTCCGCAGACGCTGACGTTCCAACAGGGTGTCAACGGCTACTCCGGCACCGCCGATACCTACATCGACGCTGCGTTGGTTAGCCAGGCGACTACGACGCCGATCGTCTGCGACGGCAGCCCAGCGGAGCACATCCTCATCCGCTTCGACGGGATTCTTGGGTCGGGAGCGAACCAGATCCCGGTCGGGTCGACCATCGTTTCGGCAACGCTGACCCTCCGGGTGGGTCCGGCCACCGACGACCCGAGCAATAGCGCGGTCAATTTCCACCGGCTGCTTCACCCCTGGGTCGATACCGATGTTTGGGCCGCGTACGGCGTGGCGCCATGGAACGCGACGGGCGGAATTCAGGCCGACGGCGTCGACGCCTTGGCGGCCATCGAAGCGACGGCCACGATGAGCACGGCGAGCACGGCGTACCCGGTCAGCGTGACGGCGAGCGTCCAAGCCTGGGTGCTGGATCCGTCGAGCAACTATGGGTGGGCGATTCTCCCGACGGGAAACGACGGTCTACGGTTGGAGTCCTCGGAATCGACGACCGCCTCCTACCGGCCGCTACTGTCGGTGACCTATATGCCGCCAGGGCCGCAGTGCGAACTGACGAGCCAGCTCGCCAGCGCGACGGCGGCGCCGGGCGGCGCCGTCGACCTGGATGTCTTCGTCCACGGCGCGGCCACCGTGCGCGGCTATCAGACGAAGATCGCGATCACCCGCACCTCCGGCAGCGGCAGTCTGACGGTGAACTGCCCGGGCGGCGTGATGGTCGATGAGTCCCGTGCCGATTACATTTTCCAGGCGTTTCCGCCCGAGAATTCGTATCCCGCGGTCAACTGCACACAGCTTTTGGCGTCTTCCGCGCTGCTGAGCGGCGGCGCGGTGGTCGACGACACGCCGGCCTACCTGTCGACTTACACGCTGACCGTGTCGCCCGATGCAAGCCAGGGTGCTACTTTTGACGTCGCCCTGGTGGCGTCGCCGGGCTCCTATCTGTACGACAATACCCCCGGTACGCCGCAACCGATTCCATTCACGCTGGGGCCAGTGCAGGTCCTGACGGTCGGCGGAGTGGCCAATGACAATTGCGCGCAGGCGACGCCGGTTGTGGAGGGCTCGTACGCGTTCGACACGACGTATGCCACCTTCGACGGCCCTGGTCACTGTATGGTCTCGCCCAGCCAGAACGTCTGGTTCTGCTATACGGCGACCGTCACCGGGCAGGTTACGATCAGCCTGGCGGCGACCTGGAGCACGATGCTCGCGGTCTACCACGACTGCACGTGCTACCCGACACAGCCCATGATGATGGGGTGTAACCCGACGACGTGCACGATTACCGTGCAGCAGGGGCATGGCTACCTGATCGAGGTCGGCGGGACCGGCACGGCTGCCGGCCCAGGCACGTTGAACATCGTCGCGGTCAGCGGCTGCAACATCGGTGGCGTCCCGTACAACGACGGTGACCTGAATCCGGCCAACAGCTGCGAGGAATGTGATCCGCTCCAGAACCCGAGTGAATGGTCGCCGGTCGACGATGGCACACCTTGCAGCGACGGCCTGTACTGCACGGAAACCGACCTGTGTCAGGCCGGCGTGTGCGTGCCGGGCAACGACCCCTGCGGCGACGTTTGCGAGCGGTGCAGCGAAGTGCTCGACGCTTGCGAGCACTGCATGTTTGATCTGGAACCGGATGCGAATGGCCGCATTGGCGGTGGCGACTTCGGGATCTTCGCCGGGGACTTTGGCGGGTGTTATGCGCCGGGCGACCCGCGCCTGCGGTCCAATTTCGACGGCAGCACCAACGGCTGCGTCGGAGGCGGCGACTTCGGTCTGTTCAGCGGGTGTTTCGCCCTGACTTGTGGCGCCTGTGCGACCTGCTATGGCGGCGCCCGTGACGGGGACGATCCCGGGATCCTGGCGACTGTGCAACTGGTGGCGCGGGCCATGCCGACGGCGGATGACGTGCTCGCGACCTTGCCCCCGTCGATGGGCGGGTTTACGGCCGGCGAGACATTCTACGTCGAACTCTGGACGCAGGTGACAGGTGCGACGGAGGGCTTGGCGGCGGTGTATGTCGATGTCGCATACGACGCGCGCCGGGTGGTCGTTGAAGCAGTGAATCCGAGCACCGCGTTCCCGCTGTTCCAAAACGGCGTTGTGGATGCAGCGGCGGGGGTGGTAGCGGCCGTGGGCGGCTGCGCCACGCTGGGCGAGGGCACGCTCGGCACGGGCGGTACCTGGGCGCGGGTCGCGACATTGGCGGTGTACTGCCCCGCGCCGGCGGTAGCGGACGTGCCGGCCCGCCAGGGGCGCGTGGACGAGCGCCGTCCGCTCGTGTTGCAGGCCCAGCTTGCCGAGCCACCGTACGGTGTTGCACTCTTCAACCGCGGCGGCGACCTCGGTGAGTCACAACTCGAACTGGGAACGTTGCGGTTGATTGTGGGGCATGCATTGCCCGAAGTAATGACAGAGTCTGTGCGGCCATAGATGAGCTGAGTCATGATCCGGCCGGGCGCGTTCATCGCGCCCGGGGCCAGAGTATAGTTGTGTGCCCGATGCGGCATCGCCGCGGCAAAGGAGAGAGTACTATGAGCGCTTTGGTTATGAGGAAGAGCAGATTGTTGGCGCTGGTGGTCGCGACCGGTGCGCTGATGGGCATGCACGACCTCGGGGCGTCACAGCAAGCCGCGCCCATGAGCACGCTGGAGTCCGCCCCCGCGCTCGCGCCCACGGTCGTACCAGGCGCTGACGCGGCGGATGATAGTGGACCGCGCGCAGACGTGCCCGTGATCCTCAACGAGTACAACGCCGTAGGCTCGACGAAATGGTTGGACTGCGATGGCGACACCAGTCATCCCGGAGACTGCACGTACTGCTCTCCGCCGAGAACGCCTCCGTGCAAGGACGATGTCTTCTTCGGTCGGGTCAAGGGCAATGGTGGTAACTGGTTTGAGCTGGTGGTCACGCAGGACCACTTGGACATGCGGGGATGGCAATTGTATTGGACCGAAGCAACCTCACCGGCAACGGCCGGTACCATCACGTTGACGAGCCATTCGCTATGGTCGAACCTGCGTGCCGGGACGATCATCACGTTTGCCGAGTCGGACACGGCGCACGGTGGCCTGAGCACCGACACCAGCTTTGACCCGTCGGTCGGCGACTGGTGGATCAACATCAATACGCTGCTCGGTGACCCGGAGGATCCGTTGAACCGCACTCCGGAGACCACGTATGCGACTACGGTCACCAATAAAGCAGGTGACGGTCCCGGGAACTTCTCCGTCGGTAATAACGACTGGAAGCTCACGATCAAGAACGCATCGGGGATCACCCAGTTCGGACCGTGTGGCGAGGGGATGCCCGACCATGCCCCGGGCGTGAGTTCTAATGAAGTGTTCAAGCTCGAAGAAGACCCGAATCCGCAGGTTGACCCGGTGACCTCGGACTACAACGACGGCACCTCGAGCACCTTCGGTCACCCCAACACCTGGAGCGGTGGGGACAACGTTCAAAACTTCGGTATGCTCCGCTCTCCCGGGACCATCGTGGCCTTGGTCGCACGCACAACCTTCAGCGGCGGCCCGGACGAGACGACCACGCTCCCGACTTCGGAGACCAACTTCGCTGCCGGCAGCACATACTATGTCGAAATGTGGGCCCAAACGCTGCACCCGACGGGACTCACGATGATCAGCGCGGATGTCACCTACGACCCGGCTCAGATGGTGGTCGTCGATGATGACATCTGGCCGTTTACGGACGGCATCTTTCACACGACCCTGTTCTCCACCTTCCCGTCCGGCACGGTGAATAACACCACCGGCCTGGTCGATGACCTGAGTGGGTCCTACCTGCCCGGCGTTGGTTGCGCGAATGACCCGACCGGCGTGGAGCCGATGTGGTCACGCGTGGCCGTCCTGAAAATGCAGGCCGTCTCGGCAGGAGCGCACGGCGTCTTCGTGTCGCCGGCCAACGACCCGGAAAGCACGTACGTCATTGCGCATTGCGGGACTGGTGAAATCGATCCGGCGCTGGTCGATTACCGCGGCCTCAACGAACCGTCTGGCGAGCTGGTGTTGTTCGTCCCGGACGCGCCGCAGCAGGTCATGCAGGGCGAGCAGATTACCGTTCAGTTACAGATTCGTAATCTGAGTTTTGCGGCCAATGGCGTCACGGCCTTGATGCACTACAACACTGACAACCTCTATCTGGTCGGGATCGTGCCGAGCGCCCCGTGGCTGGAAATCGTCGAGAACAACCAGAACGGCGACCTCTGTTACTCGGCGTTCGCACCGGGAGCTTCCGTCGGCCCCGGCGCTGGGCCGTTTGTTGTGGCGACGCTCACATTCGTGGCGCTCGACGACGGCACGCCGGTGATCACGTTCCTGCCCGACTATCCGCCGTCGTTCCCAACGTTGCAGAACCGCATAACCGAGGCCATTCACGGCGCACCCGTATCGCCAGCCACCATTCCGACGAACAACGGCGATATTGATATATCACCGTGCGATGACGATAACGCCTGTACGACCGATAGTTTCGACAGTGAGTCCCGCGAATGTGTCTTTACGCCGCTGGTCTGCAACGATGATAACATCTGTACAGATGACACGTGCGACCCGGCCATAGGCTGCGTGTACACGAACAACACGGCGCCGTGCGATGATAATAACGCGTGCACGACCGCTGACGCGTGCAGTGGTGGCACTTGTGTCGGTGGACCGCCTCTGGACTGCAACGACAACAATGTGTGCACGGATGACTCGTGCGAACCGGCTTCGGGCTGCGTGTACACGAACAACACGGGCCCGTGCAGTGACGGTAACGCGTGCACGACCGCTGACGCGTGCAGTGGTGGGACTTGTCTCGGTGGACCGCCGCTGGACTGCAACGACAACAACGTGTGCACGGACGACACGTGCGACCCGGCCTCGGGTTGCGCCTACACGAACAACACAGACCCGTGCAATGACAACAACGCATGTACCGAGAACGACATCTGCGCCGCCGGCACGTGTACCGGCACGCCGATCAGTTGCGATGACGGTAATGCCTGTACGGCCGACACGTGTGACACCGCGGCGGGTTGTCAGCACGAGAACGAACCAGACGACACGCCATGTCCGAATGTGTACTTCTGTGATGGTGTGGAGACCTGCCAGAGTGGTGTTTGCACCGATGGCGATGATCCCTGCGCCGCACCGCTGGTCTGTGACGAAGACGGCAACACCTGTGTTGGCTGTCTGAACAACTCGGACTGCGATGATGGCCTGGATTGCACGATCGATACGTGCGTCTTAAACAGCTGCGTGTATACGCCTGACAATGGGGCATGCAGTGACGGCAACGTCTGCACCGACGACACGTGCGTCGTCGGTGTCGGTTGCGTGCACACGAACAACACGGCGCCGTGCAATGATAATAACGCGTGCACGACCGCTGACGCGTGCAGCGAGGGCAGTTGTGTCGCCGGACCGCCGCTGGACTGCAACGACAACAACGTGTGCACGGATGACTCGTGCGAACCGGCTTCGGGCTGCGTGTACGCGAACAACACGGGCCCGTGCAGTGACGGTAACGCGTGCACGACCAGTGACACGTGCAGCGAGGGCAGTTGTGTCGCCGGACCGCCGCTGGACTGCAACGACAACAACGTGTGCACTGATGACACGTGCGACCCGGCTACGGGCTGCGTGTACACGAACAACATGGGCCCGTGCAGTGACGGTAACGCGTGCACGACCAGTGACGCGTGCAGCGGCGGCAGCTGCGTCGGTGGAGCACCCCTCGTGTGCGATAACGGCCAGTGGTGCGACGGGACCGAGACATGTGACCCGGCGAGCGGCTGCCAGTCAGGCACGCCGCCGAACTGCAACGACGGCCTGTTCTGCACGGATGACACGTGCGATGAGTTGAATGACGTCTGCGCCCACAGTCCGTACAATTGTGACGATGGTGACGACTGCACGACCGATACGTGCAACGAGGATTCGGACGCGTGCGAATATGTTGAGACCAGTCACGTTGACGTGACAATGGCGGTGCAGGGTCTGAGTGGCGCTGTTACGCGTGAAGTCACGTTCGTGCTCACCGATTGCGAGGGGACAACGCAGACCCGTGTGGTGCCGGTGAGCTTCTCCGGTGGCCAGGGCACTGCCCTGCTGGCCGACCTGACTCCCGGTGCGGACTGGATCCAGGTGTACGAGGGTCACACGCTGGCGCGGCGCATGCCGTTGGATTTCGGCACCGGCTGCATCGCCAGTGTTACACTCACTGGAAACGCACAGCTCACTTCCGGTGACTTCTCGAATCCCCCCTGGGTCCCGCAGGACGATCTCGTTGACATCGTCGATTTCGCGATATTGGCAATCTACTGGAATGATCCGGTCGATCCCAATCTCGGTTCACTCGCCGATGCCACTGGCGACGGCCTGCAGAACGGTGCGGACTTCACTTTGATTCAGATGAACTTCGCCGATATCAGTGATCCTCCGGACGATTGTGGTCCGGCGCCGCAACCGGGATTCGCCGAAGTAACGCAGATTGGACAGATCAGCCGACCTACGGCCCGCTTGCGCGTGAGCACCGAGGTGCTGGGTGTGGCGGACGCCTCGGCCGCGGATCGCGATGGCGACGGTTTCGTGGATGTGCGCGACATCCGGCTGTTCGCGCAGCAGAATAACCTGACGCTGTTGCCAGCGTTTGAGACGAAGTTGCGACGACTGGAGCGGCTGCTGCAGTCCACGGATAACGACAGCCATCCAGCCATTCAGGAGTAGACGATCTCGACTGTATGCGGACCAGAAACCGCTTTCGGGATCAAACGTGCGCGGTTCGGCGAGTCGGTTCGGTTCGTCGGGCCGCGCACGCCCGCGGTGCCCCGGACGCACAGTTTCCGTCCTACAAAGCACCGGCGGGTGCGTGGTCTTGGCGAAGTTTATCGGAGTGCGGCGGAAGCGCCCGGGCCCCGTGTGGCCGTCTACAATGGTATTGGCCCCGTCGTCACGGTTTTGGTAAAGTATAGGCGATCGCCCGGGCCGCGATCATCCGTGCCTGCAACAAGCCGCGTGCAGGAGCGCGGAGGTTAAGAAGCGCAGCTCACCCTGAGGAGGTCTTTATGGCATCACGTCCTTGGATAACCGTTTTGGCTGTCGCGCTCATCCTGCCCGCCGGTTGGGCCTATGCGGATGTGAACCTTGAGCTGCGCCCCACGGCGTCAACGGTGATAATTGGCGACCTTGTCGAGGTGGGTCTCTACGCAGTCTCGGATGATGGCACGAACCAGGCGGTTCGCGCCATGGACGTTATCCTGGCGTGGGATCCGGCAACGCTCGCGCTGGATCAAGCGCAACCCCTGGTCAATAACGGACCATATGCGTGGCTGATGTCCGGTTTCTACTCGGATTCGTCTGCTGACGGGCTCAATAACACTTGGGCCGACGGTAACGCGTTCTACCAGGCGGTCGGGAACTTCGTGTCGCTCGCCTATGCAACTCCCGAAGGCCTGCTCGTGACGACCTTTCGGTTTCACGCGCTGACGAACACGCCCTCAACGAACATCACGATCCTGCCGAGCTTCGGCTTGGTCACGCAAACGCGCGTCTGGGGCGAGGGCGCCGGACAAGACGTGACTGGCACGCTTGGGTCCGCGACGATCCAGATCGGTCCCACCGCGGACTGGGGGCTCGTGTCACTGGAGTTGTCGGACGCTGCGTGCTGGGTTGAGCCGGGGGAGCTGTTCGTCGTCGAACTGTGGGTCTCCGAGCTCGCGCAGGAAATCGACGGCATTCAAGCCATTATCGAGTTTGCTCCGGAAGTGCTCTCGTTCGTCGGTGCTCTGCCGGGGGACGGGGTGGGGTCACCCTGGGACGCGGCCGTCGAGGTCTATGAGGACGCCGCGGCCGGCACACTCGTTTACGCGATCGTGTTGCTGGATGGTGGCGCCACTGCCGCGGATGCCGTGGCCGCAGAACTGACGTTTCGCTTCCAGCCGAGCACCGTGCCGGCGGCCGGGGCGGTAGCGGTAGTGGCGGCGATGCCGCCGCTGGAGACGAGGCTGACGGAGGCGGCGACCGGCGCTCCTATTACCCCAGCCCTGGGGCTGGCCGTAGTCGCGGTCTCGCCGGGTGACTACAACGGCGATGGCGCTCTCACCTTCGCAGATTTCGAGGGGTTTGCCACCTGCATGGCAGGTCCGGGCAATCTGCCCTGCTGCGACGAGTGCTGCCGGTTGGACTTCAACGTCGATGATGATGTGGACTTGGCCGACTTCGCGACGTTGCAGCAGGCGCTGCCACAGCCGTGAGCCGGCGGGCGACGTGTTAACCGTGGCGGAAGTCCGGCGTTGGACGCCCATTGCGAAACCTAGACTCGTCGCTTGATTGGCCGCGAATCTCGATGGGTGTCGCGGTTAGCCCGGGGCGCGCGCTCGCCGCTGGTTCCGACTGCCAGACGCCCAGCGCAGACTTTCCGAACAGCCCATCAACCAGGCGCCCTTCGGCCGATGAAATGTGCGGGCCGATGCCCTGCGGTGCTACTTGCCCGCCGACCACTTGGTCACGGTGACACGCACCGAGGCGCTCGCGGCGTTCTCCGAAGTGTCCACGACCCGCAACGCGAGCGTGTGCTCACCCGCCGCGACGTCGGCCGCCCCCGTATCCCAGTTGTACGCCACGTCCGCCTGCGTCGCCGCGAGCGCGAGCGTGGTGATGAGCCGCCCATCGACCCGCACCTCGGCCCGGGCGAGCGCGCGGTCGTCCCGCGCCCGGGCCATGATCGTGATCAGACCCGAAACCACGCTGCCGTCCTGCGGGCTGACCAGCTCGATCGTCGGCCCGCTGCGATCCGCCGGCGCTGCAAATCGCACCGCACAGCGCGCCTCCCCCGCGTTCCCGTACACATCGGTCGCAATCACTTCGAGCTCGTGCTGTCCGGGCGCGTACTTGCCCGCGTTGATGACGAATTCATAGGGGCGCACCGCATCGGTCGCCAGCGCCTGACCGTCCAGCCACAACGCCACGTCCGCCAGGTCGCTGTCATCCGCCGCCTGCGCCACCACAACCGTCGGACCGCTGACTGTGGCGCCCGCGACCGGTTGCTGAATCGTGACCACCGGCGGCGCCGCGTCGGACTGCTCCTGCGTGGCCCGCGCCAGCGCCACGGCCGCGCGGGCATTCACCCGGCCGGCACCGAATTGCGCATCGTCGCCCTCCGCCCCCAGGTCCGTCGCCGTCGCCAGCAGAATGCCCTCCACCGTGGCCGGCCGCAGCGCCGGGTTCGCCGACCAGATTAGGGCCGCCACTCCGGACACGAGCGGCGCCGCGAACGATGTCCCGGTCCACGCGGCATACCCGCCGCCGCGCTGGGTCGTGTAGATCCCCACGCCGGGTGCGACCAGGTCCACGAGCGCGCCGTACGTCGAGAACGCCGCCCGCGCGCCGCCCGCGTCAACCGCGCCCACGAACAGCGCCGCGTCCGACGCGGACAGCGCGCTTTCCTCCCCACTGTTGCCCGTCGGAAACACTACCAGCGCACCGGCCACGCGCGCCAATTCCGCCTGCCGCAGCACCAATTCGTCAAATTCGCCCACCGGCTGGAACGACACGTTGATGACCCGCGCCCCCGCCTGGGATGCCAACGCAATCCCGGCCACGAGCGACCAGGTCGATGCGCGGCCATCCGTGCCCGTCACGCGAATCGGCATCAGCGGGCACGCCCACGCCACGGAGGCTACGCCGGCAGCGTTGTCCGCGGCCGCACCGATAATGCCCGCGACCGCTGTGCCGTGCCCCGCTTCATCCTGCCACCCGCTCGTGCCGTCATACGTGTTTCCGCCCGGCACCAGCTTCGACGCCAGATCCGGGTGCTGCGCGTCCACCCCCGTGTCGAGCACGGCAACCAGGATCTCGGCACTGCCTTGCGTCACGCTCCAGGCCGCCGGCGCTTCGATGGCCGCCAGGTGCCACTGCCGCGCGTACTCGGTGTCGCTGGGCACGACGTCGAGTGCCACGCGCCGGTTGTCGACCACGTTTTCCACGAGCGGCGAGGCGCCGAGCGTCGCCTCCGCCGCCGCACGCTGATTCGGATCCACTTGCAGCAGGTCCGCCGAGAGCAGCGCCAGCCGATCGCGCAGCGTGACCCCGGCGCCGTCGTACAGCGCGCCCAGTTCTGTATTATCCGCCCCTGGTCGCACGATCACGATCAACTCATCCGCGATCAACGCCTCGTCACCGGCCGCCACGTCGGCACCACCTGCGTCGGGCGCTGTGGCCGGTGGCGGCGGGCACCCGCCGATCAACACCAGCGCCCAGGCCCCGATCCACCGGCCCACGGCACACCGCGTTTTGCGTCCCATACCGATCACGCTCGCGATCCTTTGTCCGGTGCCAGGTGGCCGCGGCGGTCCCCAAAGACGGCGCCACGCCGGGTGCGACCGACAACACTAGATTGTCGGCAGATTCGGGCGCCCTCTGTCGGCTGCTACCATGGCCGTGACCGGTTGCGCCATCTCCACCGCATCCGGCAGCCGCGGCCTTGACAGCGTATTAGTTTGTACTTAGTCTAGACTGCATGGCCGATACGCTCCAGGTGCTGCGCCGCCACGGTATCCAGGCGACGCCCCAGCGCATCGCCGTCGCCGAGTACGTCCTGGGGGCCAGGACGCATCCTTCCGCCGAAGAAGTGTGGGCGCACGTCCGCCGGCGCTGCCCGACGCTCTCGCGGGCCACCGTGTACAACACGCTCAAGCTGTTCGCGGAAAAGAAGCTGCTGAAGGCCCAGGTGCTGAAGGAAGGCACGGTCCTGTTCGATCCGCGGATCGACGCCCACCACCACTTCATCGACGTGGAGACCGGCGCGATCTACGACGTGCCGTGGGCGGCGCTCGAAGTGACTGGCGCGAAGAACCTGCGGGATTTCGACGTGCGCGAGTACCACGTCGTACTCCGCGGCCGCAAACGCCGGAAGTGAGGCCGACGGACCGCGCGGCGGGCGGTGGACGTCCGGCCGGATTTTGGATTAAATCTAAGATGCGAATTAATCTAATATGGCCGTTTGCGTGCGGAAGGCGCTGGTGATGCAGCCGACACCGCAACACAGCCCATCGGCCGGCGTCCGGCGCGAACACCGCGGCCCGGTGCAACCGAACGAAGGAGACGACTCATGGCGACCGAACCCAAGTGCCCGTTCCAACCGGCTGCTGGCGGCGGTACTTCGAACCGCGACTGGTGGCCCAACCAGCTAAAGCTCGAGCTTCTGCACCAGCATTCCTGCAAGTCCAACCCGATGGGCGCGGACTTCAACTACGCGCAGGAGTTCAAGAGCCTCGACCTGGCGGCCGTGAAGAGAGACCTGGCCGCGCTGATGACCGACTCGCAGGACTGGTGGCCGGCGGACTTCGGCCACTACGGCCCGCTGTTCATCCGCATGGCGTGGCACAGCGCCGGCACGTACCGCGTCGGGGACGGACGCGGCGGCGGCGGTCGGGGCCAGCAGCGCTTCGCGCCGCTCAACAGTTGGCCGGACAACGTCAGTCTGGACAAGGCCCGCCGGCTGCTTTGGCCGATCAAGCAGAAGTATGGCCGCAAGATTTCCTGGGCCGACCTGATGATCCTCGCCGGCAACGTCGCCCTGGAAACGATGGGCTTCAAGACGTTCGGCTTCGGCGGCGGGCGCGCGGATGTCTGGGAGCCGGATCAGGATGTCTATTGGGGCGCCGAGAAGACCTGGCTGGGCGACAAACGCTATTCCGGCGAACGCGACCTCGAGAATCCACTGGCGGCCGTGCAGATGGGACTGATCTATGTCAACCCCGAAGGCCCGAACGGCAACCCGGACCCGATCGCGGCGGCCAAGGATATTCGCGAGACCTTCGCCCGTATGGCGATGAACGACGAAGAGACGGTGGCGCTCATCGCTGGCGGGCATACGTTCGGCAAGACCCACGGCGCCGGCCCCGCCACCCATGTGGGGCCCGAGCCCGAAGCCGCCCCCATCGAGCAGCAAGGCCTGGGCTGGAAGAGCAGCTTCGGCACCGGCAAAGGCGGCGACACGATCACCAGCGGCCTGGAAGTGACCTGGACCACTACGCCCACGAAGTGGAGCAGCAACTTCTTCTGGAACCTGTTCGGCTACGAGTGGGAACTGACGAAGAGCCCCGCCGGCGCGCACCAGTGGAGACCGAAAGGCGGAGCAGGCGCCGGCACGGTGCCGGACGCTCACGACCCCTCCAAGCGCCACGCGCCGACCATGTTGACCACGGACCTCTCCCTGCGATTCGACCCGGTCTACGAGAAGATCTCACGGCGCTTCATGGAGCACCCGGACGAGTTCGCGGACGCGTTCGCCCGCGCGTGGTTCAAGCTGACGCACCGCGACATGGGCCCGCGCTCGCGCTACCTCGGCCCGGAGGTGCCTGCGGAACAGCTCATCTGGCAGGACCCCATCCCGGCCGTCAATCACAAGCTGATTGATGAGCGGGACGTTACCGCCCTCAAGGGCAAGATCCTGGCTTCTGGCCTGCGGGTGTCGGAATTGGTTTCGACCGCGTGGGCATCGGCGTCCACCTTCCGTGGCTCCGACAAGCGCGGCGGTGCCAACGGTGCCCGCATTCGTTTGGCGCCGCAGAAGGACTGGGCCGTCAACCAGCCTGCCCAACTCGCGAAGGTGCTCAAGACGCTGGAAGGCATTCAGAGCGCGTTCAACAGCTCGGCCTCCGGCGGCAAGAAGGTCTCGCTGGCCGATCTGATCGTGCTGGCCGGCTGCGCCGGCGTTGAGAAGGCGGCGAAGAACGCCGGCATCGAGGTAACGGTTCCCTTCACGCCGGGACGCATGGACGCCTCGCAGGAGCAAACCGACGTGGCCTCCTTCGCCGTGCTGGAACCGGTTGCCGACGGCTTCCGCAATTACCTGAAGAGACAATTCTCAGTGCCGGCTGAGCATTTGCTGGTCGACAAGGCGCAATTGCTGACGCTGACCGCGCCGGAAATGACGGTGCTCGTCGGCGGCCTGCGCGTCCTGAATGCCAATGTCGGGCAAGCGAAACACGGCGTCTTCACCAAGCGGCCAGAAGCGCTGACCAACGACTTCTTCGTCAACCTGCTCGACATGCGCACGGAGTGGAAGCCGGTCGCGACGGACGCGAACGTGTTTGAGGGGCGCGATCGCGCCACGGGCGAAGTGAAGTGGACCGGCACCCGAGTCGACCTGGTCTTCGGTGCGAATTCCCAGCTCCGGGCCCTGGCGGAAGTCTACGGCAGTTCGGATGCGGATGAGAAGTTCGTCCACGATTTCATCGCGGCCTGGAACAAGGTGATGAACCTCGATCGCTTCGATCTGGTGTGATCTCAGGTCGATGACCGTAGCCGCGCGTTTCTCGTGAACATGCCCCGGATCGGGCCCGGCAGCGTGTCGCGCTGAACCGACGGGCTTCCACACAGCACTGCGCCACGATGCAGGCAGGGCGTGCGCAGGACGCTGAACCCCGTAGTGATCCAGCGGCAACGCAGCCCGGAGTGGTTCAGCGCGGCCGGTGTGGCGCATCGAATGCCATGACAATCTGGAACCCCGGTACCGGGTAGGCCATGCGCAATCGAAACACGCGGAACCGCTCCGGGCTGTAGCCCATCCGGCTGCAGACCCGCGCGATCATCTCCGCGTACCGGGGCACCTCCGGAACGCGAAACCGGTCGGCGGCCGAGCCGGGCGTGGACGTTCTCACGCCCGCGTGGCAGGTTTACCTTGAGAACGTCGATTACGGCGTGCTCTCGGCGCTGCGCAACGTGCTCGTCGAGGTCCTCGGCCGCTTGATCTCCGGCTGAGCGCGCGTCTGCGCGACCAGCCATAAAACGAAAGGCGCGCCGGCGGAGTTATCCGCCGGCGCGCCTTTTTGTTTATCCGCTGCGCTGCGCAGGGCTGCCCGGCCTTACGGGCAGATGATCGGCAGCGGGTTGGTGCTCAGCAACGTCACGAACGGGTTGATATCGCCGAAGCCGGGGTAATTCCCGTCGTCGTTGATGTCGCCGTTCTTCGGGTCGCAGCCGGCGTAGGTCGTCTGCCACGCCGGGAAGTTGGACAGGTACAGCACGAATGCGTTGATGTCCGCGAAGCTTACCTGCCCGTCGCAGTTGAGGTCACCCAGGCAGTAGGCCGGGCCGTCGCACGCGTCGCCGATCCCGTCCCCATCGCTGTCGGCCTGGTCGGGGTTGTACACGTCCGGGCAGTTGTCGCACGGCACGCCGATGCCGTCGCCGTCCGCGTCGGGCGGCGCCGTCAGCAGCGAGAACTTGTCGAGCGTCGGCGGCCGCATGTTGACCAGGCCCGTGTTGCTCTCCCGGTGCGTGACCCACACGCTGCCGGGGCCCGGCGAGTCATGCGTGCCGTAGAACTGCGTCCCGTCGGTGCGCGACCCGTACGTGCCGCCCAGAATGCCCAGCACGCAGTTGTCCCGCACCTCGAGCAGCAGGCGCTGCCAGCCCGTATACGGCCCGCTGTTGCCGATCGTCACCGTCCCGAGGATCGTTGCACAGATCGGCGTCGAGGTCGTACCGTCGTTCCCGTTGTTCTCGTCCAGCAGCCACGCGGTCTGCGACGTCGTCGTGCGCTGGAATAGCCAGCACAGGCCCGTCGACCCGTTGTAGTAATCGAAGTTGTGCAGACCGTCCGACGTGCCGCGCACGCCGATCTTGAACTCCTCGTAGCCCGCCGTCGTGTACGCCGGCTGGATGTAAACGTACGTCTCCAGCGTGAAGTTCTCCTTCGCGAGCTGGCCGAGGAACACCGCCGTTCCGCCCGGCGTGTCCCGCGCGATGAACGCATAGCCGCCGTCCGGCGACGCCGGAATGGCCTGCGGGTTGTACGTGTCGGCCACGGCCGGGTCGATCACGCGCGGCGGCGAGTAGCTGTACGCCCAATCCGGCACGGCGTCGCCCACCGCAAGCCCGCTGCAGTCCTCCAGGTACGGCGTCAGGTCCGGCATGTTGTTGCTGTAGCCCGGCGTCGCGCGCTGGATGCCCCAGTCGCGGCCGTTCTCGTCGGTGTCGAGCCCGTCGAGGAAACGTGAATCCGACGACAGGCCCGTGTCGGCCATGACCGTGTTGCCCCAGATGCCCACGCCGATCTGCGTGTAAATCTCCGCCGGGATCAGCGTGTAGCCCTTGTTCATCTCGTAGGCGACCGCATCCAGCAACACGCCCGACGGCGTCCGCAGGGCGATGTAATTCTCGCCGTCGCCCAGGTTCAACGCGTCGTCGATCTGGTTGACCACGGCGCCCGGCAGTGCGGCCACGGCGGTCTGACCCACCGTCCAGAACCCGTTCCCGGCCAGCGTCGTGCCCGCGGGGACGATCACCTGGTAGTAGACGCCCGGCGGCGTCTGACCCGTGACGTAGTCGCCGACCTGGATGATGTAGCCGCTGATGTCCACTGGATTCGGGCTGTTGTTGTACAGCTCGATGAACTGGTAGTTGTCCGTGCCCGTGTCGTCATACTGGAACTCATTGACGACCACGAAATTCGCCACCACCAGGGGGTTGGAGTAGGGACCTTCCACGCCGCCGATGGTCTGCGTCGCCTGCACGAGCTGTCCGGGGGCCAGCGGTGCCACCGTCACGACCACCGAGGGCTGTCCAGCCGGGTTCGCCGTGTACGGGGTCCCGCTCACATACACCGTGACCAGCCCCGCCAGCGGATGCACGGACGACACCGTCACCTGCGTGACGCCCGCGTCCAGCGGACCCTGCACGACGGGGGCCGGCACCGCGACCACGACGCCCGCCGACACCGGGCCTTCGACCCCGCCGATGGTCTGCGTGGCGTAGATCGTCGCCCCGTTGGGCAGCGGCGACGTCGTGACGAGGGCCGGGTCGGTCGCCGGGTTGTTCAGGGTGCCGATTGGGACGAGCGTGCCGGCCTGGTCGACGTACACACGCACCGACTGCGCCAGCCCTTCCTCGACGTTGCTCACTGCGACCGTCGTCTGGCTGGGCACCAGCACCGCCTGCAACGTGGGCGCCGGGACCGCCACGACCACCTGCACGGACAGGCAGCTCTCGGTGCCCGCGACGGTCTGCGTGGCGCCGACGTTATCTGCGTTGGCCAACGCCGGCACGGTCACCGTCGCCGTGTTGTTGGTGAACGGTGCAAACGCGCTGCCGACGAGCGTGTCGCGGTTGCGGTACACATCGACCCGCGTCGCCGCCGGATCGATGTCCTGCACGAACACCGCGGTGCCGGCCGGGAACAGCGGCCCCGGCACGGTCGGTGACAGGACCGGGTTCGGATCGCCGAACGGCAGCGGCGTGCCGCCCAGCGTGACCGAGATGTCGTCGTACATCATGGCCGGGCCGTTGTTCGAATACCCGACCCCCAGGATGATGTACTTGAACGCGTCGTTGTTCACGCGCGGCACACCGTTCGGATACAGCGGCGTCACGCCGTCGTTCGGGTCGATCGGGTTCGCCAGCACGTCGTCGATGTAGAAGTTCACGACGCTCGACTTCACCTCGATCTGCATCTTGTGCCACACGCCCGGCACCCGCGTGATGCCCGTCAACGCGTAGTCATACGCGAAGTAGTCCGAAACATAGCCTGGGATGATCGGGTCCGGCGAGTTCGTCAACGTCGTGTACTGCTGGCCGAACAGGCCGCCGATGCCGTTGGTGAAGGCGAAACCCAGCGAGCCGTACGTCTTGGCGATCGCGGGACTCAGCTCAAACCGGGCGCGGGCGTCGGCGCTGTTATAGTCGTGCTTGAAGCGGTACGTCACCTTCAGCGGCTGCGCGTCGGTTCCGTTCACCGTCCCGATCGAGACGTAGATCTTGGACACCGCCGCACCCGGGAGATAATCCGAGTACACGAAGTTGTCGCAGCTCGACGCACTGCCCGTGCCCAGCTGCATCTTGCGGGTACTGGTCGGCGCCGTCTGCGTCCACATCGTCTCCAGTTCGGCCTGGGACGCATACCCGTCAAAATTCTCCGCCAACGCCGTCCCCGCCGCGTATACCACCACCGGCGCCGACAGCGGGCTCACCAGCCCGTTCGCCGTCTGCGTCGCCGTCAAGATGTCCCCTACGTTCAGCGTCAGCCCCGTCCACGTCGCCACCCCCGCCGACGGCACCCGCGTCCCCAGCGACCCGCCATTGCGGAACAACTCCGCCGACGTCGCCGCCGCGATGCAGTCCACCCGCACCACCGTGTCCGTGCTCACCACCGGCGCCTGAATGCTCGGCGGCGGCGTCGGATCCGGAACCGTCGCCTCGAACTGCAGCTCGTCAATCGCCACTTCGATCAGCACCGCCGCGTCCGTCGTCACGTTCGTGAACGCAATGTGCTCCAGCGTGCCCCGGAAGTCCGGCGCGTTGGCGATCCCATCACCCGTGAAACCCGCCAGCCCGCCACCCTGCGGCACCCCGTCCACGCTCACCACGCCCGTCGCCAGGTTCCATTCCAGCAGCACCGCGAACGGCAACACGTCCACTTCAATCGCCGGAATCGGCACCCGCTGGTTGTCCGCCCCCAGCGTGTACCCCTTCCGCAACTGATCGTCCCCCGCCGGGGTCGTGTTGATCACCCCGTTGGCGCCCGGCGTGATGATCGCCGTCCCGCTCACCAGGCCCAACGCCGCCAGGTCCGTCCCCACCGGGTACACCTGCACGTCATCGCCCGCCGCCGTCGTATCGACGATCATGTCCGCGCCGGCCACCAGGGCGTTGGGCGTCGTGCTCACGCCCACCCACTCGATCGGCCCGCTCGTGCCACCGTCGGCGAGCTGCGGCGCGTTCCCGCCCGTCTCGCGGATGCCCAGGCAGATGCCCACCTTGCCCTGGAAGTACTCGCTCTGGTTCGTCAGGTAGAACCGCACCTTGCCCCGCGTGTCCAGGGCCGGGTTGGGCCGCTCCGCGCCGGCGTACGTCGTCAGGCGGAGCCACGCATCCGGGTCAGTCGGGTCGATCCACTTGAAGAACACGTCCAGGGCCGCATCGCCTTCGGTCTGCAGACCGTCCGCGCGATACGCGGCGTTGTTGTTGTACCCGGACGTGTTGGCTTGAATGTACGCGCTGGTGGTCCCCGAGAACTGCGGCGGCCGGAACATTTCCTGGGAGGTCGCCGGGTCGTTGATCGGCGGGCCGTTGAAGCCCACCAGGTCCGAGGGGTACTGCGCCCACGCCGACCAGGGGCCGAGCAGCGCGGTCAACACGACCACGCCCACAAGTCGAACTCTCCGTTGCATCGCTTTCTCCTGCCTAAGAATCCACAACCGAAACGAGTCAGCCGTCTGTGCCGTTTGATACACGCCGTGTGCGCTCAGCCCAATACTGGCCGGCGTCCGCGCACTCCAGATAGCCACTGCCGCCGGCGACGGTCTCTGTCGCGACCGCCGTCACCGTGCCGCTCCTGGCCCGCACCTCCCCAGTCCTTAACGCTGCGCATGGTCGGCTCCCCACAGCGGGCAAGCTGCTGTGCGATCCTACATTTTGTCCCGAAACCGGACAAACCCGCCGGACCGCCGGCCGACCTGACGCCCATGTAACATTTATCGTACCGCGCCCCCACCCCGCGTCGCAAGAAAAAGCTCCGGCGCTGCGGCTCGCCAACTCGGACGTTCCGCCCGCGGGCACGGCCTCCGCCGCCCCGCTTGCCGTCGCCGTCGGCGGCGGGCTGCCGCCCCGCGTGGCCTGTCTTGGGGGCTATAAAAAGACATCCGGCACGCCGGCGCGATTATTCGCCGGCGTGCCGGATTGGATTACCCGCTAACGTGCGGACGGTCTCGTCGCACTACGGGCAGATGATCGGCAGCGATGATGTGCTCAGCAACGTCACGAACGGGTTGATGTCGCCAAAGCCGGGGT
This sequence comes from Phycisphaerae bacterium, assembly GCA_017999985.1. Taxonomy (NCBI): domain Bacteria; kingdom Pseudomonadati; phylum Planctomycetota; class Phycisphaerae; species Phycisphaerae bacterium. The sequence goes on along the minus strand of JAGNKU010000006.1, from coordinate 66,117 downwards.
AATTTCCGTCATCGTTGATGTCGCCGTTCTTGGGGTTGCAGCCGGCGTAGGTCGTCTGCCACACCGAGTAATTGGACAGATACAGCACGAATGGGTTGATGTCCCCGAAGCTCACCTGCCCGTCGCAGTTGAGGTCGCCCAGGCAGTAAGCCGGACCGTCACACGCGTCGCCGAGGCCATCGCCGTCGCTGTCGGCCTGGTCGGGGTTGTAGTCCTCCGGGCAGTTGTCACAGCCGTCGCCGACCCCATCGTCGTCGCCGTCCGCCTGGTCCGGGTTGGCCAGCAGCGGGCAGTTGTCGTCGATGTCACCGATGCCGTCGCCGTCCGTGTCGACCGCGATCTGCGTGTACCAGCAGCGCGGGTCACGCACGCCGCTCGCGGCGTAGGGCCCGCCGGAGACCACCAGCAGATACCACCGGCCGCCGACCTCGTAGGCGGTGGCCGCCAGCCTGGACACATTAGCCGGGTACACGTTCCCCGTCCGCCAGCCGCTGATCGCGCCGGTGTCGGGGTCGACCTTCGTGTAGAAGACGGTGTTCGTCGGCGTGGCGCCGTACAGACCGCCAACCACGAACATGTAGTTGCCGACGACCGCCGTCGCGTGCTCATACCGGCCAAGGTCCGGCAGATCCGCCGGATCCTGCACCCACGCACCGAGGCTGCCGTTCGGATTGATCGTCGTCCGGTACATGCCGACCTCGGTCGTCCCGCGGTAGTTGCCCGCCACGCGGTAGAGGAAGGTCTGCGACGTGCCCGGAATGATGCACACGCCATGGAACCATGAGCCGTTGGAAGTCGCGGTCGGCGTCGTGAGCACCCATGGGCTGTAATCGCCGCCGCCGGTGATGGCGCTGTAGTAGCAGTTATTCGTGTTGCCAAACGCCGTCACCTGGTCCCATTCGCCGTTGATGATGTACAGGATCCCGTTGTGCATCAGCGTGCCGCGGCCGAAGGCGTCCATTTGAATGGCCGGCGGCGTCACGTCCGTGTTGTCCGGGATCGTCACCGCGGAGGTCGTCCACGCCCCAAGCGTCCCGTCCGGGTTGATCGGCGCGTAACGGCACACGTTGATCGTGGGATAATTCGTCGTCCAGCCGCCCCAGACATACATGCGCCCGTTGTAGGCGGCAGCGCCGTGCGCCGCGGTCGCCTGGGGCAGGTTCGTCGTCAACTGCCACGCTCCGATGCTCCCGTTGGCGTTCACCGGCGCGTAGTACACCGTGTTGATCGCGCTCGGCCCCGCGCCGGAGCGTCCGCCCACCGCGTACACGTAGCCGTTGTAGTAGATCGCCTGGTGATCGGTCAGGCCCGTCGGCAACGTGCTCGCCTGGACCCAGTTGATCGTCACCGGCGGCTCGGAGAACGCCACCGTCACCGGCTCGGACAGCGGGCTGACCAGGCCGTTGACGGTTTGCGTGGCCGTCACGATGTCACCGACCACGAGCGTGCCGGTCGTCACGTATACTTCGCTCGTGCCACCGGGGGCCGTCGCCCGCTGGATTCCGTTCACGTACACCGTTACCAGTGAAGCGGTCGCACCCGGCGCCGTCAGCACATTCAGTACCGTAACCTTGGTGCTGAGCGGTACGATCGGCGACGCCACGGTCGGGGCCGGGAGTGTCGCCACGACACCGGCCGACGGCGGACCTTCCACCCCGCCGATGATCTGCGTCGCCACGATGGTCGCGCCATCCGGCAGCGGCGTCGTGATGACCGAGACCGGGTCGGTCGCCGGGTTCGCCACGCTGCCCAGCAGCGTGAAGTTGCCCTGGTCGTCTTGATAGACCCGCACCGCCTGAGCCAGTCCTTCTTCGATGTTGCTTACCTGTACCACCGTCTGCCCGGGGGCGAGCTGGGACTGAAGCGTCGGCGCGGGGACGCCCACGGTGACCGGCCACGACAGGCAGCTCTCGGTGCCGCCCACCGTCTGGGTGGCGGTGATCTGTTCGTCGCCGGACACGCCGGCCACCGCGACGATCGCCGTGTTATCCGTATACGGCGGGAAGGCGGTCCCGATCAGCGTGCTCGCGTTCGCGTAGACGTCCACGCGGGTCGCCGCCGGATCCACTGTGGTCACCACGACCGACGTGGCGCCCGGGAAGATCGGGCTGTTCACTGTCGGCGAGTTCACCGGGTTCGGATCGCCGAACGGCAGCGGCGTGTCACCCAGCGTGACCGAAATGTCGTCGTACATGATCGTCGGGCCATTGTTTGAATACCCGACCCCCAGGATGATGTACTTGAACGCGTCGTTGTTCACGCGCGGCACGCCGTCCGGATACAGCGGCGTCACGCCGTCGTTCGGGTCGATCGGGTTCGCCAGCACGTCGTCGATGTAGAAGTTCACGACGCTCGACTTCACCTCGATCTGCATCTTGTGCCACACGCCCGGCACCCGCGTGATGCCTGTGAGTCCGTAGTCATAGCCGAAGTAGTCGGTCCGGTAGCCCTCGATGATCGGTGTCGTCGAGTTGGTCATGCTCGTGTACTGCGTCCCGAACAGTCCGCTGAGGCCGTTGGTGAGCGCAAACCCGAGCGCGCCGTAGGTCTTCGGAAGGGCGGGCGTCAGCTCGAAGCGGCAGCGCGTGTCCGCCGAATTGATGTCGTGCTTGAAGCGGTACGTCACCTTCAGCGGCTGCGCGTCCGTCCCGTTCACCGTGCCGATCGAAACGTACAGCTTCGAGACGGTCGTGCCGGCCAGGTAGTTGGTGTAGACGAAGTTATCGCAGCTCGACGCACTGCCCGTGCCCAGCAGGACCCGCCGGGCGTTCGTCGGCTCCGTCTGCGTCCACATTGACTCCAGTTCGGCCTGGGACGCATACCCGTCAAAATTCTCCGCCAACGCCGTCCCCGCCGCGTACACCACCACCGGCGCCGACAGCGGGCTCACCAGCCCGTTCGCCGTCTGCGTCGCCGTCAAGATGTCCCCCACGTTCAGCGTCAGCCCCGTCCACGTCGCCACCCCCGCCGACGGCACCCGCGTCCCCAGCGACCCGCCATTGCGGAACAACTCCGCCGACGTCGCCGCCGCGATGCAGTCCACCCGCACCACCGTGTCCGTGCTCACCACCGGCGCCTGAATGCTCGGCGGCGGCGTCGGATCCGGAACCGTCGCCTCGAACTGCAGCTCGTCAATCGCCACTTCGATCAGCACCGCCGCGTCCGTCGTCACGTTCGTGAACGCAATGTGCTCCAGCGTGCCCCGGAAGTCCGGCGCGTTGGCGATCCCATCACCCGTGAAACCCGCCAGCCCGCCACCCTGCGGCACCCCGTCCACGCTCACCACGCCCGTCGCCAGGTTCCATTCCAGCAGCACCGCGAACGGCAACACGTCCACTTCAATCGCCGGAATCGGCACCCGCTGGTTGTCCGCCCCCAGCGTGTACCCCTTCCGCAACTGATCGTCCCCCGCCGGGGTCGTGTTGATCACCCCGTTGGCGCCCGGCGTGATGATCGCCGTCCCGCTCACCAGGCCCAACGCCGCCAGGTCCGTCCCCACCGGGTACACCTGCACGTCATCGCCCGCCGCCGTCGTATCGACGATCATGTCCGCGCCGGCCACCAGGGCGTTGGGCGTCGTGCTCACGCCCACCCACTCGATCGGCCCGCTCGTGCCACCGTCGGCGAGCTGCGGCGCGTTCCCGCCCGTCTCGCGGATGCCCAGGCAGATGCCCACCTTGCCCTGGAAGTACTCGCTCTGGTTCGTCAGGTAGAACCGCACCTTGCCCCGCGTGTCCAGGGCCGGGTTGGGCCGCTCCGCACCGGCGTACGTCGTCAGGCGGACCCATGCATACGGATCAGCCGGGTCAACCCACTTGAAGAACACGTCCATGGCCGCATCGCCTTCGGTCTGCAGACCATCGGCGCGATATGCCGCATTGTTGTTGTACCCGGCCGTGTTGGCCTGAATGTACGCGCTGGTCGACCCCGAAAACTGCGGCGGCTGGAACATTTCCTGGGAGGTCGCCGGATCGTTGATCGGCGGGCCGTTGAAGCCCACCAGGTCCGAGGGGTACTGCGCCCACGCCGACCAGGGGCCGAGCAGCGCGGTCAACACGACCACGCCCACAAGTCGAACTTTCCGTTGCATCGCTTTCTCCTGCCTGAGGTTCCCGAATGAAGTCAATGGACCTGCCTGCTACACCCGCAATACCCGAATACGCGGCGAGGCCGCCCGCTCGACGGACGACCTCGCCGGAAATCGAAACCGCAGCCGTCCGCTGCTAGCGCCGCCGTCGCAGCATGAGCCCGCCCACCGCCAACAGGATCAGCCCCGCCGGTTCCGGCACCAGATAGAACGTACCGTTCGAGCTTGTGATCGCCGCATAGTCGCCACCCGGCGACCAGACGCGCAGCCACTCGGTCAGGTTGTCGACCGTGTACAGATTGCCGGCTGCGTCGAATGCGACGTCGCGCACGCGGCTGCCCGCGTCGAAACCGCCCACGTAGCTGCCGTCATCCATGTCGAAGATGTGCACCCAGCCGTCGTAGTAGTTCCCGTACGCGACCCAGCCTTCCGGCTCGAAGATGTCGATGCCGTACGCACCGTTGTACGGAGCAGCCAGCGGCGTTTCCCAGGCCGCGGTGTTGATCGGCGGCGGCCCGTCGAGGAACTTCGAGATCGCCGGCGCCTGCGTCGGATCAAAGCGGAACTGGCACATGTACCAGTCACCGTTGCTGTCGCGGGCGACATCGCGCGGATAGAACGCGAAATACGACGGCCCGATGTACTGCATACCGGTGTCGCCCGGCGTCGCCGTCGCGTTGCCGCTCAGGTCATACTGGATCAGACCCTTGCGGTCATTGTCGTTGTAATTCGAGTTCACCAGGTAGATCTTCCGGTTGCCGGCCGCCTGGGTCCCCTGGACGTAGATGCTCTCGACCCACTGATTCGTCGTCTTGTTCGTGGCGTCAATCAGCCCCGTCGCGGTTGCCATGTCCGCGCTGAACTCGACGACCAGGTCATCCGAGAAGTCCGCCACGTACAGGTGGCCGTCCGGTCCGATCGTGCTCTTGAACGGCCCCGAGCTGCCTGCCCAGTCCCATCCGCCCGTGTGGAATCCGGTGTCCACCATGTCCGCCTGCAGGGAGTAGATCCCATCCTGCGAAACCCGTCCGAACGCCGTCGTGCCCGCCACCGCGTTCGATACGTAGAGCCGGCCGAAGTTCGCGCTCCCCGCGTACTTGTTCACCGAGATCCCCGCCGGGGAGTAGAACGACGTGGGCGTGCTGTCGACGCTGATCTGCGACCAGCCCGGCGCGGCGCTGCTGTACACCCGAATCTCGTAGCCCGTGCCGGCCCCGACATTGAACGTGTGCGTCCCTTTGCTCAGGGCACCCAACACCAGCGGCGTGTCACCAGGGCGCTGGATGACGACGTCGGTCGCATCCTGATTCAGCACGAATGAATAGTCACCGCCGCCCAGGCTCGTGATGCCCGAAGCATAGGACGTTGCCCATGCCACCGGGGCCATCACGCCCAGGGCCACCACCACCAACAGCCATTTGCTTCTCATTACACGCTCCTCCACGAGTTGTTCGTCCAGCAGCGCCCGGTGACCCGGAACTTGCACGCCGCTGCTTGACCGAGATTCCTCTCTCCCTTTGTCCCGGAAATGGACAAAATCCACCCGGGTCGCCGCCAAGCCGGCCCCCGGATACTCCGTATGGTACCACGCGGCCGGCCGGCATCGCAAGGAAAACACCCCTCGAAAGCGCAGAATCGGGCTGTGAACCGAGTTCCGAAACGCGCGGGCGCTGAAGTGCCGCGTGTGGGCACACGCCGAGCCCGGCACGCGCGACATACGCGTTCGGTCGCGGACAGGTTGACGGCGTGCGGTTGAAGGCGGCAGGGATCTCGACCAGTCCGCGCGTCAGTCCATGTCCGCGCGTCCGGCTGCTGAAGTACCTGCCGGGCACCCGCGGCGGCCCGCGTCGCGCACCGCGATCGCTGCCACGCCACTTCGCGCCACCTATGCCGCACGGACTGCCGGCTACCTGCGGCCTGTCCTGACGGCGAGGGTGCTCCGTGCACCCGCTCCATGCGGAACTGGGCTGGGGCACCCCTTACCATTCACAGGGGCGGCGTGCATACATTAATTAGGTTAACAAATAAAGAAGCCAAGACGACGTTGACCGATTGTTCGCCGCACGGGAATTCACAGCCGCGACCGTCGCCCGCCCGTGCCGACGTCCGGGGTTACCGTTACCATCGCGCTCGCCGCGCGGGTCACGGCCGGCCCGCGCGATCCTCCGGACTCGTTCCACGGGTACCACGCATGCCGCCCGAATTCGACGTGCTCATCCGCAACGGCACGATCTATGATGGCCTCGGCCACCCGCCCGTCGTCGGCCACGTGGCCCTCGCCGGCGACACCATCGCGGCCGTCGGCGCTTTGCGCGCCGCGCGCGGCCGCATCGAACTCGACGCCACCGGCCTCGCTGTCGCGCCCGGTTTCATCAACATGCTGAGCTGGGCCAACGAGGCGCTCATCCACGACGGGCGCTCGCAGAGCGACATCCGCCAGGGCGTCACGCTCGAAGTGCTGGGCGAAGGCTGGTCGATGGGCCCGCTCAACGCCGCCCTCAAGCAGGAGCAACTCGAGCAGCAGGGCGATGTGCGCTACGACATCGAATGGACCACGCTCGGCGAGTACCTCGATTTCCTTGTCCGACGTGGCATCACGCCCAACGTCGCCTCATTCGTCGGCGCCACCACGCTGCGCATCCACGAGGTCGGGCACGCCGATCGTCGGCCTACGCCGCCCGAGCTCGACAACATGCGGGCGCTGCTGCGGCAGGGCATGGAAGAAGGCGCGCTGGGCGTTTCCTCCGCGCTGATTTACGCGCCTTCGATCTATGCCGACACCGAGGAGCTGGTCGCGCTCGCCGAAGTCGCGGCCGAATACGGCGGCATGTACATCTCGCACCTGCGCAACGAGGCGGACAGCCTGCTGGAAGCGTTCGACGAGTTTCTGGCCATCGCGCGCCGCGCGCGGATCTCCGCCGAGGTCTACCACATCAAGGCGTCAGGCCGCGCGAACTGGCACAAGCTCGATGAGTTGCTGGCCCGCATCGAGACGGCGCGTGCCGCCGGCCTGCCGATCACCGCCGACATGTACACGTATCACGCCAGTTCGACCGGGCTCGATGCCGTGATGCCCCCGTGGGTGCAGGAAGGGGGGCGCCAGGCCTGGATCGCGCGCCTGCGCGACCCGGGCATTCGCGCCCGTGTCAGGCAGGAGATGAACACGCCGGCGACAACGTGGGATAACGGCTGGCTCTCGGCCGGCAGCCCGGAGAACATCATCCTCACCGGGTTCAAGCAGGAGCGCCTTAAGCCGCTGGCCGGCAAGACGCTTGCCGAGGTCGCCGCCGCGCGCGGCACGCCGCCGGAGGACACGGCGTTCGACCTGGTTGTCGAGGACGAGAACAACGTGGGGGCGGCGTTTTTCACCATGACGGAAGACAACATCCGGAAGGAAATCCAGGTGCCGTGGATCAGCTTCTGCTCGGATGCGCAGTCGATCGCGACCGAGGGCGTGTTCCTGAAGCGCAGCCCGCATCCGCGCACCTACGGTGCCTTCGCGCGGCTGCTCGGCAAGTACGTGCGCGAAGAGCGCCTGATCTCGCTGGCCGAGGCGATCCGACGTCTCACGTCGCTGCCGGCCGACAACCTGAAGCTCCAGCGCCGTGGGCGGCTCGCCCCCGGGTACTTCGCCGACGTCGTGGTCTTCGATCCGGCCACAATCGCGGACCGCTCCACGTTCAAGCAGCCGCACCAGTACGCGGTCGGCATGCGTCACGTCTTCGTCAACGGGGTGCAGGTCCTGAAGGACGGCGAGCACACCGGCGCCAAGCCCGGCCAAGTCGTCCGCGGCCCCGGCTGGCGCCCGGCAAACGAGTCCTGACACGTTTTCAGGGGAGGGCGGGCCAGTCGATGAGCAGACGGACGGCTTCGTCCTGCAACGCCTCGTACGGCGTGACGGAGCCCGGAACACGGTTGTAGATGATCGAGAACGTCAGCCAGCGCCCGCCGCGCGTCTGCACGTACCCGCTCAGCGCCCGCACGCCCTCGATGTACCCCGTCTTCGCGAACACGTGCCCCTCCAGGCCCGCGTAACGCTTCTCCAGTGTTCCATTCACGCCGCCCTTCGCCAGACTGTCGACAAACGCATCCCCATCCGGCCGGGCCTTCATCACGGCGAACAAATCCGTCATCAGCCGCGCGGTCACCTTGTTGTCCACGCTCAGTCCCGAGCCGTCGCCGAGCACAAACCCCTTGTCATCAATCTTGTTCCGCCGCAGAAACGCGCGGATCGCCATGTCCGCGTATGCCCACGACCCCGGCACCTGTCGTCCAAGCCGCGCCGCGTACGCCTGCCCTGTCAGCTTGCACAGCGCCTCCGCGAAGAGATTCTGGCTGTTCGTGTTGATCCGACCCAGTATGTCGCGCATGTTCGTCGCGTGCACGGCGACCGTTTTCTCGGCCGGCGGCGGAATCGCCCCGCCCAGCGGCGCCGGCGCCCGGCGCAGCTCGCCCGCAATCGTGATCCCGCGCGCGGCCAGGTGCGTACGCAGCGCATCGGCGAAGAACATCCCGGAGTCGTCCACGGGCTTGCTCTTCAGCGTCTCCTCCTTCGCGCACGTCCCGCCCAGTATGTACTGGTTGCCGCCCGGCAGCTTCACGATCGTCGGCGCATGCTGCTCCGCCGTCTGACACAGGTTCACAACCGCAATGCCCTGCACCGGTGGAATGACCTCGTACAGCACGGGCTGCCCCGACTGGCTCGGCCGAATCGTAATGTCCACGCAGTTGTCGTTGAAGTTGAGCCCGGAGACCGGCGCGCCGTACCAGTGCAGCAGACTGTCGCCCCACGTCGGATGCGCCCACAACGCATCGAGCGCGCTGTCGTAGTAGCACAAATCCCCCGCAATCTGCCGCACGCCGCGCTGCACCAGCGCATCGGCCCATTCATCCAGCACGGCGATCGTCGTCGCACCGCGCGCCTTCGCCAGCCGCGCGTCGCCGATCCCCGGATCACCGGTGCCGACGACCCACAGATCGTCGCCGTCCAGCGCCAGGTACGTCTTGAAGCTGTGGTGCAGCCCGAACATGTCCAGCGCCGCGGCGCTGACGGGGATCTTCATGTTGCTCGCCGGCGTGAAGGGCACATCGCTGTGGCGCGCATACAGCTCACGCCGATTCGGCAGCTCCACCACCCGCGCCGCCACGATCGCCCCGGTATACGCCCGCCGCGTCAGGATCGCGTCCAGCCGCTCGGTCAGTACCGGGTCGTGTCGCACGTGCGGCGTAACACAGCCGCCCGCGGCCAAGGTCAGCAGCCACAGCCCCAGGCCAAGGCCACGCGTCTTGCAGCCGTTCATGAATTCGGACTCCTGTGTGGCGGGTTACTTGAATACCGCGTGACAGATCCAGACGGCGGCGAGCAGCCCGGCCGCATCGGCGATCAGCCCCGCGACCATCGCGTGGCGGATCTTCTTGATGCCCACCGAGCCGAAGTACAGCGCGATGATATAGAAGGTCGTGTCCGTGCTGCCGAACATGGTCGAAGCGACCTTGGCAGTGAATGAGTCGGGCGCGGCCTGGACGACCTCCGCGACCAGCCCCAGCGACCCGGACCCGGACAGCGGCTTCATCAGCGCGACCGGCAGTGTCTCCGGCGGCATGCCGATCAATAGCGTCGCGGGCGCCAGCAGCTCGGAAAGGTATTCCAGCGCGCCGCACATGCGGAACATGCCGATCGCCACCAGGATGGCGACGATGTACGGCATGACCTGCAGAAAGATGTTGAAGCCTTCCTTGCCGCCGGTGATGAAGGACTCGTACACCTTCACGCGCTTCAGCATGGCAAAGCCGATGATCACAAAGAATAGCACGGGAATCGTCAACAGCGAGATCTGGTTGACGACCAGCTTGAAGAGCGTCGCGGCGGCCATCACGCGCCCTCCCCGCCCGGTGCCGCCTGCTTCTCACGCTCCTGCTCCGCCACGGCCGCCGCGACCGAGAACATCGGCAGCCGCCCGAGGAGCTTCACCATGGTGATGGCGGTGATGGTCGCGGCGGCGCCGGCCAGCATGCAGGTCCCGATGATCTCGAAGGGGTCGCTGCAGCCGGCGGACTTGCGCACCGCCAGCAGCGTGGTCGGCAGCAGCGCAAAGCCCGCCGTGTTGTAGCCCAGCAGCATCACCTGCGCATTCGTGGCGACATTCGGGTGCGGGTTCAGCGACTGCAGCTCTTTCATGGCCTTCAGGCCGAACGGCGTGGCGGCGTTGCCCAGCCCCAGCACGGTGGTAGTGATGTTCATCAGCAGCGCGCCGTTGGCGGGATGGTCGGGCGGCACCTCCGGGAACAGGAACCGCAGCAGCGGGCGAAACACGCGCGCCACGATCTGGACGATGCCCGCGTCCTCGCCCACCTTCATCAACCCCAGGAAGAGCACCATCGCGGCCACCAGGCCCAGCGCGATGTCGAAACCGATCGTGGCATACTCGAAGGCGGCGTCCGTCAGCGACTGCAGGTTCACGAGCCGGCCGCGAGCGACAACCGCTTCGCCCAGCGCCACCTCGTACGGCCCCGTCTGCTGGCAATCCCACCTCAGCACCAGCCCCGCACCGATCCGGCGGACGTCGATGAGCCAGGGGCGCTCGACGTCGGCCTGCTGGTCTTCCGCGCGGATGTCGAGCGCATCATGCCGCGCGACGAGCGTAAAGGCATAGTCCTGCGCGCGTTTTTCTCGGCCGGTCACGCGAATCGTGAGGTGGTTATCGCCGGGTTGAATGTGGTCGGCCGGCAGCACCGTTGCTGTCGGCAGGTAGTGTTGCGCCACGCACAGGACGAACGCGGACAGGATCAACAGTCCCCAGATCGTGTTGATGCTGAGGAACCAACGCAGGCAGTTGCCAAGGACGCGCATACCGTTGGGCCTCCAGGTGCACTCGCCGGCCGTGGGCGGCGCACGTGCATCTTGACGCCGGAGCCCCCGCGCCGCCAGCCGTGGCACAAACACACCCCTCGCTTGTAGGGAGGGGCAGGGCGAGGGGCGCGCCGGCGAACATCCAAAGGGTGGCACGGTCTGGCGCAGTCAAGCCGTGGCGAAGCGCTACGTCCCCTGCGTCACCAGCAGCAGCGTGCCCAGCCCGAGAAAGATGCCAAAGCCGGTCACATCGGTGATCGTCGTCAGGATGATACTGGCCGACTGTGCCGGATCGAAGCCAAGGCGTTTCATGCACCATGGGACCAGCGCACCGCTGACCGTCGCGATCAACATGCAGGCCACCATCGCCGCGCCCAGCACCAGCGATATGCCAAGATCGTGCCGCCAGAGGTAACTCGCCACCGCGCAGGTTACTCCGATCAACGCGCCCGTGCCCAGGCCGATCCACACCTCGCGCAGCAGCACCCACGCCAGCACCAGCCCGCGCGTCTCGCCGGTCGCAATGCTGCGGATCATCACCGCCATGGACTGCAGGCCGGAGTTGCCCGCCTGGCCCGCGACGATCGGCAGCAGGACCGCTAGCGCGGTCAGCTCCCTGAGCGTGCTCTCGAAAGCCCCCACGACGAACGACGCCAAAAACGCCGTCGCGAGGTTGATGAGCAGCCACGGCACGCGGCGACGCAGGACAAGCAGCACCGGCGACTCGATGTGCTCGTCCGCACCGGCACCCACCATGCGCTGCATGTCCTCGGTCGCCTCTTCCTCGATCACGTCCATGACGTCGTCGACCGTGACGATCCCCAGCAGGCGGTTCTGTGCATCAACGACCGGCAAAGCGTAGTACCCGTACTTCGTCAGCAGCGCGGCGACCTCCTCGCGGTCCATCGTCGCCGGCACGGTGACCAGGTCCGGGATCATGATGTCACGCAGCCGCCGCGTCTCGCGCGCCAACAGCAGATCGCGTAGCGAGAGCACGCCCACCAGCCGCTTGGCGCCATCCACCACGTATGTGTAGTAAACCTGCTCGGACGTGTCCGCGATCCGCCGCAGCTCGGCGATGGCCTGCGGCACGGTCAGGTCCTGCGACAGGGCCGTGACTTCCGGCGACATGATGCCGCCGGCGCTGTCCGGCGGATATGCCATCAGGTCTTCGAGCTGCGCGCGGTCCTCCGGCGCCAGCTTCTCCAGAATCTCGGCCCGGCGCTCGTCCGGCAACTCGGCCAGCAGGTCGGCGGCGTCGTCCAGGGCCATCTCGCCGACCGCGCTGGCCGCGGTCTCCGGCGCAAGCTCCTCGACGTACTCCTCCGCGTCCTCCTCGTCCATTTGCTCGAGGGCGTCAGCGGCGGCCGCGGGCGGCAGGGCGGCGAGCACGTGCGCGCCTTCCTCGGGCGGCAGCGCTTCAATCACGTCGGCAATGTCGGCCGGGTGCTCCTGCGCCAGCGCCGCCGGGTCGGGTGGCAGCTCCGCGGGGCGCTCGTCCGCGGCGGATTCGTGCTCGTCAATCGGCATACGTTCTGTCTTCCAGCTCTACCCCGGCGCGGCTTGCAGCCGCTCGAACTCCCCGAGCAGACGCTCCAGCCGGCGCATGGTAGCCTCAATCGGGGCCGGCGTGGTCAGGTCGACGCCCGCCTTGCGTAACAGCTCCAGAGGATAGTCCGACGAGCCGGACCTCAGCAGCGTCAGATACGCGTCCCGCGCGTCAGGCTGCTCGGCCAGCACGTTCTCGGCGAGTGCGGCCGCGGCGCAGTACGCCAGTGCGTACCGGAACACGTAGTGATTCATGTAGAAATGCGGGATCCGCGCCCAGTACACGGCGTGCTCCGCGTCGCGCGCCACGTCCGGCCCCCAGTACTTGTGGAACGTGTCCAGGTACAGTTGTCCCAGACGCTGCGCCGTGATCGCTTCGCCGCGCTGGACGAGCGCGTGCGCCTCGTACTCGAACTCCGCGAACAGGACCTGCCGGAACGTCGTCCCGATCAGGTTGTCGATCTGCTCGTTGACCAGCCGGAGCTTCTCTGCGGGCGTCGCCGCATGGGCGAGCCGATATTCCTCCAGCAGCAGCTCGTTGAGGATCGACGCCACCTCGGCGACGGACCCGCTGTAATCGCCGTACGCCTTGGGCTGCGTCTTGTGCGTGAAGTAGCTGTGCAGGGAGTGCCCCAGCTCATGGGCCAGGATGGACATGTCGCGCGGCGTGCCGTTGTAGTTCACCAGAATGTAGGGCGGCGTGTCGTACGAGCCCCACGAGTATCCGCCGGCGCGTTTCCCCTGCGACTCGTACACGTCGACCCAGCGCGACGCAAATCCCTGCTGCACCACCGTGCAGTACTCCGGCCCCAACGGTTGCAGCGCGGCCGTGATCAACGCCACGGCGTCATCATACTTGATCTCCGCTGCGCCGCCGGTGGCGAGGGGCTGGTACAGATCGTACACATGCAGCTCATCGACGCCGAGCGTCTGCTTCCGCAGTGCGGCCCAGCGGTGCAGCAACGACAAGTGCCGCTGCGTGGTCTCGACCAGGTTGGCGTAGACCGCTGCAGGCAGGTTGTCCGGGAAGAGCACGGAATCCAGGGCGCTGTCGAATCCGCGAGCGCGGGCATATAAGAGGTTGCGCTGGACCGCGCCGTTGAACGTTGACGCGAACGTGTTCTGAAACTGCGCGTAAGCCGACATGCCGCCGAAGAACGCGTCTTTCCGGACCCGGCGGTCGGTCGAGCGCTGGAACTTGTCGAAGCGCGCCGGACTGAGCTGTGTCGCTTGATGCTCTTCGTCTTCGATCGAGGGCCAGCGCAGCTCGCTGTTCAGGAGCGTGCTGAAGGTCTCCTCCGGATTAGCCGCCAGGCTGCCGAACAGGGCCAGCAGCTCCTCCTCGCGCGCCGGGAGCGCGTGCGGCTTGGCCCGCAGCACATTGTCGAAGTAGTGCCTGTAGACACCGAGCTGTTTGTCAGCCCGGCACCATGCCTGCACTTGCTCCTCAGGCGTGGCCTGCAGCGCCGGCTCGATCCAGGCGACCGCTTTACCATACGCCACGTAGAGCGCCGCCGCGCGGTTCTTGAGCGCGACCGCGGCATTGTCGCGCGTGTCCTGGTCGCAGAGCTGGCTGGCATGCACCACCAGCTTGTCCACCCGCCAGCGGGTATCGTCGCGCAGCATCAGCAGCCGGCGCAGCGCTTCAGGGTTCTCAAACGCGGCGACCTTGCTCGCCGCCAGCTCCTGCACCTCCCGCTGCGCCCGCGCGAAGTCCGCTTCCCACGCCGCCTGGTCCGCGTAACTCTGACTCAAGTCCCACCGATAACGCGCGGGGATCTCCGCCCGCGCCGGCACGGCGGTCTGGCCCGCCGTGTACCCCACGCACACGTGTGTTGCGAAACACAGCGCGGCCGCACGCGCCCACATTCGCGGGACCCGATTCATGCTTGCTCTCCACGCGGACGTCAGCGAAGTGTGCGCGGTGGCGGACGTCCAACACCGTCCGCGCGGATCGCGACAACGTATCCGCCGGGCGTCCATCCAACAAGCCGGCACCAGCGCGCGACGACGGGCGCGAGACCCAATCTCGCGCCCGTCGTCGGGAGGACTTGAAGAAGCCTGCGTGAGGGCTACTTCAACAGATGCGAATCGGTGGCCGTCAGCGGACCCTCCCGGCCGGTGTAGTCCGTGACCCCATCGAGCGTCCAGATGTTGTCGTCGTTCACGCCGGCGAACGGCGTCGTTACCCAGCGCACCTCGCCGATCAGCGTAAGCACGTTCTGGCCGGCACCGGCGTGCGCGCGGGAGTTCGCGCGGGCCGGATCCAGGTGCGCCAGTCGCCGGGCGTCGAACAGCGGGATGCCGTCCGCGAACAGCGGGTTCTCGTCGGCCAGGATCGGCATGCGCGGGTCGTCGTGCGTCGAGGCCCGCCGGCCGGCCATGTTCTGATACGCGTAGCTGACGTTGCGGCCTTCGAGGAAGTCGTGATGCCGCTGGATCTCGTCCCGCGGCATCGGCACGTGCGCCTGCGATGGACAGATGAATTGCCGCGGGTCGCCGATGTAGGCCATCCGCAGCAGTGGGTACACATGCCGGCGGTTCGGCACCAGCTCGACACGCGGGTCATTGCTCGGTTGCCACGAGTTGCCGCTGCTCCAGCCGGCGAATGGCAGGTTACCGCCGAAAACGTTGGCGTATTGCTGTACGCCGCGCCCGAGCTGGGCCAGGTTCCAGGAGCAGCCGAGCCGCTGCTGGCGGTCGCGCATGTGCAGCATGCCCGGCACGCCAATGCCAATCGCCAGGACGATCAGCGCCGCAATCGCGATGACATCGCGCAGGTTCCCGCCGAGCGTCACCAGTCGCCAGCCGTGGCGCTCGACTGCCCGGGTGAGCCCGTCCGCCGGTCGGATCACCCGCGGCGCCGGGCCGGCCGCCTGGACACGGGCCAGCGTGCGCGCCGGCAGGTCCGCGGGCATCGGTTGCGCCTGCAGCGCGCCCAATGCGCGAAACGCCGTCGCGAGGGCCTCGTCCTGGCTCGCCAGCATGGGATCGCCGGCGATCCGCCGCCGCAACTCGGCCTGCTCCGCCTCGGACAGATGCCCGAGATGCAGGTCCAGCAGCCGCGGGTCGAACTCGTAATCACGCGCCTCGGACATCCAACATTGCCTCCGCTTCACCGCTCCGGGGTAGTTGTGGGGGCCTGGGCCGCCCACAGTCTGGCGAACGCGCCGACTGCCGCGTGCAGCCGCGATTTGACGGTCCCGACCGGGACGCCGAGGATGTCGGCGATCTCCGAGTACGGCAGTTTCTGGTAGTAGCCCAGCACCAGAATCAGCCGTTGGGGTTCCGCCAGTTTCGCGATCAACGTACGCACCAGTTCTTTCCGTTCTTCCGTCTCGTATTCTTCGACCGCCGACGTGTCACCCGCTTCGAGCAGGGCGGCGCCCGATGGCCCCTCCGCACCCGCTCCCGGACCATCGAGCGACTGCACCGGCCGTCGCCCGCGGGCCCGCATGTAGTCGCGGCCCTTGTTGGCCGCCACCGTGTACAGCCACGGCTTGAACGCCCGCTGCGGGTCGAACGTCCCGGCCGCCAGGTGCACCTGCAGGAACGTCTCCTGCACCAGGTCATCCGCCGCCGCGGCGTTCCCGACGAAACGCTGGAAGAAGCTGTACAGGTCTTCCACGTATCGCGCGACGAGCAGGTCGAAGGCACCGGCTTTCCCGGCGAGGTGCTCGGCCAGCAGTTGCTCGTCGCTTCTCGGGTCCAAGTGCTCAACCTCTAGTACGGGCCCGGCCGACCCCAGTTCACCGGAGCGCGGACTCGTGGCCAAGTTGCGGCTGGAACCGCACTTATCGGGCGGGGCCGCGTTGCCCGTCCGGATAGATGCTAAGTGCGGCCCACCCAACGTGCAACGCGCCGCCGGCCGCGCGTTGACGGCCTTGCACCCCACCGGTAGGCTGCCATGCTTTCCCCCGGTCCGCGCGACACGGACCACAGGTGCCTATGCTCCCAGGAACCCTTTACCATGAGTATTAGCCAGATTGGTCGATCCATCGGCGAATCCGCCACGCTGAAACTCAACGAAATGGCGGCCGTCCTGCGCGCCAAGGGTGAACCGGTCATTCATCTCGGCGGCGGCGAGCCCAAGAGTAAGCCCCCCATGGACGCGCTCGTCACGGCGTCGGCCCTGCTTAACTCCGGGGAGATCCGCTATACCCCCGCCGACGGCATCCCCGCCCTCAAGAAAGCGGTCATCCGCTACACCGAGGAGTACTACGGTCGACAGGTTGCGCCCGAGAACATCATCTGCTCCGGCGGCGCGAAGCAGTCGATCATGGTCGCCCTCCAGGCGATCCTGAACCCGCAGGAAGAGGTCGTCTACCCGGCGCCCTATTGGGTCAGCTACCCTGAGATGGCCAAGCTTTGCGGCGGCGTCGGCGTGCCGGTCT
This sequence comes from Phycisphaerae bacterium, assembly GCA_017999985.1. Lineage (NCBI taxonomy): Bacteria > Pseudomonadati > Planctomycetota > Phycisphaerae > Phycisphaerae bacterium. The sequence goes on along the minus strand of JAGNKU010000006.1, from coordinate 49,238 downwards.
ACTCCGAGGACGGGACCTTCTATCCGCGCATCCAGGACATCGAGGCCAAGGTCGGCCAGTACACGCGCGCCGTCATCATCAACAGCCCGAACAACCCGACCGGTGCGATGTACCCTGCCTCCTTCATCGCCGAGATCGTCGAGTTCTGCGAGCGGCGCGACCTGTACCTCATCATGGATGACATCTACCACCGGCTGATCTTCGACGGCCGCAAGCCGATCAACTGCTACGAATACGCGAAGAAGCTCGACGAAAGCTCGAAGCTGATCGTCGTCAACGGCGTGTCCAAGCAGTACGCGATGACGGGCTTCCGCATCGGCTGGGCGGTCGCGAACAAGAAGCTCATCCGCGTGATGACCAACATCCAGAGCCACCAGACGTCCGGGCCGTCCGCACTGTGCCAGCAGGCGGCCGTCGGCGCGCTCAACGGCGTGCAGTCCAGCGTCGAGAGCCTGCGCCTCACGCTCGAGAACAACCGCAACGTGCTGGTTGACCGGCTGAAGACGTTCGACGGCGTGAAAGTGCCCAAGCCCGACGGCACCTTCTACTGCTTCGCGGACTTCAGCGCCTACAACAAGAGTTCGCAGAAGCTGGCGCAGTTGCTGCTGGACAAGGTCCGCGTGCTGGTGATGCCGGGCATCGAGTTCGGCCTCGACGGCTACCTGCGCATCAGCTACTGCGGCACGATCAAGGACATCACCGAGGGCATCGAGCGCATGAAGTGGGTCCTCGACCCGAATGCGCCGAACGAGTTGTACATCGGGACGCGGAAGCTGATTCGCGACTGGTAGAGGCCATTCGCTTGCAGCCGTTAGCCTCCAGCCAGACTGGGGCTGGCGGCGGCCCACGCGGGCTTGAGACACTGACGGAGCAGCGCGAGCGACGCCGATGGCAAAGCGCACACAGCCAGCTCAGACCGCCCTGAAGGACAACGCTGACCTGGTTCCGCTGACGCGCATCGAGCAATCGATCTTCGTCATACGCGGCCAACGTGTCATGCTGGACGCTGCGCTCGCGGCGTTCTATGAAGTCTCGACCAAGCGGCTGAACGAGCAGGTCAAACGCAACCCGGAGCGTTTCCCGGCCGACTTCGTGTTCCAACTCACGGCGGACGAGGCCGAGTCTTTAAGGTCGCAAAATGCGACCTTAGACGTTATCGGGCCTCTCGCCCAGAGGGACGATCCAGAGGGTTCGCTGCGCGGCAAGCATTCGAAGTACCGCCCCTACGCCTTCACCGAGCACGGCGCCCTCATGGCTGCCACTGTGCTGAAGTCACCACGCGCCGTCCAGGTCAGTGTGCTCGTCGTCCGGGCGTTCGTCCGACTGCGGCACATCCTCGCCGAGCATCGCGAGCTGGCCCGCCGGATCGAAGCCCTCGAACGCGAGTTCGCCGACCGGACTGATGCGCACGAGCAGCACATTCGCCGCCTTTACGACCTTCTCGACGAGCTGATGAACCCGCCGCCCCCGCCGCGGAAAGGCCGGATCGGGTTTGTCGGCGGATAGCGGAGCGTTTTTTCGGAGCACGCACATGCCGAAGTACCTCGAGTTCGACACCCCCGCGACTAGGCAGGCCGGCGATTGGGCCAGCGACCATAAGCTGCACAACCTGGGGCTCCAGTACCTCGACCGCGTCTTCTGGAACCTCCCCAGCGAGGCGCTCTACGAAGAGGCCATCTTCCGCAACGAAGGGCACCTGGCGGCCGGCGGAGCGTTTGTCGTCGCCACTGGCCAGCACACCGCCCGCGCCGCCGCCGACAAGTTCATCGTTCAGGAAGAATCCACCCAGGACAAGATCTGGTGGGGCGAGTACAACCGGCCGTTCAGCGCCGAGAAGTTCAACAGCCTCATCGCCCGCATGCAGTCCTACCTCATCGGCGAGGAGCTCTACGTCCAGGACTGCTACGCCGGCGCCGACCCGAACTACCGCCTGCCCATTCGCGTGATCACCGAGAAGGCCTGGCACAGCGCCTTCGCGCGCAACATGTTCATCCCGGTGCAGACGCAGGACGAGGCCAAGCGCTTCGTGCCGGACTTCACGGTCGTCGCGCTGACCGGCTTCAAGTGCGATCCGCGCATCGACGGCACGCGCAGCGAGACGGCCATCCTGCTCAACTACGGCCAGCGCCTGGCCATCATCGCCAACAGCTCGTACGGCGGTGAGATCAAGAAGAGCGTCTTCACCATCATGAACTTCCTGTTGCCCAACGACGGCGTGCTGGCGATGCACTGCTCGGCCAACGTCGGCGCCGCCGGCGACGCCGCCCTATTCTTCGGCCTGTCCGGCACGGGTAAGACGACGCTGTCGGCCGACCCCAAGCGCAAGCTGATCGGCGACGACGAGCACGGCTGGAGCGACGACGGCGTGTTCAATTTCGAGGGCGGCTGCTACGCGAAGGTGATCCGCCTGTCCGCCGAGCATGAGCCGCAGATCTACGCCTGCACGCATCGCTTCGGCACGATCCTCGAGAACGTGGTCTATGATCCGACCACCCGCAAGATCGACCTCAACGACGACCGCCTCACCGAGAACACGCGCTGCTCGTATCCGCTCGAGTTCATCCCCAACGTCGTCCCGGAGAAGATGACCCGCACGCACCCGAAAAACGTGATCTTCCTGACGTGCGACGCATCCGGCGTCCTGCCGCCGATCGCGCGGCTCAATCCGGCGCAGGCCATGTACCACTTCATTAGCGGCTACACGTCGAAGATCGCCGGCACCGAGATCGGCCTCGGCATCGAGCCGCAGATCACGTTCAGCACGTGTTTCGGCGCGCCTTTCATGGTCCACCACCCGTCGGTCTACGCCGAGTTGCTGAAACAGAAGATGGCCAAGCACGGCGTCACCTGCTGGCTGGTGAACACCGGCTGGACCGGCGGCTCGTTCGGCGTCGGCAAGCGCATCAGCATTCGCCACACGCGGAACCTGCTGAACGCGGCCCTCGACGGCCAGCTCCAGAAGGTGGAGTACCGCAAGGACAAGCTGTTCGGCTTCGACGTGCCGACCGCGTGCCCGGACGTGCCGCAGGACGTGCTCGACCCGAGCAGCACGTGGGGCAACAAGGACGAGTACTGGAAGAAGTACGACGCCCTCGCGGCGCGTTTCATCGAGAACTTCAAGCTGTTCTCTTCCGGCTGTGCGGAGGAGGTCATCAAGGCCGGCCCACAGCGCCTGAATCAGCTATAGGCCGTCGGGTGGGCACGGCCCACCATCTGAGCGGTCAGCGGTCAGCACTCAGCGATCAGCCGGAGTGTGCCACCGTTCTTGAGCAGCGTCGTCGCCGTGGCACGGTCTGGCGCAGCCGGCCCGTGGGAAGCGCGGGCCGTGGCGGGGCATTGCATACCACCTGAGTTAGCTCGTCGTCGGCTGACGGCCGAAGACCCGGACGATGACCAGCAGCAGCACCGCGCCCAGCAGCAATCCGCCCCACGGCGGGAGGTCCGTGTAGCGCACGAACACGTCGCCGCACAGCATCGACACCGCCGCCACGACGACCGCGTACGGCATCTGCGTCCACACGTGGCTCTCCAGCGTGCAGCCGGTCGCCAGCGATGAAAGCACCGTCGTGTCGCTGATCGGCGAGCAGTGATCGCCGAACACCGCGCCCGCCAGCACCGCGCCCACCGACGCGTAGAACACGTGCTGGGCCTCCGCCGGCGACAGGACCGGCACCAGCCCGGCCGCGATCGTCACCGTCGCCGGGCACAGAATGCCCATCGTCCCCCACGACGTGCCGGTGGCGAACGACACCACGCACGCCGCCGCAAAGATGCACACCGGCAGCGCGCGCAGCCGAAACGGATCATCGAAGCCTGCGGACCGCAGCAACCCGACGGCAACCTCCGCGAGCTGCAGGTCCTTCATCGTCGCCGACAGCGTCCACGCCAGGACCAGCACGATCAGCGTCGGCACCAGCCGCGACATCGCCTCCGTGGCGCTGTCGATCGTCTGCGGCAGCGTGAGCGCCCCGGTCGCCAGCGAGATCACCACTGCGCTCAGCAGGGCCGCCGCTCCCGCGTAGAGGATCGGGTTGAATGCGTCGGCCTGGCCGATGACCGCGTGCACCGCGCCGAGCGCGTAGCCCATGCCCGGTGGCGGCTGGAACATGCCCCAGTCGACGGCTCGCCACCCCGGCAGCACGAGCAGTACCAGCGTCAGCACCACGAGCACCACCACCGGGAAAATCGCCCACCAGGCGCGGCCGATGACAACGCCATCCGCGGCACTTGGTTCCATGGGCGATGTGCGCAGCGCCTCGCGCTCCGCGCGCAGCATCGGTCCGAAGTCACGGTCCAACAGCCCGATCAGCAGCACCAGCACCAGCGCCAGAATCGGGTAAAACCGAAACGGCAGGCTCGTAATGAAGGCCTGGTAACCGCCGACGTCGGCCAGGAAGTCCGGCCGCGCCGCAAGCTGGTCGAGCCCCGCCTGGATGCAGCCAATCTCGTAGCCGATCCACGTGCTGATCACGGCGAGCGACGACACCGGGGCCGCGGTCGAGTCCACGATGTACGCGAGCTTCGCCCGGCTGATGCGCAGCCGGTCGCAGACCGGCCGCATCGCCGGCCCGATGATCATCGCGTTCGCGTAATCGTCGAAGAACACGATCAGGCCGGCAAACCACGTGACGACCTGGCCCCGGCGGCGGGTGGAACCCCAGCGCGCGACGGCGTTGACGACCGCGCCCGTGCCGCCGTTCGCTGCGATCACGCCCACCATGCCGGCGATCAGCAGCGTGAACACGATGACCTTGACGTGCCCGTGGTCGGCGAGGGCGCCGACGAGGTAGTGCTCGAGGCTGAGTTGCACGCCCGCCACGAAGCCGGTGCCGAAGCTCGTGCCGGCGGGCGGGAACGGCACCAGCATGAACGCCCCGAGCAGTATGCCGATCGCGAGGGCCGGCACGACCTGCCGCAGGACGATGGCGAGCACGATCGTGACGATCGCGGGCGTCAGCACCCACGCGCCGTAGAACGCGCCCGGCGCGATGGGCTGCGAAGCGGCGACGCCAGGGGCCGCGGAGCGTGTGATGATCTGGCTGAAGGCGACAAGGGCGAGCGCCGCGAGGAGCAGCGTGACGGACCAGCCCGCGCGCCGCCGGCAACGAGCGGCTGCGGTCGCAGCGTCTTCGATTCCAGGTTTGGTGGACATGCAGGCGGAACCGTAGTCAGGATGGCCGAAGGCGTCAACGGGCGATTGCGGGCCGTCAGCAGTCAGCGATCAGCTTTCAGCCGGAACGGAAGTGACGGAGCAACGGAGCGACGAAGCGACGAAGCTCGTGTAACACTGCTCTTGAGCAGTGGGATACGCGCGCCGCGCGGTTCGGAGCCACGAACGGCAGTGAGCGAACGTCAAGATGCCGCACGCGTGTATGAAGTCCGCGAACTCGATAGCACTCGCGTCGCGGTAGAATGCCCTGATGAGCACTGACCCCAACCCACCCGACTCTCGCATGTCGCCGCCGCCCGCGCGCCGGCGGCGTCCTCTACGCCGTCTGCTGTGCATCGTTGCGGCCGCCATCGTCGGCACGTATGTGCTGATTTGCGCCGGCATCTTCTTCGCCCAGCCGTACTTGATCTACATGCCGGCGCCGACCTATCACCTGACTCCCGCCGATCTCAAGCTCGATTTCGAGGACTTGACGCTCCACGCTGCGGACGGCGTCGCGCTCGCCGCCTGGTACCTGCCGCACGCCGCACCGCGCGGCACGGTGCTCTTCTGCCACGGCAATGCCGACAATCTCGGCGACATCACGCCGACACTCCAGACGCTGCATCGCCTCGGCTTCGCGGTCCTGGCGCTGGACTACCGCGGCTACGGCCGGAGCGCCGGCCAGCCAACGGAGGCAGGGCTCTACTCAGATGCCGAGGCGGCCTGGCGCTACCTGGTGGAGACGCGTCGCGAGCCGCCCGAGCGCATCGTAATCATCGGCCGTTCGCTCGGCGGCGCGGTCGCGATCAAACTGGCATCCCGGCACACGCCCGCGGCGTTGGTCGTCGAATGCACGTTCACGAGCATGGTTGACATCGGCCGGCGCGAGTACCCGCTCCTGCCCGTGGGCCTGATCTGCACGCACCGTTACGAATCGGTTCGCCGCGTCGGCCGGATTCCATGTCCCAAGCTATTCCTGCACGGCCGGGACGATGAACTCATCCCGCTGGAGAATGCCCGACGTCTTTTCGACGCGGCCTGCGAGCCGAAGCAGTTCATCGAGACTCCCGGCGGTCACAACACGGCCGGCTTCGAGCACAACTGGGAATACACGCAGATGCTCGACAACTGGCTCATACGCGCAACGCCCCCAACTCGGCCACACGGGGATTGAAGGCCAGACCGGTCTTACGAGCCGTCAGAACACGCTCACGGCGGAGCGCACCGCAAAATCGCACCACACACCGCCAATCCCCGCCAGAATCCACACGTTCTCGCCAAACCGCCACGCGGATCTTGCCCCTCACGAGCCGCGCGCCCATCCTTGCCCAGTGTGCGCGTTTCTCTGTTCCCTGTTCCCTGTTCCCTGTTCCCTCGATCCCTCGTTCCCTCAATCCCCGCCCCTCGTGCCTGCGTGACTTCGTCGCTTCCGGTCTGGCTGACGGCCGACGGCCGATGGCTGACGGCTCAGGAAGAGTACCAACCCGCCCCCACAAGAAGTTGGTACCCTTGGTACCCTTCGACCGGCGGACTCAGAACCGCGGCCTTATCGGGAGCTGGCCGGGCAAGGGTACCAACCGCATCCGAGCCCGAAGCGCGAGCGAGGGCCCGTGGGCGTGCGAAGCGGAACTTCGCCCTACCGGCGGCTGTCAGGAGCAAAGCTGGAGCTTTGCTCTCCCCACACCGGCGAGACGCCGGTGCCACCCGCAACAGGCCGGCCGCTACGCGCGGAGCGGTGCCAGGCCCGCGTGCTGCCGGATGCGGTTCGCCTCCACCCACGCCTTCGGATGGTCCGCGAGGAAACGCGTCAGGCTCGACGTGGTCACGCCGAGATGGGCGGCGGCTTTGCCAACCTGGCCGCCATACGCCGCCAGGGCATCGAGCGCGAGCGCCAGAACGTGGCACAGCGCGGGATTCTGCGCGCCCACCTTGAGCTGCCCATTACGAATGTTGACGCTGTCGGGCCAGACAACCTGCACCGGCACCGTGCTGCGCACGCCGATGGCGATGGCCTCACGCAGCCGATGCAGCGCGTTCGCGCGGTTTTCGTGCTGCGACCGCCGTTCGCTCGCCGTCACGGTAAACCCGGTCGGCCGATGCACAAGCCGGACCGCGGACGAGACCTTGTTGCGATGCTGGCCGCCAGGGCCGCCGGCGCGATGCAGATGAATGTCACATTCGGCCAGCAATCGGGCATCATCAAAGTCCAGCCGAGCGCGCAGTTCGTGCGCGGCGTCATTATCGGGGACGTCCGGCGACGGTGCGGGCGGAGTCATTGCGGTCCTGCGGGGCGGGCACAGATTCCCTCGGCGATCCACGTTACGCCGTGGCACCATGGTTGCCCGCGCACCTATAATACTATGTCGGCGGGCCCGGGTATTGCCCGTTGACCGGGTGGCCGCCCAAGGTCGAACGCATGCGCCACGTTGCACCGCGAAGGCAGTCCTCCGTCCGGCGGCGACATTCCGCGGTGCGGGGTAGCTTCACGCTCATCGAGCTGCTGGTCGTCGTGGGGATCATCTCCCTCCTGATCTCGATCCTGACGCCTTCGCTGAGCCGGGCACGTCAGCAGGCTAAGGCCACGGTCTGCCTGACACGCCTGGCCGAGTTTATGAAGGCGCTCACGGCGTACAGCAGCGACAACCATTTTCAGTTGCCGCCGATGGTCTACGACGTGAAGCCGGACACGGAGAACTCGCCGCGGCACGGCTGGGCCGAAGCGCTGTACGTCTACCTGTACCAGGACAAGGACTTTGCGGACAACGAGGACTTCCCCGTCCAGCGGAACCGCGACGGGCGCTACGAGCTGTGGGTCTGCAAGGAAGCGGTGCCGATGGCCAACAGCACCGGGCACTACCGCGTGTACGAGTTGAGCTGGCTGAAGGGCTCGCTCGATCACATCAAGGCGAAGATGCCGCTGATCATGGACGGCAATCCGCAGGTGACCGACCCGAACGACCTGCTCATCAGCTACATCCCCAAGGAGCACATTGCCGGGCTCGAAGGCGAGGCGTACATCGATGAGCGGCACTACGGCGGGGCGAACTACGCCTACAATGATGGGCATGCCGAGCGCCAGACAGGTCTCAAGGAGCAACTCGCGGAAGACTGGGACCTGGATCCGAACACACCGAACCAATGAGCACAATCACCTACCTGGACAACAACGCGACGACCCGGCCGGACGAGCGCGTCGTGCAGGCCATGCTGCCGCTGCTGACCGAGCGCTGGGGTAACCCGTCGAGCGGGCACCACTTCGGGGCGCAGGTTGCCGGCGAGATCGAAGAAGCACGGACGCGTGTCGCTGGGTTGATCGGCGCGCGCGACAGCGAGATCGTCTTTACCAGCGGCGGGACGGAAGCGGACAACACGGCGCTGCGCGGCGTGCTGGCGGCGGATCCCGCCAAGCGCCACCTGATCGTCTCCGCGGTCGAGCATCATGCCGTGCTGGAGACCGCCGAGCGGCTGGAGTACGAGGGCGTCACGGTCACGCGCATCGGTGTGGATCGTGAGGGGCGGCTCGATCTGGCGGCGCTGGAGGCCGCGATTCGTTCCGACACGGCGCTGATCTCGGTCATGCTGGCAAACAACGAGACCGGCGTGATCTTGCCGTTGCGGGAAGTCTGTCAGATTGCACAGTCGCGCGGCGTGCCGGTGCATACGGACGCGGTGAACGCGCTGGGCAAGATGCCGGTGAGCGTGGACGAACTGGGCGTGGCGCTACTGTCGCTCAGTAGCCACAAGATCTACGGCCCAAAGGGCGTCGGTGCGCTTTACGTGCGGCGCGGCACGCCATTTCGGGCCTGGCAGACCGGCGGTTCACAGGAACGACAGCGGCGGGGCGGGACGCTGAACGCGCCGGGGATCGTCGGCCTGGGCGTGGCGTGCCAGATTCTGCAAAACGAGGGCGCGGTTGAGCGAACGCGCATCGCGGCCCTGCGTACGCGACTCGAAGCAGAGTTGCGGCGGCAGTTCGCCAACGCACACATCATCGGCGGCGGTGCGGAGCGACTGCCGAATACAACGCTGGTGTGCTTTGAGGGCGTTGCGTCCGAGGCGCTGTTGATGTTGTTGAGCGACGTCGGCATCTGTGCGTCGGGCGGGGCGGCGTGCGCGAGCGGCTCGCAGAAACCGTCGCACGTGCTGAAGGCGATGGGCATCCCGGCCCCGATCGCGCTCGGCGAGGTGCGCTTCTCGCTCGGGCGGTTCAACACGGACGCCGACCTCGACCGGCTATTCCAGATTCTGCCGGGCGCGCTACGCAAGGTCGCCGCTCTATAATGGCCGCATGGTCGCACCCTGGTTCTATTGTCCGGATGTTCACGCCGGCGAAGTCATGCTGGACGGTGCCGAAGCCGAGCATGCGCTGAAGAGCCTGCGTTTGTCCGCAGGCGATGCGACCACACTCTTCGACGGCCGCGGGCACGTGGGGCACGGGACGCTGCGTGGCGATGCGGCGACCGGACGCGGCCGGAAGGCAGCGCGACAGGCGATCGTCAACATCGACGCGATCGACGCGGTGCCACTGCCGGCGCGGACGCTCACGCTGATCGTCGCGGGCTGCAAGGGCGCGCGGCTGGAATGGCTGGCGGAGAAGGCCACCGAGTTGGGCGTGACGCGGCTGGTGCTGGCGGAGTTCGAGCATTCGGTCGTGCACACCGGGGCGGCGCACGCGACCCGCCTCGGTCGCACGGCGCTCGCGGCCTGCAAGCAATGCCGGCGGGCGTGGTTGCCCGAGATCACGGCGGGGGTCACGTTGGCCGATGTGTTGGCGGCCCAGCGCGGCGCGCTCGTGGCGGCACATCTTGATGGATCCGCACTGACATTCGTGCAGTGGCTGGTGACGCGCGGCCGCGCGGCCGCGGACCTGGCCGTTGTGATCGGGCCGGAAGGCGGACTGGCGGCCGTCGAGGTCGCTGCGGTGCGGGCCGCGGGCGGCGAGATCGTGCGTCTGACGGAACACGTTCTGCGGGTCGAGACGGCGGCGCTGGCTGCGGCCGCGCAATGGGCAGGGGTGACCCTGGCGAGCTGAGACCAGGTGGTACGGGCGTCTCGCCCGCTGGAAGAACGGGTAAGATGCCCGTACCACCCGGCAAGATGCCCGTACCACCCAGCATGGTGCTCGTACCGCCCAGCCAGAGGTCCGGCCACCCGACGGGTGAATTGCCGCCCCATTCGCAACGACTTGCCCGCCCGCTACAATGCCCGTCCTTCACCCATCCGGCTGAGCGAGGTGCGGCATGAGTCCTGTCGGAATGACGATCCTGCTGGCGGTCACGCTGGCCGCGTTCGCGTATTCCGCCAGCAAACGCTGGCGATTGATGCTGGTGGCCAAGCGACCCGAGAACCGGGCCGATCAGATCGGGCGGCGCATCGGGGCCGTGCTCGAATACGTCTTCGTGCAGAAGCGCATGCCGCGCTATTTTGCCGCCGGCTGGGCGCACATCATCGTCTTCTTCGGGTTCATGGTCTTGCTGCTGAACTCGCTGATCCTGTGGGGCCGCGGGTATGTGCGCGACTTCGACTTCTGGGTGTTTGGCCTCGATCAGCCGCTCGGTATGATTTATGCCTTCCTGCGCGACATCTTCACGGTGCTGGTCATCCTCGGCGTGCTGGTGTTCTTCTACAACCGGCTGATCGCGCGGCTGAAGCGGCTGACGCTCAACTTCGAGGGCCTGCTGATCCTCGGCATCATCTTCACGATGATGATCGCCGACCTGGTGTACGAGGGCGTGGAGATCAATCAGCAACACGGCGGGAAGTTCGCCGCCGTGATGCCGTTTGCCTCACTGACCGCGAAGGTGCTCGCGCCGCTGCCCAGCGAGGCCCAGCACGTGCTGTTTCACGTTGGGTTCTGGACGCACTCCGCGCTCGTGTTGCTGTTCCTGAACCTGCTGCCGTATGGGAAGCACTTCCACGTCCTGACGGTCATCCCGAACGTGTTTTGCCGCCAGCTCACGCCGCGCGGCCGGCTCGCCCCGCTCGCGGACATCGAGGGTCGGCTGGAGCGGGAGGAGACGCTGGGCGTCAAGCGCGTGCAGGACTTCAGTTGGAAGGACGTGCTGGACTTCTACACGTGCACCGAATGCGGGCGCTGCTCGGACCAGTGCCCGGCGACGAAGACCGGCAAGCTGCTGTCGCCCAAGCACCTGACGACCGGCCTGCGCGACTACATGTATGAACACCAGGAGGAGCTGCTCGCGGCCGGTGCGGTGCCCAAAGTCGAGGGCGCTGGTGAGGCTGCGCCAACCGAGGAGCAAACGCTGCTGGTGCCCGCGACCGTGAATCCGGAGGTGCTCTGGGCGTGCACGAGCTGCGCAGCGTGTGAGGAGGAATGCCCGGTCTTCATCACCTACATCGACAAGATCGTCGACCTGCGCCGGCACCTGGTCATGGAGCGCGGCGAGTTCCCGGAGCAGCTTCAGACCGCCTTCAAAGGGCTTGAGACGGTCGGCAACCCGTACAGCTATCCGAATGAGCAGCGCGCCGAGTGGGCCGCAGGGCTGGACGTGCCGTTGATGGCCGAGAAGTCCGACGTGGAGTACCTGTACTGGGTCGGCTGCGCGGCGTCGTTCGACGATCGCTCGCGGAAGATCGCGCGGGCGTTCGCGCAACTGCTCAAGACAGCCGGCGTCAGCTTCGCGATCCTCGGGCCGGAGGAACAATGCAACGGCGACCCGGCCCGCCGGGCGGGGAACGAGTTCCTGTTCCAGATGCTCGCGCAGGCGAACGTCGAAACACTCAACCGCTACAACGTCCGCAAGATCGTGACCACCTGTCCGCACTGCTACAACACGCTGAAGAACGAGTATCCCGATTTCGGCGGGCGTTACGCGCTGATCCATCACAGCGAGCTGTTGGCCGAACTGGTCCGCGCGGGGCGGCTGCAGCCGCGGCAGCGCGTCGACGCGCATGTCACGTATCACGACGCCTGCTATCTCGGCCGGCACAATGAGATCTATGAGCCGCCGCGCGACGTGTTGGCCGCAGTCCCCGGCATACGGCTGGCGGAGGCCGAGCAGAGCCGCGATCGCGGGATGTGCTGCGGGGCGGGCGGGGCGCAGATGTGGAAGGAAGAGGAGCAGGGGGCCGCGCGGGTGAATCACACGCGGGTGCGGCAGTTGCTCACGGTCCTGCCCAGCGGCGGCAAGGAATGCACGATCGCTTCGGCGTGCCCGTTCTGCAAGACGATGCTGACGGACGGCCTGGCGGACCAGGGGCTCGAGGGCGTGGCACAGCTCGACATTGCGGAGATCCTGTGGCAGTCGGTGCAGACCGCCGAGCCGGCCGCGGCCGCGCCGACCGTGGCCAAGACGTAGAACCTCCATCGATCCGTCGGGCGGCCACTGCGAGCCCGTTCGACCGACCGGCGGCCGGTCCCCCAGTCTCACAACACCGCGACCTTCAACACGTCCGCCAGCGGGTGCAGCGACGCGAGCAGGTTGGTGAAGGTCGGGAAATCCAGTGATTGCTGCCCGTCGGACAACGCGCTCCGCGGGTTGGGGTGCACCTCGACGATCAGGCCGTCCGCGCCGGCGGCCAGCGCGGCCCGCGACATCGCCGGCACAAACTCGGCACGGCCGGTGCCGTGGCTGGGGTCGATGATGACGGGCAGGTGCGACAGGTGCTTCACGACCGGGATGATCGAGAGGTCGAGCGTGTTGCGCGTGTGGTCGGCGAAGGTCCGCACACCGCGCTCACAGAGCAACACCTGCCGGTTGCCACCGCTCATGATGTACTCTGCCGCCAGCAGCCACTCCTCGACGGTGGCCGCCATGCCGCGCTTCAGCAGCACGGGCTTCGACGTGGTCGAAAGACGGCGGAGCAGGGCGTAGTTTTGCATGTTGCGCGTACCGACCTGGAGCACGTCGGCGACCTCTTCGATGGCCGTGACGTTCTCCGTGTCGAGCACCTCGGTCACGACGCCGATGCCGGTCTCGGCGCGCGCCTTGGCCAGAATCCGCAGCCCCTCCTTGCCCAGGCCCTGGAAGGCGTATGGGCTCGTGCGCGGCTTGTATGCGCCGGCCCGCATCAGCTTTACGCCGAGGCCGACCATGAACTGCGCCGTCTCGATGATCATCTTCTCGTTCTCGACGGAGCAGGGGCCCGCGATGATGGTGAAGCCGTCGCCCACACGCGTGCTGGCGATGGGGAAAACGCTGCTGTCCGGGTGCGTCTCGCGCGACACGAGCTTGTAGCCCGCGGTAACGCGTACCACATCCTGGACGCCGGGCATCAGCAGCAGGGCCTCGCGGCCCTCCGGCCCGCGATTGCCGGTAATGCCGATGGCGGTCCGCGTGGGTCCGGGGATGACGTGCGGGGCGTAGCCCAGCGCGCGGATCTTGTCGGCGACCGCTGCCACTTCGGCGGGCGTGGCATTGGCGTTCATCACGACCAGCATGTCAGGCTCCTTGGAGCGTTACGTCCGGCGCGGAGGAGAAGAGGCCGGTCGCAGGGCGTCGGCCCGCTGCCGCAGGGTATCTCGAACGCGTGGTAATTCCAAGGGTAGGCGCGGTGGCCGCTCGGCATTAGACTGCCGGAGGCCGCGCAGGTCGGGATCGCTCCCGAACGCGCTTCCTGAAGCATTGGGCGTTTACACTACGCATGCCCTTGGGACGACTCGGGGCCGGTGGGCGATCGGACCACTGGATGCCGATAACTAGGTGTGCGCGAAAGGTTGCGGACCGCAAGTGTGTGGTTGGAGCGGTCGACATGGTGGATGGCACGGGTTGCATTGCCGGGCGAACGGCGTGCGCCGGCGGACGTACCAAACGCTGGGACGTTTACGGAAGTTGCAGGCGGGCTGAATCTTAGCGCGCAAATGACGTAAGTAGACGTTTTACGGACAGGACGCCGATGGTACTATTGACCGGTTGGAACGTTTGACCGGTTTGAGGTCACTCGAATGCGTTGGTGGTATTGGCTGTGGGTGGGGGGCGCACTGGGTGTGCTGGCGACCGTTCCAGGTGCATCCGCCCAGGCGCAGCGCGCGCGCACACTGGATAACCTGATCCGGCGACCGGCCGACGAGGGGCCATCGACGTCGCTCGGCGGGTATTTTACGCGTTCGCCTCTGGCGCCGCTCAGCGCCACGCGGCGTGAATCCAGCGTGGCTCTCCTGGGGCAGCCCCGGCTGCCGTCCCGGGGTGACCTGAACAGCACAGCGAACCAGGGGCTTCTGCAGACCGCCCGACTGGGACTGCGCGCGACGATGGGAATGCCGCAGCGGACGTTTTACGCCGACCTGTTTGCGAACCGAGATCAGCAGTTCGGGATGATCACGGGCCTGGATGCCGCGCGGAGCCTGCAGCTTCCGCTGCCGGGCGTGCCGATCGGGTACGTGCCCGCGCTCAGCGCGTCGCGCTATACGCCGCGCGCGCCCGCGACGCGGTTCGAGAACCTGCTGGGGTTAACCCCGGTCCCGACGGAGCCGGCGGTGCCGCTGACGACCACCGTGGCGGAACGACTGGAGCAACGCACCGCGGAGCGCGCGGCGCAGGCGGAGCGTGAGGGAATCGCGCTCTTCAAGCAGGCCACGGTAGACATGCGCCATCCGGAGACGCTGCGTTTCGAGCGGTGCACGGACTGCAACGAGAACCTCGTGCGCGCCATGCAGCGTTTACGGATGGCCAGCGAGCTGGATCGCCAAACCGCGGTGCCGTTGCTGTTGATGGCGCACCTGGCCTTGGAGCAGGAGCGACCGCTGCAGGCGGTGGACGACCTGCTGGCGGCGCTGCGCCGGGCGCAGAGCGTGTTCACCGGCGCACCGGGCGAGTTCGATGCGTACTTCGGCGACGCGTCCGCCACGGGGCGGTCGGCCTTCCTCGAAATGCAAATGCGGCGCTACGCGCGGATTGCCGAGTTGAATCCAGGTTCACCCTCGGCCCAGGCGCTGCAGGCGTACTGCGCGTGGCGGCTGGGGGACTCAGGTGCGGCGCAGCTAGCGCTGGGGCAGGTGGAACAGTTGGCTATGCGCGACCCGGGCCGGACGGACGAACTGCTGAATTTCGCAGCGGCGCTGCGGGCCGTGATGCCGTGAGCGACGACCAGAGGCACGGCAGGGCGCGCTGCCGTCGCGCGGCCGACCGGTCATAAGATGTGGCGCGCGGGTCGCGCGCGGCGAACGGGATATGCACAGGGATGAGGAGAAGCTGGCGCAGGGGGCCTGGCTCGAGTGGCTGGGGCGACACCGCGTGCCGGTGAGTGTCACCGCGCACCTGGTTCTGTTTGCGTGCGCCTGGTTCCTGGCGTTCGGCCTGGCGTACAACTTCAAGCAGTCGCCCACGCTGTCACGGCCACTGCTGTGGATCAAGTCGCTGTTCATCGAGGTTCCGCCCTTCGAGCCGGGGGTGTTCGACTGGCTGACGGATTTCTGCCTGCCGCTGCTGGTGCCGGTGCTGGCGATCAAGCTGACGGTGTTCGTGCTGTTCGGGCTGCACCGGGCCGCATGGCGGTATGTCAGCCTGCGCGACGTGTTCGCGATTGCGCGCGGGGCCTGGTGGAGCTTCTTCGGCATTTTCATCCTGTACTATGGGCTGCAGAACGCGAGCTCGCTCGGGTTGCCGATTCAGCCCTTCGGCGAGAAATTCCCGGATTCGGTGTTCGTGCTGGATTTCGCGGGGACGATCGCGCTGGTCTGCGGCGGGCGGCTGGCGGTGCGGCTGTATCACGAGGAGGTGCGGCCGGCCACGGAGGGCGTGATGCCCAAGCTGCTGATCGTGGGCGCGGGCGACGCGGGTGAGAACGTGGTGCGCGAAATCCTGCGGATGCCGGTCGCGCGTTACCGCGTCGTGGGCTTCGTGGACGACGACGAGACCAAGGCGGGAACGTCGATCCACGGGTACGAGGTGCTCGGGCCGATCCGGAACATCAAGGCGATCTGCGACGAGTACGCGGTGGACGAAATCCTCATCGCGATTCCGTCCGCGACGCGCGCGCGGCTGCGCAGCGTGGTCGAGTTGTGCCAGGGTACGAACCTGCGGTTCAAGACGTTGCCGGCGCTGACCGACCTGATCGCGGGCCGGGCCTCGGTGAAGGAAATCCGCGACGTTGACATCAACGACTTGCTGGGGCGGGTGCCGGTCAAGCTGGACGACGATGAGATCGCCAAGTTCATCCGCGGCCGCGTGGTGGTGGTGACCGGCGCGGGCGGGTCGATCGGGTCCGAGATGTGCCGGCAGATAGCGCGGTTCGAGCCGCGGCGGCTGGTGCTGATCGAGCGGTCGGAGCCGGGGTTGTTCCCGATCGACCAGGAGCTGCGGCGCCAGTTTCAGCGCACGGACATAGTGCCGTACATCGCGGACGTCGGCGACCGGGCCCGCATACGGCACGTCTTTGCCACCGAGCGCCCGAGCGCGGTGTTCCACGCGGCCGCGCACAAGCACGTTCCGATGATGGAACACAACCCGGGCGAGGCGATCAAGAACAACGTGCGCGGCACGCGCACCGTGGCCGATGCCGCGACGGAGTATGGCTGCGAGAAGTTCGTGATGATCTCCACGGACAAGGCAGTCAACCCGACGAGCATCATGGGCTGCTCGAAACGCGTGGCCGAGATGTACATCCAGGGGCTGGACGCGCGCTCCGAGACGCAGTTCGTCACCGTGCGGTTCGGCAACGTGCTGGGCAGCAGCGGCAGCGTGATTCCGATCTTCAAGGAGCAGATCGCGCGCGGCGGCCCGGTGACCGTGACGCACCCGGAAATGGTGCGCTACTTCATGACCATCCCGGAGGCCGCGCAGCTCGTGTTGCAGGCGGCATCGATGGGCCAGGGCGGCGAGATCTTCGTGCTCGACATGGGCGAGCAGGTCAAGATCGTCGATCTCGCGCGGCAGATGATCACGCTGTCCGGCTTCCGTCCGGACGTGGACATCAAGATCGCGTTCTGCGGCATGCGCCCGGGTGAGAAGCTCTACGAGGAACTGGCGATCGACGGCGAGGGCGTGTCGCGCACGGCGCACCCCAAGATCGGCATCTGGCAGAACATCCCCACGGACTGGGACACACTCGTCCGGGACATCGACCGGCTAGTGGCGGATGCGGACACGCTCTCGCGCGAGGAAGCGCGACAGCGGCTGAAGGAGATCGTGCCGGCCTTCCACCTGGAACCGCCGCCGCCCCGGATCGAGAACGAGCGTGCCAACGGGTTGTTTGCGAACGCGGATGTGAAGGCGGCCTCGGCCTAGCCGGCGGCGGCGCGGGGGATTCAACGCTATACTACGCCCCATGCCCAAGCGGGTAATCATTCTGGGTTCGACGGGGTCGATTGGCCGCTCGGCGCTCGAGGTGGCTGCGGCGCTGGGGGATGAGCTGCGCGTGGTGGGCCTGGCGGCACGCCACAACTGGCAGCCGCTCGCGGCCCAGGCCGGGCGGTTCGGCGTGGCCGACCTGGCGATCGCCGACGAGGCTTGCTACGACGACCTGCGGCGGGCCGCACCGGCCGGAGCGCGGGTGCGCGCCGGGACCGCGGGACTGGTCGAACTGGTTGAAGCGCTGGACGCCGACTTCGTGCTGGCCGCCATCGTGGGCGCCGCGGGCCTGCCGGCGACGCTGGCGGCGGTGGAGCGCGGCCTGGACGTCGGGTTGGCCAACAAAGAATCGCTCGTGGTGGCGGGATCGTTGCTGATGCCGTTGGCCGCGGAGCGCGGCGGCGCGTTGATCCCGGTTGATAGCGAGCATTCCGCGATCTTCCAGGCGCTGCACGCCGGCCACCGCGAGGACGTCCGACGCATCCATCTCACGGCATCCGGCGGGCCGTTCCGGCAGTGGTCGCCGGAAAGGATCGCGCAGGCGACGTTGGCGGACGCGCTCAACCACCCGACGTGGTCGATGGGTCCGAAGATCACGATCGACAGCGCTACAATGATGAACAAGGCGCTGGAGATCATCGAGGCGCACTGGCTATTTGGGTTGTCGGCGGACCAGATTAACGTGCTGATCCACCCCGAATCGATCGTGCATTCGATGGTGGAGTTTCAGGACGGGTCGATCATTGCCCAACTGGGCACGCCGGACATGAAAACGCCGATCCAGTACGCGCTGACGTACCCCCGGCGTATGACCGGGATCGCCGAGCCGCTCGACTGGAGCCAGGCGCGCTGTCTGCACTTTGAGCCGCCGGACTGGGCGCGGTTTCCGGCGCTCGAGCTGGGTTACGCGGCGGCGCGGGATGGTGGTGCGGCCGGAGCGGTGCTGAACGCTGCAAACGAGGTGGCGGTGGAGCGGTTCCGGGCGGGTGAAATCCCGTTCGGGGAGATTGCCGCGGTGACGGGCGAAGTCTGCCGGCGGCATCGACCGGTGGCGCGGCCGGCGCTGACGGACCTGTTGGCGTGTGACGCCTGGGCGCGTGAAGAAGTGAAACGTTGTCTGCGGAGCTGAGCGGCCTGATGGAAAACCTGAGCGTGAATGAGAGTATGCTGCAGTGGCTGCTCAACAGCTACCTGTTCATCAAGGTGCTGATCGGCTTCTCGATCATCATCTTCGTGCACGAGCTGGGGCACTTCGCGGCGGCCAAGTGGATGGGGGTGCGCGTCGACCGCTTCGCGCTCGGGTTCTTCTACCGCGTGTGCGGCTATCGGCGCGGCGAGGGTTTCACGTTCGGGCGGCGGCCGACGTACAAGCCGGAGGAGTTGACGGCGCGTGGCTTCGGCGAAACGGATTACTGCATCAACGCGCTGCCCTTCGGCGGCTACGTGAAGATGCTCGGCGAGGACGACATCGTCGTGAACGAGGAGACCGGCGAGGTCAAGCCGAGTGCGGACCCGCGGGCGTTCACGAACAAGTCGGTCGGTCGGCGGATGGTCGTCGTGTCGGCCGGCGTCATCTGCAACATGCTGTTCGCGGTCCTCGTGTATGCGGCGATCTTCCTGTTTCTGGGAGCGCGGAAGTTTGCGCCGGTCGTGGGGGTCGTGGACATGGGCGGGGCCGCGGCGAGCGCCAACGTGCAGGCCGGCGATCGCTTCACGGAGATTGACGGCGCGCCGATCGAGTCGCTCGATGATCTGGGCATGGCGGCCGCCGTGGCCAAGGCTCCGCTGCGCGTCCGGGTGGAGCGGAACGGGGTCCTGCTGGACAAGGAGATTACGGTCGCGGCCGGCGCACGCGCCGGCAGCTTGACGGAGCTGCTGGGCATCTCGCCGGTGTACACGACGACTGTGAATCGAGAGCTTCGCGCGCTGTCCGACCCGCGGGGTCTGCAGACCGGTGATCGCATCACGCGCGTGAACGAATGGCCGGTCGCGACCCTGTACGAACTGATCGTGGCGGTCGAGCGTTGCGGCGGGCGGCCGCTGGAGTTCACGATCGAGCGGCCCGATCCGCGGCAGCCTGGCCAGTCGCAGACGTTGACGCTCGTGCAGCACGCGTCGCTGGTGCTGGGGCCCGCGAGCGACGAGCTGGCGGCGCAGCCGGCCGCGGACACCCGGCACCTGTTGGGGTTGCTGCGGCGCTCGCGCGTTGAGAGCGTCGAGCCGGGTGGACCGGCGGCGGCGGCCGGGTTCAAAGTGGGTGATGTGGTCGCTCAATGGGGTAACATCGCCAATCCGCTGCTCGGGGACATCACGGCCAGCAACGAGAAGAGTGTGGACACGCCCATACCCGTGGTGGTGGAGCGTGACGGGCAGCCGGTGTCGCTGACGGTGACGCCGCGCCGGCCGTTCAGCCTGTTCGGCACGCGCGCGGCGCGGGTGGGGGTGGGGTTCGGTGGTGAGGAAGATCGGCCGGTTGTGGCCGACGTGGTTGCGGACACGCCGGCGGCGGAATTGGGGTTGCCGCGCGGGGCGGAGTTGTGCGCAGTGGACGAGCAGCCGGTGCACACCTGGGCTGCAGCGTTTGAGGTGCTGCGGGCGGCGGCCGGGCGGATGGTGACAGTTCGCTCGCGCGCTGGCACCGAGGAGCTTGTCGGTCGCATGCAGGTGCCCAGCAGCATTGTGAATGAGCTGCAACTGCCGCCTTCCGCGCAGATCAAGGCCATCAACGGCGAAACCAAGGTGCGGCTCGAATCGGGCCGCGAGGTGGCGTTGCCGGCGACGCGGGCGGTCCAGGAGCTGCTCCGGCGGAATGTCGGGAACACGGTGACGGTGACCTGGCTGTCGAGCTTTTTGGACGCTAGGCAGGAGACGAGCACGTTTACGGTGCGCGCCGACAACACGGATCCGTGGCAGATGCGTGGGCAATATCGGTTTGACCCGGAAATCCTGCGGTGTTTCGAACCCAGCATGGTAGTAGTGACGGCCCACGGCAATCCGCTGGCGGCGCTGCAGATGGGCGTGCAGCAGACGGGACGCGTCCTGTGGAGCGTCTACGCCGTTCTGCGCAGCATGCTGTCGCCGCGCGGCCGCGTGGGTGTGCAGGACGTCTCCGGGCCGCTCGGCATTGTGCGCGTCGCCATGCAGCATGCCGAAGCCAGCATGGGCGATCTCTTGTCCTTCATGGCGTACATCTCGGTCAACCTGGCGGTGATCAACTTCATCCCGCTGCCGGTCGTTGACGGCGGCGTGATGATGTTTCTGCTGCTGGAGAAGATTCGCCGCAAGCCGATGAACCTGAAGGTCCAGGTGGTCACGACGCTGGTTGGGCTGGGGCTGATCGTGCTGGCGTTCGTGCTGGTGACGTTCCAGGACGTGGTGAAATGGATGAGCGGGACGCTGTAGCCGCGCCGGCGCGGCCCGCGCACACCTGCGGCTGCATCAACCCACGGTCTGAGATTCGAGATGCTCGATGGGCGTACGCCATGTCGTGCGTAGCCACGATCCGTGGGCTAAACTCACGCTCATGAGCGCGTTACTGCTTTCGACCTGGAAGTTCGGTACGATCGCGAATGCGGCGGGGTGGCCGCTGTTGCACGCGGGCGGGATCGCCCTCGACGCCGTGGTGGCCGGTGCCACCGCGGTCGAGGACGATGAGAGCGTCGATTGCGTCGGCGTCGGCGGCACGCCGGACGCGAGCGGCGAAGTCACGCTGGATGCGTGCGTGATGACCGCCCCGAATCGCTGCGGGGCCGTCGCGGATATCCGCCGCTACGCGAATCCGACCGCGCTGGCGCGGTGCGTGATGGAGCGCACGCCGCATGTCATGCTGGTCGGGCGGGGCGCCGAGCTGTTCGCTGCGCGCCAGGGTTTCACACCGCGCGCGTTGCTCACGGACGCCGCGCTGCAGCGCTGGCGCGAGTGGCAGCAGAAGACCGCACCCGACAGTGGTGCCGTCTGCCGCGGTTGCACGCCGCCAGGTGACTTTTCGACATCCAGCCACGACACCGTCAGCCTGCTCGCGTGCGATCGCGCCGGGCATCTGGCGGGCGCCTGCTCGACGAGCGGCATGGCGTTCAAGCTGCCTGGGCGCGTCGGCGATTCGCCGATCATTGGGCACGGGCTGTACGTGGATCAACAGGCGGGCGCGGCCGCGGCGACCGGTAATGGCGAGCTGATCATGGGTGTCTGCGGCTCGTTCCTCTGCGTCGAGTTGATGCGGCAGGGGGCCAGCCCGTTGGATGCCTGCATCGCCGTGCTACGCCGGATCGCGGAGCGCTTCGACGTGCCGCCGGACTGGCAGGCGGCGTTCATCGCGCTGGCGCCTGCGGCGCGGGGCGGCGCGTGGGCGAGCGCGGCGTTACGGCCGGGTTTCGTGCACGTTATTTCAGACGACGCCGGCACGCGTACCGAGTCGCCGCCGTTCGTGCTGTTCCCGCAAGCGTAGGGCAGGTCGTGCTCGACCTGCCATGATGTGGCGGCGACGCTCTACAACTCCTCCACCGTCCGCGGCCAATCATCGCGCAGCAGCCGCGAGAGCGACCGGTCCGCCAGCACGCGTCCGCCAGTCTGGCAGCCGGGGCAGTAATTCGTCTCGTTCTCCGCATATCGGATGCGCTGCACGGCGACGCCGCACACCGCGCACGGCTGCCCGAACTTGCCGTGCACCGCGAACTCCGGCCGAAACGCGGTGATCTCGCCCGGCCCCGGAAAGCGATCGGCGAACTGCGCGCGCAGGACTTCGATCCAGTGTTGCAGCGTAGCGCGCGTCGCCGCGTGCAACCGGGCGATCTCCGCGTCACTGAGCTTGCTGGTCAGGGTCAGCGGCGACAGTCGCGCGGCGTGGAGAATCTCATCGGAGTACGCATTGCCGATGCCCGAGAACGTGCGCGGATCGGACAGGGCACGCTTGAGCGTGTGATTCTCGCGGCGTAATGCGGCGGCGAAAGCCTCCGTGTCGGCGTTGAGCACGTCGATGCCGCCGGGGTCCAGCGCGGCAAGCGCGGTTTCCCCGCGCACGACGTGCAGCGACGCCCGCTTCTTGCCGCTGGCTTCGGTGATCGCCAGCGTTCCGGTTGGAAAGTCGAACAGTGCGAGCACGATCTTCCCCGGCGGCTTTGCGCCCGCGGCCAGCCAGCGCAGGCGGCCGGCGATCATCAGATGCAGGACGGCGAAGACCGGATCATGCGCGCCCTCGCCGCAGCACAGCACAACGCGTTTGCCAAGCCGGCGAAGATCGTGGACGACTTGGCCCGCCAACGACTCAACGGGCGGCTCGAACGTCCGAACGAAGAACGGGCTGAGGATGCGTACTTGCGTCAGCGTCTGCCCGACGACGCGCGGCCGCAGCGCGTCCAGGTACGCCAGGATGTCCGGCAGCTCCGGCATGCCGGCATGATAGCAGCGCCGGGCAGGCCGTTGACCTGCCCGGCGCTGCGGGCTGCGTAGCTCGGACCATCACCACCAATGGTGGGGCGGTGGGGGCGGTAGTTCGTCCAACTCCGCCAACTGATCCTCGGTCAGGAGCGCCTCGAACGCCGTCGTGGCATCATCGCGGACCTGTTGCGTCGCCGTACGGAGTGTCTCGTGCAGCGACTCGATCGCCGTAACCTGCTCATCCGTCAATCCCAGCGTCTCGATCGTGTCCGGGCTCAGGCAGAGCGGAGCCGGGCCGTGCCGGCCGCCGGGGCCTTCCGGACCCCGCGGGCCGTATGCGGGGCCGCGTCCACCCGGCGGAGGCGGAGGCGGCAGGTCCTCGCCGGCGACGTCGATTGCCTCCAGCTCAACTAACGCTGCCGGTGGCTCTGGGCACGGCGCCAGGGGCACGTCCGCCGGCCGAGCGCAGGCTGAATTCTCGGTTGGCGGACACAACGGCTCCGGCGGTGTCGCCGCACCTTCCGGCAAGGCGGGCGGCTGCGAGAGCTCTTCGAGCGCCTGTCGCTGCTTTTCGGTCAGGAGGGCCAGCACGTTCTCGCGGGCCGTCGCGTGCAGTGTGACAATCTGGTCATGCGCCGCCTGGTAGATGTCTTCCGCCTGCGCTTGCTGCTCCTCGGTCAGCGCGATCGGCGGCAATGGCAGATCACATGGCGGATCGCCGAGTATTTCCTGCATCTGTGCGCAGTATTCATCCTGCGTGATCTCGCCGGCGTCGAAGGCTTCCTGCACGGCGGCGAGCGCGGCCTGCTGCTCTTCGGTGAGCGGCACGGCGTGGTGCCGCATGTGCGGCGACGGTGGCGGGTCGGGGAAGAACAGCTCATCCTCGCTCGCGGTTGATTCAGCCTCGTCCGTGTTCGCTGTTTCGGATGCGGTGGACGTGGTTTCCTCGTCGTCCGTGTCGGCGACAGCCGCCAGGCCCGCGGTCAATGTCTCGACCAGGCTGCTCACGTCCGTCTCGTCGGTGCAGCCGCCTGGCAGCCCAAACAGTGCCAGTGCGACCAGCGCGGCCCCTGCCAGCATCCCAAGTGCTTGCGTCGTATGCATGATCCGGTCTCCTCTTTCCGGTGCCGGTCGCGGCCGGAGCACGCTCCGACCTCGCTACAGCGTCGACACCTGCAATAGAAAACGTCGGCGGGCGAGATTTATTTGCCTGGCGGGCGCGGCTGTGCCAGGTGCGCGTGTGTGACCGAGAAAACGACCGGCGTGCGCGGAAATGCGGCGGCAGGTCAGTTCTTCACTTTGATTGTCAAGAGCCGCTTTACAATTGCGGCGTCGGCGGCGGTCTGCACGGCGATGCGCACGGCGCGTCCTTCGGTATACTGCGGAGCGGTGCGAATCAGCTCGATGATTGGCGCGGGCAGGTCCGATTGCAGCGCGGCCTCAACCGCGGCCGCGCCAAAGGCAAACGCCGCGATGAAGTGTCGCGCGAGCGGGCGCATGTAGATTACATTGCTGCGCTTGCCGCGCACGACGAACGTCCAGCCGCTCTTACCGCCGTAGTGCTTCCAGGTTGCGGTCGCGCTCGGCGCGGCTTCTTGCGCAGCGACGATCAACGCGTCCCAGTAGCGCTTGGTGCGTCCCAGCGCTTGCGCGAGATCGGCGTCGTTCGGCCGGTGAGACTTGTCCCCGAAGATCGGCTCGTCCATCGTGTCGTGCCTCCCGAATCAGCGGGACATGCTACCCGATTCCGGCGGCGTGCGCGCCGGCGTGCCGGTCGCTATACTGCGCTTTCACGATGGAACTGATGGCCGCACACGTGCCGGAGCTCATCCCCACCGTCCGCGAGCTCTTTCGCGAATACGCGGACTGGCTGAAGGTCGATCTTTGCTTTCAGGGTTTCGAGCAGGAACTCGCCGGCTTGCCGGGGGCGTACGCACCGCCGCGTGGGCGTTTGCTCCTCGCGCGCGAAGTAGAGGCCTGGGCTGGGTGCGTAGCGTTGCGGCCATTCGCGGAAGGTGACGCGCCGGCGTCCGACCCCGCCGGCATCTGCGAGATGAAGCGCCTCTACGTCCGGCCGGCGTTTCGTCGTCGCGGCCTCGGCCGGATGCTTGCGATCGCGGTGATCGACGCCGCGCGGCAGATGGGCTACACGCACATGCGACTCGACACATTCTCCTACATGACCGCGGCGATCGAGCTGTACCGCGGCCTCGGCTTCGTCGATGTGGCGCCGTACCGTTATAACCCGCACGCCGCCGCGACGTATCTGGAACTGGACCTCCAAACTCCGCATTCACCACCAAGACACTGAGGCGCCAAGCTGGCCGGACTGTGCGCTGGTTCGCGCGGGGGTCTGCAGTGCCGCCGGCTTCATGCCGCGGCCCGTCGCCGCTATACTGAGCAGTTCAGCCGGCGGCTGGGAAATCGCGGCTGAGCTTACACGTTGGTGAGATACCTATGACGAACAACGACCTGATCGGCCGCACCGCCGAAGCCGGCCGGCGCGGCACGGATGTCCGTTCCGATTGCTGGGTGAAGATCACGCCGACCGCGTCCGGCGGTATCCAGTTGCAGCTCAAGACCAAGGTCGAGGTGATGTACGGCGAGGCCACGCGCCAGCTCGTCCGCGACGGACTGACGCACCTCGGCGTGCCCAACGCCACCGTCGAGATGGAAGACGCCGGCGCGCTGCCGTGGGTGCAGATGGCCCGGTTCGAAGCGGCAGTCCGGCGATTGCATCCCGACGGCACGACGTCGGTGTCGGCCGTGCCCGAACTGCTCCCGGAGTTCGTCGCCGGCGCGCAGTATCCAACCGAACGCGACCGCTTCCGCCGTTCGCGGCTGTATCTGCCCGGCAACGAGGCGAAGTTCATGCTCAACGCCGGCCTGCACGAGCCGGACGGCGTGATCCTGGACCTGGAGGACAGCGTTGCGCCGCCGATGAAGGACGAGGCGCGGCTCATGGTGCGCAACGCGCTGCGCAGCATTGACTTCAAGGGCGCGGAGCGCATGGTGCGGATCAACCAGGGCGAGCGCGGGCTGGTCGATCTCGACTTCATCGTGCCGCACAACGTGCACGTGATCCTGATTCCAAAGGTCGAGGACCCCGAGCAGGTGCGGCAGGTCGACGCGCGCGTCCAGCAGGTCCAGAAGAAGTGCGGTGGCACGCGGCCGGTGTATCTCATGCCGATCGTCGAAAGCGCGCTTGGGGCGATCAAGGCGTACGAGATCGCGACGGCGTCGAAGAACACCTGCGCGCTGACCATCGGCCTGGAGGACTACACCGCCGACATCGGCACGCAGCGGACCAACGAAGGGCGCGAGAGCTTCTGGGCCCGCTGCCAGGTGGTGAACGCGGCCCGCGCCGCCGGCGTGCAGCCGATCGACACGGTCTTCTCCGACGTGAGCGACATGGACGGCCTGCGCGCCAGCGTGCTGGAGGCGAAGTCGCTCGGCTTCGACGGCAAGGGCTGCATCCACCCGCGGCAGATCCGCGTCATCCACGAGGCCTTCGCCCCTGCGCCCGCGGAGCTGGAAAAGGCCCAGAAGATCGTGGCGGCGTTCAAGGAAGCGGAAGAGAAGGGCCTCGGCGTCGTCTCGCTCGGCAGCAAGATGATCGACCCGCCGGTGGTCAAGCGGGCGTTGCGGACAGTAAGGCTGGCGGAGGCGCTGGGGCTGGTGAAGTAGCACGGCGGCGACACGGGCAAACGTCGTTGCCCGCTTCTGTCTGGCCTCGCCGACGACTACAATGGGGGTGTTCGTAAATCGAGCGATTGCTTCGTGAGGAGCGTGCGATGCTCCCGCTCATCGACCAACACCGCGCGGAACTGACGGCACTTTGCCGTCGCTATCACGTCGCGCGGCTTGATGTCTTCGGCTCCGCGGCTACCGGCGAATTCGATCCCGCGCGCAGCGACCTGGATTTTCTGGTCGAGTTTCGCGACCTGCCGGCCGAGCAGCGGTTCGACACCTTCTTCGAATTGCAACGCGCCCTGTCCGAGCTCTTCGGTCGGCCCGTCGATCTGGTCGAGGCGGATGCTCCACGCAACCCGTACTTTCTCCGCCGGTTGAACGAGAGCCGGAGGCCAGTGTATGCCGCATGACGCGCAGAAATACCTGTACGACATTCTCAGTTCGTGCGAGTTCCGGCGCGAGTTCACGGCGGGGCGTGCGGTGGACGACTATGCGCAGGAGCGCGGGTTTCGTTCGGCGGTGGAGCGCGAATTGCAGATCATCGGGGAGGCCGTGCTGCAACTGGACCGGGTGGCACCCGACGTGGCTCGGCGCATTCCGGAGCACCGCAACATCATCGGGTTCCGCCACGTGCTCGTGCATGGCTACGACAGCCTGCAACCCGCGACCGTGTGGAACGTGATTGAGACGAAACTGCCCGTGTTACAGAGCGAGGTGGGAAAGTTGCTCGCGGAGCTTGATTCGCAAGGTGATTCGTGACACTCGGTTGTAAGTCCGACGAGCGCGGGGCGTGAGCGCAGGGGTCTACCTGACGGAGGGAGTGCGATGAACGGGCGGTTTGCGATCGTGTCTGCGGTGCTGGCACTCGGCGGCTGCACGGGGCTCGCGGTGAAGCCGATGCCCGAGCGGCTGGCAGCGGAAGAGCAGCAGGCATACGACTACGGCTGGCAGCATTTGACGACCATGCAGAGCGAGGTCGATCGCACAGCGCTGCTTGACACGATCCTCGTCGGAAAACTATGGCATCAGGGCGTAGATCGCCTCCAGTTGCGCAGCGAGAAGCAGGTCGGGGACGTGCTCGTTGTCATGGAGACGGACTTTGATCGTGCGGACCCGGAGGGGGATGTGTTCGTGGTTTCCTTCTACGACACCCAGCAGCGTGTGCTTCGGCAGGAGGCATTCGCGGCGGGCGAACTGGATGCCGCCGTTGCGTTGTATATGACGCTCGAGGGTGAGATCGAGGGCGAGCGCGAGGCGGAGCGCCAGGAGCGCAAGGCGCGGCTGGTGGAGCGAGATGAGCGGTGGGCGCGCGTGCGGCAGGTCTTCCCGCGGCCGCCGGAACCGAGCGAGCAGTCTGAGACCGTGATACCGAATTCAATCGCTGAGTGAGACCGCTACGCACTCGCGCGATCCGCAATCAATATTCTGTCAACCGTAGGCGATGAGCTACTACTCCGACCATCTCTCCGCCGAACGCCTTCGCCGGTGCTATGAAATCGCTCCGCTGCGCGTGCAGCAGTACTTTGAAGCTGAAATCCAGCACGTCCTGGCCCGCGTCCGACCGACCGACGCAGTACTCGAACTCGGCTGCGGCTATGGCCGCGTGGTTGCACGGCTCGCCGGCGTAGCCCGCTCGGTCGTGGGGATCGACACGTCCGCCGCCAGTCTCGCGCTGGGCCGCGAGCTGCTCCGCGACCGGCCGAACTGCCGGCTGCTGCAGATGGACGCCTGCGCCCTCGGCCTGCGCGACGCGACGTTCGACGCGGTCGTCTGCATCCAGAACGGCCTGTCCGCGTTTCACGTCGAGCCGCGCGCCGTCATTCGCGAGAGCCTGCGCGTCACGCGCCCCGGCGGACGCGTCCTGCTGTCCACCTACGCCGAGCGCTTCTGGCCGCACCGGCTGGACTGGTTTCGTCGGCAGGCCGCGGAAGGGCTGCTGGGTGAAATCGACGAAGCGGCTACGCGCGACGGGCACATCGTCTGCAAGGACGGCTTCACCGCCCGCACGATCAGCGCCGACGAGTTTCTCGCCCTGAGCAACGGCCTCGCGTTCCGGCAGCGGACGCTCATCGAGGTGGACGAGTCGAGTCTTTTCTGCGAGATTCTCGTCTGACGGGGGTGCCGGAGTTGTTGCTCATCGCCGTTGCGGTGGCTGTCCCGCGTATTGAGGAGGTAGAGCGCCCGTGTTGCCGCGTGTGATTCTGCATAACGCCGTCAGCGTCGACGGCCGGATGGATTGGCTGAATATCGATCTCGCGCAGTACTACGGCCTGGTGCCGCGCTGGCGCGAGAATGCCACGCTCGTCGGGGCCGGCACGATCTTGGCCGCCCCGGACCCGGTACCGCCGGAGGATGCATCCGCGTTCGAGCCTCCGCCGGTCAAGCCGCGCGACAAGCGCCCGCTGCTCGTCGTGCCCGACAGTCGTGGGCGCGTGCGCAGTTGGCACGCGCTGCGGCAGGCGCCGTACTGGCGCGGCATGGTCGCGCTCTGTTCGCGCGCGACCCCGCGGGAGTATCGCGATTACCTCAAACGCCGACACATTGACTGCATTATCACCGGTCGCGCGCAGGTCGATCTGCGCCGGGCGCTGGAAGAGCTCAACGCCCGCTACGGCGTGAAGGTCGTGCGTGTGGACAGCGGCGGCACGCTCAACGGCGCGCTGCTCCGCGCGGGGCTCATCAGCGAAGTCAGCATCCTGATTCAGCCGAGCCTTGTCGGCGGCACCACCCCACGCGGGCTGTTCCTGGCGCCCGATCTGACATCCGCCGCCGGCGTGGTCGGGGCGAAGCTCGCCCAGGTCGAGAAGCTCAAGGGCGGCGTCGTGTGGCTCCGGTACAAGGTCGCGCGTTAGCGCAGCGGTGCGCGCGCTTGGCTTGGGTGGTACGGGCATCTTGCCCGTTCCCAGGGCAGGGGGAAGAACGGGCGAGACGCCCATACCACCCCGACGGGCGGGATGCCCATACCACCCTCCGTACTGGCAGAAATTGCCCCGGGCCGGCACAATAGCAGGCTGAACCCTGGGGCTTGGGCCGAGCGCTCCATCCGCCGACGCGGCAGTACCGTCAGCCGGCAACCTGAAAGGATCTGACTCTGTCATCACCAGCCAACGAAACGCCCGCCGCGACGCCCGCTGTCATGCACCGCGCGTGCCCCGTGTGTGGCGGCGACGACTCCCGCCTGCTGCTGACGCGCGGCCCCTGGCGGCTCGTCGAATGCGCCGCGTGCCACCTGGCGTACCTGCCCGACATCCCGACCGGCGAGCGCGTCGAGACCGAGTTCGAATGGAATGCATCTTTCGCCCGTGAACGCTGGGAGCGCTGGCAGCGGAACCCGTTCACGCGCATCTACACCTACACGCTCATGCTGCTCAAGCCCAGTCGCGAACGCCGGGCCGTGCGACGCATTCGGCGCACCGTGCGCGGCGGTCGCCTGCTGGACATCGCGTGCGGCGACGGGCGTTTCGCGGCGGTCGCCCTGCGGGCGGGGTTCGACCCGATGGGCACGGAGCTGTCGCCGAAGATGGCCGCGAAGGCCCGCTGGCGGTTGGGCGATGAACGCGTGCTGATCGGCCGCCTTGAAGACCTCGCCCTCGCACCGGCGTCCTTCGACGTGATCACGGCAATCAGCTTCCTTGAGCATGACCCGCAGCCGGCCAAGCTGCTCGGGCAGGCGTTCAATCTGCTGCGCCCCGGCGGCGCGCTGTTCATCAAGGTGCCGAACTACGATAGCCTGCTCCGGCGGTGGCGCGGCGCACATTGGTCCGGCTACCGCTGGCCGGAGCATGTGCAGTATTTCACGCCGGACACGCTGGGCCGGCTCGTCCGCGCGGCCGGCTTCGAGGTCGGCGAGGTCTTCGCGCCGCGCCTGGGCGACAACCTGTGGCTGACCGCGCTCCGGCCGCGGGCGTAGTGCCATCGGGCCACTTTGCATGGTAGTAGAAATCACCGAGAATGCCCGGCTTGAACGGATACCGCGGCTATTAGGTGCGCCGCTGACGTTCAGCGTCGCGCGCCGTTGGAGGATGCAATCATGATCGCACACCGTTTTCTGAGCACAGGATTGATCGCATGCGTGGCCGCCATGGCGCTGGCTCAGCAGCCGGCGAAGCCGCCCGCCGGATCGCAGCTCACTCCCGCCGAGCAAGCCGCCGGCTGGAAGGTTCTGTTCGACGGGAAGGACACGACGGCTTGGCGCGGCTACAAGCAGAAGAGCTTTCCCACCGAAGGCTGGGTCGTTGCCGACGGGTGTCTGAAGACTGTCGCAGGCGCCACCGGCGGCGATCTTATCACCGCCGACCAGTATGGCGATTTCGAGTTGACGCTCGAATGGAAGGTCGCGCCCAAGGGCAACAGCGGCATCATCTACCGCGTCACCGAAGCGAACGACGAGACATGGCAGACCGGGCCGGAATACCAGATTCTCGACGACGCCGGCGCCGGCGAAGCGCCGGAGTCTAATCACTCCGCCGGATCCATGTTCGATCTCTGCCCGGCCGTCGCCGGCAAGGTGCTCAAGCCTGCGGGCGAGTTCAATCAGGTGCGGATTCGCGTCCAGGATGGCGTCGTGCAGCACTGGCTCAACGGCAAGAAGGTGGTCGAGTGCCGCCTCGTCGGCGATGAATGGAAGAAGCTCATCGCCGGCAGCAAGTTCCGCGAGTACGACGGCTTTGGCCTCCAGCCGCGCGGGCACATCGCATTGCAGCATCATGGCGACGAGGTCTGGTTCCGCAACATCCGCGTCCGTGACTTGGCGGCGCCGCTGCCGGGCGAGGTGCGCTTGTTCAACGGCAAGGACCTGACGGGCTGGCAGGCGTGTCTGCCCGAGGGCGGGAAGATGGATGAAGTGTGGACGGTCGCCGACGGCGTGCTGGTCTGCAAGGGCCAGCCGGTGGGCTACATCCGCACGACGGCGGACTACACGAATTATGTGCTGAAGCTCGAATGGCGTTTCAACCCGGTCACGAAGCAGGCTGGCAACAGTGGCGTGCTGCTGCGTTTGATCGGCCCGGACAAGGTCTGGCCGAAAAGCGTCGAGGCCCAGCTTCAGAGCGGCAACGCCGGCGATTTCTGGAACATCGATGAGTTCCCGATGAAGGTCGATCCCGCGCGCACCGAGGGCCGCAACACGAAGAAGACGCACGGCGCCGAGCGCCCGATCGGCGATTGGAACGAGTACGAGATCACCGTCGATCACGGTACGATCACGCTGCGCGTGAACGGCGAGGTGTTGAACGAAGCGACGGACGTGCAGGAAACGCCAGGAAAGATCGGCCTGCAATCGGAGGGCGCGGAGATTCACTTCCGCAACGTGCGGCTGGCGCCATTGCCATAGAATGCAGCGCGGACCCGGCGCTGGTGCTGCGGGTTCCGACGGGCCACGCGGACTGGCCTTGTGCCACTGCTCTTGAGCAGTGCTTCTCCTGCACGCTGCGCGGGCCCGGCGCTGCCGCTTTGGGTTCTGTGGACCGCCGCCGCGTCGCGTCCGCCTTGGCGGGCACAGAGGCCTGCCCTACTGCCCCCTTTGCATTCCAGAGCGTTTTGTCGAAAATGGCGGATCTACACGCTGGCGGGGCGACCACCCGCCGACGCGTGCGCGCTTCGTGTCCGCCGTTGGAGAGGATGCACCGCATGTCGAAATCGTCTGTCCAGCTCGTCAAGAACGCCGCGGGACGCATGGTCCCGACCATCGTCAATGGCCAGCAACAGGTGCCGTTCAAAGGCGTCGGGCAGTATACGCCGACCGCCCGCAAGGCCGCGCCGCCGGTGCGCTCATCCAACGACTTCCCGCGCGATGGGAACAAGGTGGTGGCGGCGATGGTAGGGAGCCAGGGATCGAGGGATCAAGGGATCGAGGTGCCACGTGCCCTCGTTCCCGCGCGGGCGGCTTCGTGTTCCACCGCCGTCGAGGCCCTCAAGGTCGCCCTGAAGAACGCCGGCCTCCGCGACGGCATGCGCATCAGCTCGCACCACCATTTCCGCAACGGCGACAAGATCGGCGTCCCGCTCTTCCAGGCCGCGGCCGAGCTCGGCGTCAAAGATCTCATCTGGTTCCCCTCCGCGTGCTTCCCGTGCCACGCCCCGCTCATCCCGCTCATCGAGTCCGGCGTCATCCACCACATCGAGGGCAGCATGAACGGCCCCCTCGGCGACTACTGCTCCACCGGCAAGATGCGCGGCCTGGGCGTCCTGCGCTCGCACGGCGGACGCTGGCAGTGCGTCCAGGATGGCGAGATCCACATCGATATCGCCGTCCTCGCCGCCCCGACCTGCGACCCGTTCGGCAACAGCAACGGCGTCAACGGCCCGTCGGCGTGTGGCGGCCTCGGCTTCGGGCTGGTGGATTCGCTCTACGCCGACCACACGATCATGGTCACCGACAACCTCGTGCCGTTCCCGTGCGTGCCGTGGCAGATCCAGGGCAACAACGTGGACCAGGTCGTCGTCCTCGACGTCATCGGCGACCCGGCGAAAATCGTCTCCGGCACGACCGAGCTGACCAAGAGCCCCGACCGCCTGATGATCGCCGAGATGGCCGCCCAGTTCGTCCGCGACGTCGGCATCATGCGCGACGGGTTCAGCTTCCAGGCCGGCGCCGGCGGCACGGCGTTGGGCTTCGCCATCTACCTCCGCGACTACATGCGCGAGCGCAAGATCAAGGCCCGCTTCATCCGCGGCGGCAGCACGAAATACCTCGTCGAGATGCTCGAAGAGGGCCTCACCGACTACATCCTCGACGGGCAGACGTTCGACCTGCACGGCGTCCGCTCGATGCGCGACAATCCGCGGCACGTCATGACCTCGCCGTTCACGTCGTACAACTGGCACGGCAAGGGGCACTTCGCGACGTTCGTCGATGCGGCGGTGCTGGGCGCGACCGAGGTCGATGTGAACTTCAATGCCAACGTCGTGACGCACTCCGACGGCCGGCTGTTGCACGGCATCGGCGGCTGGCAGAACTGCCTCGCCAGCCCGTGCGTGATCCTGCCGATCCCGAGCGTCCGCGACCGCATCCCGGTCATCGTGGACAACGTGACGACGCTGGTCGGTCCCGGCGAGTTGATCGACGTGATCGTCACGGAGCGCGGCATCGCGATCAACCCGCGCCGCCAGGACCTCATTACGGCGATCAAGGAGTCCGGCTCGAAGCTGCCCATCCGCACGATCCAGGAGATCAAAAAGGAAGTGGACGACATGTGCGGCGGCCCGCCGGCCCCGCCGCAGTTCGGCGAAAAGATCGTCGCGGCGGTGAAGTGGGTCGATGGCACGGTGATCGACAGCGTGCGCGAGGTGGAAATCAAGGGTCCGGCGACAAGCGGCGGTGGGGAGTAGCGGCCGACCCCCGAGTCGGCCGTAGGAGGGCGAAGCTCACGCTGAGCCGCTCCGTGTGGCACTGCCATCCCGCCGGTGCGGGGTGGTTGAAGCTCCCGCCGAGCCACCCGGCAAGGTATAATTGCTTGTGAGGTGCCTGCCATGACCCGTGAAGAACTGCTGGCCCGGATCTCGATCGATCCCCAGGTGTGTTTTGGCAAGCCGTGCATCCGGGGGACGCGCATCTGGGTCTCGTTGGTTCTTGATTTGTTAGCCAGTGGCACAAGCATGCGCGAACTGCTGGACAACTACCCCGGCCTGACCGAGTCCGACATCTACGCGTGCATCGCGTACGGCGCCGAAATGTCGCGCGAGCGATACCTCAACCTCGCGGGGTGACGAATGCGCATCAAGTTGGACGAGAATCTGGGCGAGCGCGGGCGTCGCCTGCTCGCCGAGGCGGGGCACGATGTCGCTTCCACGCGCGACGAGCAGCTTGCCGGCGCGCCGGATGCAACGCTCATCGCGCACTGCGCGGCAGAAGCCCGCTGCCTGGTCACGCTCGATCTGGATTTTGCCAACCCACTGCGCTTTTCCCCGGACAAGTATGCCGGCATCGTTGTATTCCGTCCACCCGCCAGACCGAGTCTCGCTCTGCTGGAAGCCTGTGTCCACACGCTGCTGCGCGGGTTGCAGAGTGCTGCGCCGCTCCACAAGCTGTGGATTGTCGAGGTGGATCGCATCCGTGAATATCTGTCCTCGGAGGAAGCCGGCGGCGGGTAAATCGCCTCGCCGGACCCGCCGAAGTTCGGCGAAGAGATCGTCGCGGCGATCAAGTGGGTCGATGGCACGGTGATCGACTGTGTGCGGGAGGTGGAAATCAAAGGCCCGGCCGCAAGCGGCGGAGGTGAATAAACGGTCGCCCTCGCAGGGAGAGGACAGGGTGAGCGTGCGGAGGCTGGAGCGCGGACTGTGGCGCGTGGGCTGTGGCACCGGCGTCCCGCCGGTGTAGGGCGGGCGAAGCTCCCGCCGAGCCGCGTACAACGGTACGCCGCCCAGACTGCCGGTGCCTCGTCAGCAGGGAGCAACAGTAGGATGTTCTGTAAGGTATGTTACTACGACTTGCGTGGCCTATCTGAGCCCAGGTGTCCCGAATGCGGGACGCAATTCAACCCGGCTGACGTCACAACCTACCTAATGGAAGTCCCGGATCTGCGTGCTCAGTCGCTGCGGCGGATCGCCTGGATGCTGGCCATAGCACTTGTTGCTGCCTTCCTGATCATGGTGCACCTGGTGCCCAGCTTCTTCTTCGGCCCTGCAAGTAGCGGGCACTAGACATGGACAAACAGCGCGATGGGGCTCCCGGTTCATTCAAGTATTGCTTCGACCCCGTATGTCTTACTGCCCTGACAATCTACCTGGCGAACCGCTGGTTTATGAAACCTCATTGGGGAGCGTACATTAGTTTCTTCCCGGACTACCTCAACGACTTCCTTTGTATTCCCCTCTTTCTGCCACCGGTATTGCTCGTAAATTGTCTTCTTGGCGTCCGCCAGCGGAGTAGATACCCGACGGCGTTTGAGTTGCTGTTTCATCTTGTGGTATGGTCGGTCTGCTTCGAGGTCATAGCGCCGCTCTTTCCCGCTGTGTTCCGTACCACCGCAGACGCGCTCGACGTAGCGGCATACGCGCTGGGTTCCGGCGTGGCCGGCCTGGTGTGGGGCTCATGGCGGCATGGCCGCCTCGCGGGAGTGTGGCACGGCCGCTCACCAGCTCGGTTCCGCCGGGGTGAAGACGTACGAACACCCATCGTATTTCCATGAGGCGGTGGACCGTCAAAGCGGCCGTGTCCTTGGCTCACGCGCGATTTGAATGCTTGGCGGGCCGATCAAGCGGAGCTTGCAGAGCCCTGCATGCAGATTGCCATCGCCCCGCGCGCTTGCCGCCACGGTTTCTTGAAGTCACAGTCTGTGACTTCAAAAAGGCGAGTGGCACGTCCGATTGCCAACCTTGCAACGTCGAGTGGCAGCCGTGTGTATCACGCGCCGTTCCGAATCACGCAGAGCGCCGTATGGGGCTTCCGTGCATCCCAGCCGTATTACTCGGCGGCCGCATGTGTACGCGGCCGGACTGCATGTCGGCCCGCGGCGGTCCGCCCCGCTTCACTGGCGACGATGTCCGTCAACCCACGCCATTCAGCTTCGACGACTTGCTCTTCCAGACTGGAAGAGCAAGACCATGGTAGTCGTCACGCAGCACGACAGCCGGGTCCCCATGTCCGCCAACCGGAGACACGACATTCGCGCCTGGCGGGGGCATTGAAATCAGATCGCCGGGCAGGTCAAATGGCCTTGGATTTCGAGTTCCAAGAGATTGCCGAGGATGAGCGTGGAACCAGCCTGGATCAACGGTCTGAAGGTCTCGATGATCGTCTGCGATCACGAGGGGAAGATACTCTTCCTGAACTCCACCGCCGCCGAGAAGTACGCCAAAGACGGCGGACTGGCTCTAGTCGGTAAGAATCTGCGCGACTGCCACAAGGCGGAATCCAGCGCGCAGATCGCCCGGCTCATCGCCGAGGGCCGGCCCAACCACTACACGATCACGAAGAACGGCCGCAAACGCATGATTCACCAGATGCCCTGGTTCGAGGCGGGGCGCTGTGCCGGGCTCGTCGAATTCGCCATGGACATCCCCGACGATCTCCCGCACTTCGACCGCGACCAGCCGAGCAAGCCGGCCTGACGCCGCGCGCAAGCCCCACGCGTACACCACCGATTGCTGTCGGCGCGCCGGCTGGACTGCGTCCACACGGGCATGTCCGGCTGACAAGGCCTTGTCGATTCTTGTCGCCGGCGGCGTACGCAGACCGGGCCGCGACTATGCTGACTTACGCAGGGCAGCGATCGTCGCTGGCAGGGCAGGGTGGTCGCGCCCGTGGCTCGATGGGAGATTCGCCAATGCACGCCACACACCGCCGCATCGCTGCGTGTTTGCTGCTTTCCGTCGTCATCGCCGTACCGCTGCTGGCCCAGGAGCAGCCGCGGATCGAGTTTAAGTCCACGCGCCTCGCGGACCATGTGTACATGCTGTCCGGCGCCGGCGGCAACCTGGCGGTCGCGCTCGCGGACGACGGCGTGCTGCTGGTGGACAGCGAGTACAGTCAATTGCGCGACAAGCTGCTGGCCGCCGTGAAGGAGTTGAGCGCGCAGCCGATCCGCATGGTCGTGAACACGCACTGGCACTTCGACCACGTCGGCAACAACGAGTACCTCGCCCAGCACGGTGCCCGCATCGTCGCCCACGCCAACGTCCGGCAGCGCATGAGCAGCGAGCAGGTGCTGCGCAACCTCGACCGCCGCGTGCCGCCGTCGCCCGCCGCCGCGCTGCCGACGCTGACTTTCACGGACGCCCTGACCGTGTATCACGGTGGCGAAGAAATTCGCGTGCTGCACCTGGCCCCCGCGCACACCGACGGCGATAGCATCGTGCAGTTCAAGCAGGCCAATGTGCTGCACGCCGGGGACGTATTCTTCAACCAGTGCTACCCGTTCATCGATCTCAACGCCGGCGGGTCCATCGATGGTATGATCCGGGCGCTCGACCAGATCGCCAAACTCGCGGACGACCAGACGCGGATCATTCCCGGCCACGGGCCGCTGGCGACGCTGGCGGACCTGCGGACGTTCCGCGACATGCTGGCCACGCTTCGCGACCGGGTGCAGAAGCTCCTCGACGCCGGCAAGACGCGTGATGAGATCATCGCCGCGAAGCCGACGAAGGACTTTGATGCGAAGAACGAGGGTGGATTCGATCCTGATGCGTTTGTAGGCATCGTGGTCGACAGTCTGAAGCGCTAGGCGGCGTGCTTGGCGTCCGCGATCGAGCCGTTCGCGCACCGTGCGACGACGCCGGGTGCTTGCTAGTATCAATTGCTCGTCAGTGCGTAACTACGGGTCGAATTTCGGAGCATGCCGCGTGCCTTGGCTGGGTTGGGTCATCGTCGGGCTTGGCGTGCTGGAAGGGGGGTGGATGCTGTTTGATGGCGGTCGGGCGCTGGTGGTGGGGGACTACGTGACACCGAACGCCGGGCGACACGCCGGCCGGCTCGGGCCCTGGGCACACTTGGTTCGTGGGGTTGGTCTGGAACCGCGTTCCACGGTCGTGAAAGTGGGCCTCATCTTGCTCGGGCTTGCGTGGCTGGCTGCGGCAGCGGGGTTTGGCGGCCGATCGCCGTGGGGTTGGTGGGCCATGCTTGGCTGCGCGGTTCTGTCACTTTGGTACGTGCCAGTGGGGACGTTGCTCAGCGTGCTGCAAATCGGCCTGCTGCTGTTGCCCGCGGTGCGCGCCGCATGCCAAGGGAGTGCCTAGCACGCCGTGCGGACATTCCCCTCCCCACCGATTTGCCTTACTATTCAACGCCGCAAGCGAGATCGTGCGAACGGCCGCATGATGTTCGGGCGCCGGTACCGCTGCGGGAGCGCTGTGTGACCGGCGCATCGTACACCCCCAGAACTCTGGCTGCGTCCGGCCGTTTTCAGCCGCGGCACCTGACGGTTGCCGTTTACACGCTCGGCTCGACGGCCATCATCGTCTTCGCGCTGGGCTGGCCCGCCGCATTTGCCGGGCTGAGCAAGGCGCACCCCTTCGCCGCCGGGTTCGTGAAGCTCTTCTTCCTGGGCACATTTGGGGAACTGCTCAAGCGGCGGCTGAAGACTGGCGCGTGGGCGCTGGATCGGCCGCTGGAGCGGGCCGCCGTGTGGGGCCTGTTCGGCATGTGGTTTGCGGTGGCGTTCCCGGCGTTTTCGGCGGCGGTGGAGGGGCTGGTGGGGGCGAGTCTGTGGCCGGGGCGGGTGCCGGGCGTGCCGGAGTCGCTCTGGCTGGCGTTCTCCAAGAGCTTCTGGCTGAACGGCCTGGGCATGTACGGCTGGGGGATGATGGTGACGCACACTTACCTGGATTTTCTGATTCAGGGCCGGTGGCGAACCTGGAGCCTGCGGGCGTATGCTGCCCAGGCCGATGCCCAGTTCCTGCTGGCGTTCATTCCGAAGACGCTGCTGTTCTGGATCGCGGCGCAGACGTTTAATTACTCGATGCCGGCGGAATGGCGGGTCTTCATCGCGGCGCTGCTGGCGATCGTGCTCGGGTTCCTGCTGGGCGTGAGCCGGCGGGCGGCGCCGACCGGTCACGACCGTGCGGCGGATGCGTAGATGATTCAGCGAACGTGTCTCGTGGTCTTGCTCGGGCTCGCGATCGCGTGGTTTGGTTGCCCGCGCGACGGCAATGCCGATGGCAACTCGCCGGCGGACACGAATACGCCGGCGGACGCGGGCGGCGATTGGTACAAGCCCGACGTGGGCACGACATGGCAGTGGCAGCTTCAGCCCAGCGCCGCGAATGAGATCAACATCACCTATGACGTGGACGCGTATGACATCGATCTGTTTGACACAAGCACGGCGCTGATCGACGAGCTGCACGGGCAGGGGCGGCGGGTGATCTGTTATTTCTCGGCGGGCACGTACGAGGACTTCCGCGCGGACGCGAACGAATTCGCGGCCGCCGCGCT
Organism: Phycisphaerae bacterium; assembly: GCA_017999985.1. Classification (NCBI taxonomy): domain Bacteria; kingdom Pseudomonadati; phylum Planctomycetota; class Phycisphaerae; species Phycisphaerae bacterium. Next base: position 9,895 of record JAGNKU010000006.1, on the reverse strand, counting down.
GGGCAACGCGCTCGAAGAATGGGCCGGTGAACGCTGGCTCGACATTCGCGCGGCGAACGTGCGGCAGATCATGCTGGCGCGCCTGGACCTCGCGGTGGAAAAGGGCTGCGACTGCGTCGAGCCGGACAACGTCGACGGCTACGTGAACGACAGCGGTTTCCCGCTGACCGCACAGGACCAGCTCGACTTCAACCGCTTCATCGCCGACGAGGCCCACGCGCGCGGCCTGTGCGTAGGACTCAAGAACGACCTCGACCAGATTTCGCAGCTCGTGGCGTACTTCGATTTCAGCGTGAACGAGCAGTGTCACGAGTACGACGAGTGCGACGCGCTGCAGCCGTTCATCGACGCGGGCAAGCCGGTGTTCAACGCCGAGTACGCCGGCGCGTATGTGAACAATGCGGCCGAGCGGACGGCGCTATGCGACGATGCGCAGGATCGTGGGTTTCACACGCTGGTGTTGCCGCTGAATCTGGACGACGCGTTCCGGCTCAGTTGCGCGCCGTGATTGCTGGCATCGGCGATCGCGGCAGCGACAGGCACACGTCCGCTGGAGGAGACTCATGAACGGGCCAGCGTTTTTTGGGCAGTCCGTGCAGAGGATGGGCCTGGGACTGGTCGGGCTCGCCCTGCTCGGCTGCCCGGCACAGAACTCGGACCCGAACGAGCCGGACGCGAACGGCGACGCGAATCAGCCGGCGGACGTCGCGTTCGTCGAAGTACCTGCGCCACTGTCCGGCGACAACCCGACGTACCCCCTGGTGGCGGCCGACGTTCCTGCCGCCGGTGAGGCCGTGACCGACACGCGCTTCGGAACCGCGCAGGTTCGCGTGACGCAGACAGTCGGCTTGCGGCACGAATACGCGCGGCATGATCCGTTCAATGCGGACAGCACGCTGATCCTGCTGATGTACTTGCCCGACGGTGAGTGGCGCATCTACCGCACGGACACGGTGCCGTACGATCAAGATCCCAGCCTGGTCCGCGCGGTGACCGTGGAGGAACCCCGTTGGGACCCGATCGATCCCGCGCTGCTGTGGGGGCTGCAGGAGTTCCGCATCGTGGCCGTTGACGTTGCCAGCGGCGCCGTCACGACCGTGAAGGACTTCGCCACCGAGCCGACGCTTGCGCCGATCCTGAACGCGAACCCTGACCTGTACCGCATCACCATGCGGGACGAAGGCGAAGCGTCGCAGGATTTCCGCTATTGGGCACTGCTGCTGCAGGGCTCCGCGGAGGATTACCGCGCGCGCTACCTGTTCACCTGGGATCGCCAGACCGATCACGTGCTGGGTGTGCGCGCCCTGGCCGCGGAGGAGGCGCGCATCGACTGGGTTGGCATGTCGCCCAACGGCACGTGGGTGCTGATCGGCGCCGACTGGGACAACAGCGCGCCGCTGACCGGTCTCACGCTGGCCAATCACGACCTGACGGAATTCCACCGCCTGGACTATGGCATTGCGCACGCCGACGTCGGGCTGGACAGCGAGGGCCGCGAGATCATCGTCATGCAGAATACCCAGACCGATTTCATCGATTTGATCCCGCTCGACTCGACCACGTTGCCGATCCTGGAGTCCGGAGGTGATTACGCCGGCACCGGACGCGTGCCGCTTATCCGGCTCTTTTATGACTCGGACTCGCCGGTGGGTTTGAACAGCAGCATTCACATTTCATGCAATCTGCCCGGTTACTGCCTGGTCTCGACGTTCACGGAGCCGGACCGGCCCGAACAGAACTGGCTGGATCGCACGCTTACGCTCGTGCGTCTTGATCGTCAAAACCCGCGCGTTTTCTATCTCGCGAAGGTGTACGGCACCGCGGGAGCGTACTGGGAGGAAACGCACGCCAGCCTCGCCCGCGACGGATCACGGGTCGTGTGGGCGTCCAACTGGGGGCAGGACGTCGGCCAGGAGCGCGTGTGGCTCATGAAGCTTGACCTGCCGCAGGGCTGGCCGGGTCGGTGCGAGGACTGACGCTCGCGCCACGTCCCACGCCTGACGACGCGGATGATGCGGGCGTAAACCGCTGCGTTCCCTGCGGTGCGCCTGGGTCGGCAGCCGCTCACCGGTGCCGGCCGCGCCGCTCAGCGAATCCCGGCGCAGGAATCCTGAGCCGCCGCGCCGGCATCTTCCGCTTGCTGCTGCAGTTGCTCACGCCGCCCGGCCGCGGCGTGGCAGAATTCTGCGTACAGCCGCGCGCCCGTGCCATTCGTCCACGCGCTGCGCGCGTGGCGTGCCGTCAATTCATCGATGCTCTCCAGATCGGCGTCAGCCAGCCGCGCGTGATCGGCGCACAGCCCGGCCACGCGGGCCAGCACCGGCGCAGTGCATGCCTCCGTCAGCTCCGCCGAGATCGGATTCAATTCGGCTAAGCGGCCGGCCGCCCAGTACCGGCGCACGAGGCTCAGCCACGGATCAAACTCCGACGCCTCCGGCCGGGTCGCGGCGGCCCAGTCGACGACCGTGAACTCCGCGCCGTTGCCGCTCCGCTCCGCCTCGCTACACGGTCCCTCGAGCAGAATCAGCGGAAAGCTCCGCCCCGGCGAGTAACGCAGCCCGCACGAGAGCGAGAGCGCCGCGCGCAGCGCCGCCGGCACGCCGGACCAGATCCAGGCCAGCACCCCCAAGGCGTCGAGCGGGCCCTGGACGAGCACCCGGCGGCCGCCCAGGAGGTGCAACAGGACACTGAGCAGGCGGTCCAAGTCGTCCGTGCTCGGTGACCACGTAGCGGGGGCAGCGGGGTACTCGATCGCGGCGCGCGCGTCGAGTTCCAGTTGTGCCAGGGCGACGGGTGGCTCTTCGCTCAGCCACTTGCCGGCGAGGGCGGCGCGCGCGGCGGTCCAGATGGCCAGGGGATCGCAGCGCAGGCGGCAGTAGTCGGCTGGCGTGAGGATCAACACGTGGGTGTGGACGCGGTGGTCGCCGCGGGCGCTGTGTTCGACGCCGGCGTTCTGCGCGCAGAAGATGCAGCGCCGCCCGCTCTGCATCGCGAAGCTGGCCAGGCCGCAGCCGTGCGCCGAGGCGTCGCAGATGCTCTGGTGCGAGGGGGCCCGCTGCACGATCTCGCGCTTCTCCTCGGGGCTGATCCCGGGGCTGCTGGCGATGAGCCGATAGCCGCGGCCCCACGGCGAGCGGATCGACGTGAAGACGGCCTGCTCGGCGACGACGGCGTCCGCGTGCGGCCGCACGCCGGTTACATCTGGTCGAGGATCCATCCAAACGGCTCCAGGACGCCGCGCAGAGCGGTGTGCAGGGGGATCGGCGTCACGTACTTTTGCTCCTCGCTCGTGGCGTAGCCCAGGGAGCCCACGACGCTGCTGGCGAAGAACTCCACGCGCTCGAAGCGGCTCTCGACCATGTGCCACATGCGGTTGAGGTTGGCCTGCGCGAACTGCCGCGGGTTGTCGAAGCACTCCGGCACGTAGTCGGCCTTGGTCAGCACGATCGCGATTGGCATCGGCACCCGTTTGTTCTGCTTGCGCGGGAACATCCCATCGATGTAACTCAGCATCTTCAGGGCGAAGAAGTCCGGCTGGGCGGAGCCGCTGCCCGCCAGCGCCGCGTCCGCGAGCACCAGAATGGCGGCCGACTTGCTCAGGAGACTGTCGATGACGCGAAACGTCGAGGGCGCGGCGACTTCTGCGGCGATTGCCTCGCCGGCCATGTCCGGCATGACCAGGTCTACCCATTTGGCGCGGCGCTGCCGGCGGCGCACCTGGTAGTAGGCCCAGTTCCACTGGTTGGCTTCCATGGGCGTCTTCGGTGGAAACATGCGGTGTGCCATGTGGCTGATCACCAGTTGCGGCAGGTCCACCGAGTACGGTCCGCGCGGGACCGCCTCGAACTCGTCGGAACGCTGCGAGAGCATGTCCAGGAGGAACCCCAGGTAGACGGTCTTGCCGACATTGCTGTCGCCGACCATGCTCACGATCCGCGGCTCACGCTCTTGGCCCTCGGCCTCGTGCCCCAGCGCCATCGGCGCGGAGCAGCCCGTGCACAAGACGGCCTGGGACTGATTGAGTGTCCCGCAAATCAGGCATCGCATGCCGTTTGTCGTGGTAGTCGCCGTTGCCACAGTCATCTCCTCAGCGCGGTCCCGTCCGTCGGGGGAACGCCACCGGTCACACCACCGCGTGCAGCGCGCACCGGAACCCGACGTTGTTGGAGCGCGCCACGCAGGCCAGACCGGTCCGGAACGTCGCCGTGGCCTGCCACGCGAAATACGTATCGAACGCCCCGCCGCGAATGCTGTTCATGCGCGAGTCCCCCACGACCCGCTGACCGTTCGTGTCCGCACACAGAAAATCCGAATTCGTCCACTCCCACACGTTCCCGATGAGCTGCAGCACACCGTTGGGCGCCGCGCCGCCGGGACAGGCCCCCACCGGCAGCGTGCCGTTGTGCCCCGAGGCCCAGATGTTGCAGCGCTGCAGGTCGAGACTGTCGCCCCACGGATAGCGCTGGTGGACATTGGCCTCGCTGCGGATCTGCCAACTGGCGGCCATCTGCCACTCCGCCTCGGTCGGCAGCCGGTAGCCCGCCCACTGCGCATAGGCCGCCGCCTCATAGAACGAGATCCCCACCACCGGGTGATCGGCCAGCCGTCGATCGTGGCGCCCGTTCTGCCAGTAGCGCGGCCCCGGCGTGTCGGTCATGTCCTTGAAGCTGATGAGGTGCGGCCAGATTTCCTCTGGCCACAGACTCATGTCGCGGTATCCCTCGGCGTCGACGAAGTGCTGGAAGTCGGCATTGGTCACAGCGTGCCGGGCCAGCATGAACTCCTGCGTTTCGCAGTCCGTCTCCGGCTGACCGGGATCATCACAGGTGGTCAGGGGAATCGACACGATTCCCGCCGGCACCAGCGCGAAGCGTTCATCGATCGCGCGGGCGGCTTCGGCCAGCACGGTTTCGAAGCGCGGCTGGTTCGCCCACGGCGAGGGCTGCGCCACGAAGTGCCCGAGGCGACCCGCTCGCAACGCCTGCTCCAGCAGGTCCGCGACCGGTTTCGTGGGTGCCGCGGGAACGAAGTCGCCGTGGAGTGGCGAACTCCGCGCGTTCGCGGCCTTCTTGCTACCGGCAAACAGTGTCAGGTTCACGGCCCGATCCTCACCTCACAAGGCTCTACACTGATCCAATTGCCTTCCGCTTGGCGTCGCGGCACAGCTTCTGGAACCGTTCCAGCGACTCGCTGGCTTTCTGGTCCGCGGGCTTCAGCGCCGCCGCACCGCGCTTCCCGCCGCCACTGCCCTTTTCGGGCTGACCGGGGCTCGCGAGCAGCTCGCCTTTCTGCGCGGCCAGCGCATCCAGCTCCGCCTGGAGCTGCTTCTGCAGGCTCGCGAGGTTCGTGGCAGCGCTCTCCAGTTCGTTGCGGGCCGTGGCGGCTTCCGCCTGGGCGCGCTGCAGCGCGGCCTGCTCCTCGTCGAACGCGGCACGACGCTGCTCCAGTTCCGCAGCCGCCTGCTCGAGCGCGGCCTGCTGGGCCTGCATCTCGGCCGCCTGCCGCTGCAACTCCTCGCTTTCGGAGGACAGTTCCTGCTCGCGGGCAGTCAACGTCTTGCGCAGCTTCTCCACCTCGGCGCTGGCCGCGGCGACTTCGTCGGAGCGCTTGGCGAGGTCGCTTTCGACAACGCGCGTGCGGGCCAGGTCTTCCTCCAACGCCGTCCGCTTTGATTCCAAGGCACTGGCGGCCGCGGCGGCCTGCTGTTCCTGTTCAACCAGCGCGGCCGCGCGCTTGGCCAGATCAGCTTCCGCGGCGGCCACGGACTTCAGCCGCGGCTCGAGCTCGGTCTGCTGCTGCTTCAGTTCGGCCTGCGCGGCTGCGATGCGCTTCGTCTCGGCGCTGACCTGGGCTTCCGACTGCGCGCATTTCTGCTCGCGCGCGGTCAGATCGGCTTCGCGCTGCTCGTAGCGATCGCAGAACTCGCTTTCGCGCCGCTCGACTTCCTCGTGGCGCTGCGTGAGCTCCTTCTCAAACTCGAGCAGGGCGTTGCGGCAGTCCTCCAGGGCCGTGGTCCGCGCCGCCAGCAGCTCGCGCATCGCCCGCATTTCCGCGATCACCGCCCGGCCGAGGGACTCCATCTCTGCCACCTTCAGATCGGGCACGTCCAGCAGTTTACCTGTGGTGCTAGTCATTCTTTCGTCTCCACCAACCACGTCCCGCCGCCGGCTTGTTCTCTTGCTCGGCTGGCTGCTGGGCTTGCGCGGCCCGGTATTCCTCCAGGAGCTGCTGGACGCTGCGGTTGCCCCCACACAGCCGCCGCCGGACCCGGATCGCCTGGGCGGTCTCGTGGTCGAGCGTCTGGAGGAACGCTTCGTCGGCGGGCAGGGGCGCCGACGTGGCGGGATCCGCACTCGGCGTCGCGGGCGTCGCACCCGGGGGCTCGGGCGTCACCAGGGGTACAGTGGCCTCGCGGGGCACAGCGTTGGGCACGAGTTTCCGGGCCACCTCAAGGAGCGCGGCGTGCCCCGCCTCGACAATCGACAACCAGACTCCGAGCTTGGCATCCAGCTCAGACAGACGCTCGGCAAGCTCACTGTCACTTGCCCGTATGGATGTCAGTTGGTTTTGGAGGGTTGTCATGTCCATCGTTCTTCGGTCTTTATGAGACCGCCCTCACGTGCAGCATCGGTTGCCCACCGCCGCCGCACGCCTGGAAACTGGTGAGGGAAGCCGGTGTCACATTGGGGAATATACGATTCGTCGAACGGCGTGCGTCGCGAAAAAGGCAAAAAAGCACCCGGGCGTGCCCGCCCGACGTGCGGCGCGGCAGCATTATCACGCGTGACCTCGGCGACGACCGCGGCCGGGCGCGCATCGCGCTCGTTTATCCGTCCGTTGTTGACGCGCGGGCGCGCCGCTGGAGCCAGCGCCGCGAACGCGCCGCAGCGGACCTTGCTCGGTGCGGCGCCGCCTCGCGCCGCCGGCGCTCCGTTTCATGTCCGGCACGTCGGCTGCCGGATGACCGCATGGAACCTTCGTGTCGCCAACCTGCCCGCGTGGACCGACGTGCGCGCTCCGCGGGCTGGCGTGATGCTGCCGCGGCGCACGGCAGCGCGTGCGTGCCACAGCGGCCTGACCTGGCCTGGGTGGCGCGTCGGAGTTGCGCTTACGGATGGGCCGGGGTCACGGACGGTTGCCGCCAGTGAATCGCGGAAAACGCGCCGTGCCGGGTCGCCGGCGACGGATTCCGCGTGCCAGTCGGCGCCGGAACGGTACAATGCGGGTGCTGACTTAAGCGGATGTCGAGTTCTACGCCGGAGAAGCCGCATGAGCACCACCCCCAAGATCCTGGTTCAGAAAATGTGGGACGTCACGGTCGTGGACTTCCAGGAGGCCCGGCTGCTCGAGGCGCAGCAGATTGAGGCGATCGCCAAAGAACTCTACCGGCTGGTGGACGAAATGGACGTCAAGAAGCTGATCCTCGATTTCGGGAAGGTGCAGTTCCTCGCGTCGGCCGCGATCGGCGTGCTGATGAACCTGCACAAGAAATCGACGGCGATCAAGGGCACCGTCATCATCTGCAGCTTGCGCAAGGAGCTGATGAAGGTCTTCGAGATCATGAAGCTGACGAAGGTGCTCAAGTTCGCCGCGAACGAGGACGAGGCCCTGGTCCAGCTCGGCTACACGGCTGCGCGCTGAGCGTTGGCGACGGCTTTGGGGGGCGGGGGTGATTGTTGATCGTAGGGGCGCAGCTGGCGCCACGCGGCCCGGCTGGCCAGATGCTTTGACGGCGAATTTGGTGATATACTTGGGGGCCACGGCGACGACGGCAAGCAGTTCCCGGGCGCCACGGGCGTGCCATAAGTTGCTTGCAGCCGATCGTTTGCCACCTTGACTCAGTCGGCAAAGCGGTGGTTTTACCCGATTGCGCCAAACGTGGCCGCGGTAACCTGGTGCGGACACGACGATGGCGTGATACTCGCCACCCTCCGGCGTCATTGGACACGGCGCTGGCCGGGCGATCCTCGCCGACGACATGGGGTTGGGCAAGACGATCCAGGGCATCGGCGTGGCCGAGCTGCTGCGGCGCGAGGCCAACATCCGCCGGGTACTGGTGGTCTGCCCCGCGACGCTCAAGTCGCAATGGCGCGCCGAGATTCGGCGGTTTTCCGCGCTGGACTGCCAACTCGTGCTGGGCAGCGCCGCCGAGCGGGCCCGCCAATACGGCAACGCGTGTTTCTTCACCATCTGCAACTATGAACAAGTGCTGCGGGATATCCTGGCGATCGAGCAGGCCCCGTGGGACCTGATCATTCTCGACGAGGGCCAGCGCATTAAGAACTGGGAGGCGCAGACCAGCCGCGTGATCAAGGGCCTGCGTTCCCGCTACGCGCTGGTGCTATCCGGCACACCGCTGGAAAACAGGCTCGATGAGCTGTTTTCCGTCGTGGAGTTCATCGATGACCGGCGGCTCGGTCCCGTGTTTCGCTTCTTCAATTGTCACCGGGTCGTGGACGACAAGGGCAAGGTGCTGGGGTACAAGAACCTCGCCGAGCTGCGCGAGCGGCTCGCGCCGATCCTGTTGCGACGCACGCGCGCTTCGGTGATGCGCGATTTGCCGCCGCGGTCCACAGAGTTCGTCCGCATTGCGCCCACCGCGGAGCAGTTGGAATTGCACCGGACGCACCTGCGGATCGTCAGCGCCATTGTTCGCAAGCCCTACATCAGCGAGATGGATCTGCTTCGCCTGCGGAAGGCGTTGCTCATGTGCGGCATGTCGGCCGACAGCACGTACCTGGTTGACAAGCAGAAGCCGGGCTATTCGAGCAAGTTGGCCGCGCTCGACGACCTGCTCGGCGCGCTCCTGGCGGAGGCGAGCCACAAGATCGTCTTGTTCTCAGAGTGGACAACCATGCTGGGGCTGATCGAGCCGCTGATCCGTAGGCGGCGCGCCGCCTACGTGCGGCTCGACGGCTCGATTCCCCAGAAGCAGCGGCAATCCCTGGTACAGCGCTTCCAGAATGACCCCGCCTGCCGGTTGTTCGTGACCACCAACGCCGGTGCGACCGGGCTGAACCTCCAGGTTGCCGACACCGTCGTGAACGTGGATTTGCCGTGGAACCCGGCCGTGCTCGAGCAGCGTGTCGCGCGCGCGCATCGGATGGGCCAGAAGAACCCCGTGCAGGTGTACGTCCTGATCACTGAGGGCACGATCGAGGAGAACCTGCTGGGGACGCTCTCCGCGAAGCAGGAGCTCGCGCTGGCCGCCCTCGACGTTGCGTCAGACGTCGACACCGTGGATCTTGCCAGCGGTGCGAGCGAGCTCAAAAACCGGCTTGAGGTCCTCCTGGGCGCGCCGCCCGATGCACCCGTCGATGAGAGCGAGAAAGCCCGTCAGACCGCGGAAGCCGAGCGCTACGCGCGGCGCGAGCGAGTCGGGCTGGCGGCCGGCAAGCTGCTCGGTGCCGCGTTCGCGTTTGTCGAAGAACTGTTGCCGACGCCCCCGTCCGCGCCTTCCGAGTCGGCCCCCGCCGGAGCGCCGGCGGGCGGCCAGGAGCACTTGGTCGAAGCCGTTCGGCGGCAATTAGCGGAGTGCGTGGAACATGACACCGATGGTCGCTTGAAGCTGTCGGTCACTCTGCCCGACTCCGCCGCCCTGGATCAGCTCGCCGGCTCGCTGGCGCGTCTGCTCGCGTTCGCGCCCGGCCGTCGTGGTTAGGCGGTGATTCTTGGTTGCGGCCATGCACGAGCAGCGGCCTTGAAAACCTTTCCTGTATCGGCGTTCCCCGTGCGGCAGCGGCGTTTCCATGGTATATTAGGACACCGCGCCGACCTTCGCGAGAAGCGTCGTGATCGGTGACGAACGTCAGCGAGAGCGATCATAAGTGTTTATCTGCAATTGAGTTGCCACCGTAGCTCAGTCGGCAGAGCAGCGGTTTTGTAAACCGCAGGT